>NZ_JBIAQI010000008.1:0-292220 GCF_042888905.1 Streptosporangium sp. NPDC002721
GGAGCTTCGGCACTGCCTCACCGCCCATCAACGACCTACTGGGCACTGATCGTACGCCTGATCTTGCCGCCCAAAAAGGAACAAAGCACTAGACGACCTGTCAAGGTGACACCGCTTCCAGGAAGGCCCGGACCACCCCAGGACATGGCAAGGCCCCCACCGCTGCGGACGCTGTTGGTAAATCCGGGGCCTGCGTGATGAGGGACTGTACGGTTTTCGGCGTGCGCCGTGAGGCGTTGTGTTTCGAGTGGAGGTGAAAGACCTTCGCCGCTTGCCCTGTCGTAGCAGGGAAGTGGAGCTGGGGGCAGCCTGATCCGGGTGGTGCCGGGGAGGGCGGGAGCAGCCCCGACAAAGCCGGGACGTGCCAGTACTGCCAGATGGTGCGGGTCTGGTGAGCGGGATGGAGAGGAGTACGCGAGGAACCGGCGTCGTAACGTCCCTCAAAAGTACACCGGCTCGAACCTGGCGGATCAGGGCCGGAGGCGGTGCGCACCCATCTTCGTGTGGGATGGGGAACTCCTGGGGTGCTTGCCGATGGCACCAGGGAGGCCATGAGGAAGGACTACGGCGTACTCATGGCGATGCCGCTGGGACAAAGCCGGGCTCCTCCTTCATCGAGCGAATCACAGCGAACACGGGAACCGTCCCGGATCTGGCCCGCAACCTCGTGACCAGCGAGGAGAGACGGGCTGAGCGCACCGACCGCCGATCGGTCCGGGACGGGGCGGAGCCGCCGTAGTAGTCCGAGGCCGGGAAAGCCGGTCACATGGCCAAGGGCGGCAGCGGGAACGCGAAGGGATGGATGCTGCAATGCCGAAAGACGCGCCACCGAATGGCGGCGCCTGGCCGGAGGCGGTCCCGCTCGGGCCGCGCCGTCGGGTATCGGAGATGCAGGCCAAGCTTCACCGTTGGGCGGCGGCCGAGCCCGGCCGCAGGTTCGACGACCTGTTCAACCTCGTGCACGATCCGGCGACGCTGCTGGTGGCGTTTGACCGGGTCGCGGGCAATGCCGGGTCCCGCACTCCGGGCGTCGATCGTCTGACGGTCGCCGACGTCGAGGAATGCATCGGGATCACGGGGTTGCTGGACGACCTGCGAACTCGCCTGAAGCAGGGTTCGTTTCGGCCACTGCCGGTGCGAGAGCGCGTGATTCCCAAGCCCGGCGGGTCAGGGAAGGTGCGCCGCCTCGGGATTCCGACGGTGACTGACCGGGTCGTGCAGGCGGCGCTGAAACTGGTGCTGGAACCCATCTTCGAGGCCGACTTCCAGCCGGTCTCGTTCGGGTTCCGGCCCCGGCGACGAGCCCAGGACGCAATCGCCGAGATCCATCATTTCGGCACCCGCGGCTATCAGTGGGTGCTGGATGCCGACATCGAGGCGTGCTTCGACTCGATCGAGCATGCGGCCCTGATGGACCGCGTGCGCGGCCGGGTGAAAGACAAACGCGTTCTGGCGCTGGTGAAGGCGTTCTTAAAGGCCGGCATCTTCACCGAGCTTGGCCAGCTCAAGGACACCCCCACCGGCACGCCGCAGGGCGGCATCTTGTCCCCGCTGCTGGCCAACACCGCCCTGTCGGCGCTCGATGAGCGCCTGCACGGGCCATGGGCCGATGGTGGGGCGATGTCTACCGAGAGTCGGCGCGCGACCCGCCGCCGAAAGGGCCTGCCGACCTGGCGGATCGTTCGTTACGCGGACGATTTCGTGGTCTTGGTGCATGGCAGACGGCAGGACGCCGAGGCGCTGGGTGAGGAAGTCGCCAACGTGCTCGCACCTTTGGGGTTACGGCTGTCACCGGCCAAGACCCAGGTCGTGCACCTGAGCGACGGGTTCGACTTCGTCGGGTTCCACATCCGGTGGCGCCGCAAGCGAGGGACGAACACCTGGCACGTCTACACCTTCATTGCTCAGCGGCCCATCCGCTCGGTGAAGGCGAAGATCCGTGCCCTGACATACAGGAAATCGCAGCAGGATCTGGGGTCCGTGCTGAGACGACTTAATCTGATCATGCGCGGCTGGGCCAACTACTTTCAGCATGCCGTGGCCAAACGCGTCTTCGAAGACCTTGCCCGGTTCACCTGGCGCAGGCTCATCACGATGCTGATGGTCCGGCACCGCTGGAGGTGGAAGGACGTACGCCGATGGCTGATAGCTCCCGGCGGGAGCTGGCGGCCCATCACGGCGGCCGGGATCGAGCTGTTCAATATCGCCAGCACGCCGGTCACCCGATACCGCTGGCGCGGCAGCAAAATCCCCAATCCCTGGATCCCCGACCACGCCTGAACGGCAGATCCCGTGGAGAGCCCGTTGCGTTGAAAGGCGCACGGCGGGTTCGGCGAGCGGCCTGGAGAAACGGACCGGGAGCAATCCCGGCACCGCGCTCCAGGCCGACTCAACTCTGTCTCTCTTTCGGTGGTGACGGAGCGTTAGGCCAAGAGGATGCGGTGGCGGAGCAAGGTGAAGCCGGCTCGGCCGTGCATCTGGCGCATGATTCGCTTGGTCTTGGTGTTCACGCCTTCGGTGCCGCCGTTGTGGAAGGGCATGGTGACGGCCGCGCGGACGGCTTCGTGGTCCTGGTCGAGGCCGCGGGTGAAGGCGTGCAGATGAGGTAGATCGGCGCCGCGCGCGGTGGTGATCCACGCGTCGAGGTGGTCAGCGTTGTCCTGGCGTGGCCGGAGCAGGTCGGCGAAGGTGCGCACCAGCCCGGCCAGGTCGATCATCTCGGGGCAGGTGGTGATGAGGTCGTCGTGCAAGCGCCGTTGGTCGTCGGTGAGGTGGTCGGGCCGGGTGAGCAGGAGTCGGGCCAGGCGGCGTGGGGAGATGGGAAGCCGATCGGCTTCGACCCTTCCTTGGGTGATGTAGCGGTAGAGCAGGTTGAAGCTGCCCTGGTAGCCGAGGGCTTTGATCTCGGTGAACAGGTGCAGGACGGGGACGGCGGGCTCATCGCCGCGGCGGCGCCGAAGGTGGTCGCGGTAGGGGTCGACAAGGGTGGGCCGGTATTGCGGGGCGCGTTGCAGCCGCTCTGGCTCGCGGGCGCGGGCGTAGCGTTTGACGGTGTTCAGACCTAGGTTCAGTCGGCGTGCGCACTCCAGCAGGCCGACGCCTTTGCCGAGGAGGTCGTGGATCTGGTGCCAGCGCTCGCGGGTGGTCTGGGCGCGTTTGCCGTCCTGCAGCGGCGGTCCGGCTTTGGCCCAGCAGGCGCTGTGTCCGGCGACTTCTCTCAAGACGGCCTCGCTGAAGTTGTGCCATAGGTGCCAGCGGTCGGCGACCTGGATGGCCTCTGGCAGGGCGCGGCGGATCGCTTCGGCGTAGGTGGCGGAGCCGTCCCGGCACACGATCTGCACTCCGGGATGGGCCTGCAGCCAGGCTGCCAGGAGATCGGCGGTGCGGCCGGGTAGGACGTCGATGCGCTCGCGTGTTTCGGCGTCGATGAGCACGGTGGCGTAGCGGTGGCGCCGGCGCAGGGCGAAGTCGTCTACTCCCAGCACTCGAGGTACCCGCGGCTGAGGTAGCGGCAGGCGCAGCAGGATGCGCAGGGCGGTATGCCGGGACAGGTGCACGGCCAGCGCGGACAAGGCGCGAGCGCCGGCACGGCCGGCCAGTTCACGGACCACCACGCCGATCTGCGAGGTCAGGCGCGGAGTGCGCCGCTGGTAGCGCTCCAGCACACCGGGAAGCTGTTCGCGGAAGGTCTGGCGGCAGCCGGGCGTGGGGCAGATGAGACGGCGAATCCGCACCAGCACCACAACGCGGCGGGCATCGATCGGGATGTCGGCCACGCTCCGCTCGTAATAGCCGTGCACCCGCGCCGCCTCGGCCCCGCAAGCCGGGCAAGTGACTGATCCATCTGGGGTCCGCGCCCACACCCGGATCTGCTCGCCCTCGTCTGCGACGTCTTCAATGACCAGCGGCGATAAGCCCGAAAACACCGTATGCACAAGCTCATCGACATCACGCACGACTCAGCGTGACCTATCGGCACCTTCCGTCACCACCGAATACGAGACAGAGCCGTTAACTGGACAGACCCTCTCATTGGTCTGGGCGGTGCTGGAGCGCGCCGCCCGCGGCTGGCGCGGTTTCACCATGACCTCCAAAGGCCTGCGCACCCTGCAGGACCTGCGCCGAGCCCTGCTTACCCCACCCAGCCTGCTCCGCCCGACAGCCACCCCGGCCACCGACTCGACACCCCAAACGGCAGCCGCTTAAGATCAACCCACGGCACCTACCTCGTCGAGCCTTTTACACCGCTCCGAGGACGCGACCACCGGGGCGAAGCGGGACCTGGGCTGGTCCGGCTACAAGGTCCACTTGAGTGAGACCTGTGAGCCCGACGCTCCGCACCTGATCACGCATGTCCACACCACCCCGGCGCCGGTCAACGACGACGCCGTCTTGGAAGACATCCACTCGGCCCTGGCCGAGCAGGGGCTGGTGCCCGGTGAGCACCTGGTAGACGCTGGATACGTCGATGCCGAACAGATCCACCACGCCCGCCGCGATCACGGCATCAACCTCGTCGGACCAGTCGGGAAGAACACCAACCGGCACCAGGCCAGCGGTGACTTCTTCGACAGCACCCGTTTCACCATCAACTGGGACCAGCGCCAGGCCATCTGCCTCGGCGGCCAGACCAGCGTTCAATGGCGCGAAGCCCAAAGCCACCGGGGTACCCCGTCCGTTTCGCCGCCCGGCACTGCGGCCCTTGCGAACTGCGGCCCTCGTGCACCGACTCACAAACCGGCCGCAACCTGACCTTGCGGCCGAGGGCCGAGCACGACATCCTCCAGCAAGCCCGCACCGAGCAGGACACCGACCACTGGCGTCGCCGTTACGGCCACCGCGCCGGCGTCGAAGGCACCATCTCGCAGGCCGTCCAGGTGTTCGGTCTTCGCAGATCTCGCTATCGCGGTCTCGCCAAAACCCGGCTGCAACACCACCTCACCGGTGCCGCCATCAACCTCGCCCGCCTTGATGCCTGGCTTACCGGCGTACCCCTGGCCCGCACCCGAACCTCACCCTTCGCAGCCCTCCGCCCCGTTGGATGCGATCCAACGGGGCAGAATTAACCAACAGCGTCCGCTGCGGTGGGGGCCTGGATTCCGTGGCGGCGCCTCCGCGCCGAGGCAGCGATCGAGCCGCGGAACCCTACGAGCATCAGCTGCCATGTCGGCTCCTGGAGGCTCGCACGTTCATAAGAGGAAGAGCAGATTTCCTGTTTCGTGGGAAACCCGCCAGCGGATGTGACACGAATGCAAAGGGAGGGCGGCGCCCTGCCGCACATCAGGTGTGGATCTGGGAGATCCCAAGGCGTCGCCCTTCCCTCGCCGTGCCCTGGACGCGCAGCAGGCGCTCGACGTACTCAGACGGTGGACGGCTCGCCGTCAAGGCTCAGGACGTACGCAATCTGGTCGGCCGCCGCCTCGATGTCGTCCGCGTCGGCGAGACGCTCCAGCTCGTCGGATGTCCCTGTTTCAGGAAGGCGATCGCCCTTCCACCACCAGTACCAGGCCAGGCCGACCGGCTTGCCGTCGGCCCGCGGCCGAGCGTCCTTCATGAGGACGACCAGCTGAGACAGGCCGGTGAAAAACGATCGGGCCACCGCCTGGTCCTGGGCTCCGGCGGCTTCGCTGTAGTCGGCCGGCCGGGAGAAAAGCAGGATCGCGTTGGCGACCTGCCGGACGGTCAGGCCACGCGCGTGGGCGGCTTCGGTGAGCCGCTGGGTCAGCTCCGCAGGACTAGGGGGAACCTGCGGCGCTTTAACATCTTTCACATGTTTTTTTGTCATATGTCGGCTTTCGAGGGTGGTGGATGTATACACGACCTTTCGATCAGCTCAGCGTCACGTCTCGTCGACGAACGGATCGCGCCGACGATGACCGCAGAGTGATGTGGAACACATTCCGACCGTAGGTCGTCCACCACCGAACGTCACTGACAGTTTGGTTCAGCGAAAAACGCAACTGTCAGTGGCTGTTATCTTCCCTGGTCAGTAGGCCAAACCGACAGCATCGGCAAGCTCACGCATCTCCGAGCTGAGCTTCCGCTTGCGCTTGGCGACGAGGCGGCCAACGATGTCGTGGGCGTACCGCTGCTTGGCCAGCCACTCAGGCGAGACGCGGACGAGATCCTGCAGCACAGCGAACGACTCGTTGGTCTTCCTCATGGACAGCAGCGCTGAAGCGACATCGAGCCGGTGGCGGTTCCGGCTGGCCGAGTGCGCGTACGGCAGATCAGCCGGGATGCGCTCGGCGATCGCCAGCACCCGATCCGGCTGGTTCAGCACCGCGGCATTCTCCGCAGCGATCATGGCGACCGTCACCGGCCCGAACGTGCGGGTCGTCGAGGTGTCCGACAGCGCCTCGTGGCCGATGCCGGCGGCGGCCGCCCGTGCCAGCCTTATCGCGTCCGCGGCCTCCCCGGGCCGGTTGTCGCGCACCCCGGCGTTGGAGATGCCGAGCAGCAGACGCCCCCACAGGGCCAGTTCGGTCGTCGTCGCCCGCGAGAACCGCGGCTCGATGTCGTCGGCCCACCGCGTCGCGAGGGTCCGCGCCTGGTCGAGCTGGCCTTGCCGCAGGTGCAGCCAGACCCGCGTGTTGACGGCGGCGGCCGCGTCAAGCCGGTCGTCGGCCAGGTCGATCGCCCGGTCCAGCGTGGGCTCGGCCATGCCGAACTGCCTGGTCTGGGTGAGAACCCAGCCGGTCGCGTTCAGCAGCCGCGACCGCACGGCGCGGCCGTTGCCGTTGAGCGCCTCCGCGTCCCGCAGCAGCGGCGGCAGCAGCGTGGCCAGCTCCTTGTACCGGTTGTCGGCCAGGAGCGGCTTGAGCGCCCTCAGGCCGTCGGCCACGCCGTCGACGGTCGGTTCCTCGTCCGGCTGCTGCATCCGGCCGAGCAGCGCCCGGTAGGTCTGCTCCCACACGACCCGGTCAGGTGCGGCTTCCTGCTCGGTGTCACCTCGCCCACCGATCAGGAGACTGGTGGTCACCTGCAGCGCCTCCGCGATCTTACGGACGGTCTCTACGCGCACTTCACCATGGTTGCCCTGCTCCAGCTTGGCCACGTAACTCTCTGACAGGCCACTCAGTTCGGCGAGAGCTTTCTGAGACAGCCCGCGCCTTTTCCTGACCTCGCGTACCCGTGTCGGAAGCTCGCTCACCGTGTTACGTTCGGGCATGGCCCCGCCCTTTCCTGTGACGTAGACACTCTCAGGCTAAGCGTGCGGGGCTCACTTGTTGGCGGAGACGCCCAGGTGTTTCCCCACCGCGCAGCCCCGGCACTGCCGCGGGATACCTCGCATCTGCCCGTCCGGAGTCATCCGGTTCCATCCGGAGATAGGGCACCGCCTCCCGAGCGCTGTCGGCGGAAGCTACGCTGAAAGCGCTCCTCACCGCGTGCGAGGGGTGGGCGATTCCGCCAAGAACGCTGTGTGCGGCCTGACATGCACCAGGCCACTAGGGGGCTGGTGCATGTCAGGCCGTTCGCATTCCCGCCGCCCACCTAGCCGTTCACACCGCCCCCTTGACGTGCTCCAGACATGGCGACCGACGTGCGAGCTGCTGGCCATGCGGGAGGTGTGCCCCTACGGCGCGACGGCGCGAGCGGCGAGTTCCTTCTGGCGCCGCTCCTCAAGCACGCGGCGCATCTGTTCGGTGTTGGCGCTTTCGATGTAGCGGCTCAGGCTCTTGCCCACGCCCAGCCGACATTCGACCTCGCTACGCGCACCGGGGCGAAGCAGGCCGTCCGGCTGCCTCAGCAGTCGCTGCGCCAGCTCGTAGAACGCGATCTGGTCCAGGTCCGCCTGGTAGCGGCTGTCCTGCTTCTTCTGCAACGCGTCACGGGCTTTCTGCCACTCCTGCTCGGAGGGCTCGGGCGGCAAAATCACGATCGGATTGTAACGGTGGTGGTGCGCGGCGCCCACGGACTGTCACCGCCCCTGCGCAGCGGTGAGGACGCTCGCCGCCTGGTCGGCCGACGTGCCGCAGGCCGCGACGAGCGGCTGGGCCGCCGCGGTGCTTGCTTCGCACGGGGCGGCATGGGCCGCCAGGGTTCCGACGGTCGTCATTGCGCCTGCCCCTCGGTCTCGTCGCTTTCGCTGTCGTCGAGCTGGCCTCGCATGACCGCTCTCACCTTCTGGGTGCGGGCCCTGCCCCACGACTCGGACATGCCGTAGTGCGTGCCGAGCAGGCTGCCGGGGATGGTGACCCCGTCGAGGCGGGCCTGCCGATAGGCGTCCTCGGCTGACTCGCGCTTTTCGTGATCACTGGCCATCGCCGCGACCTCGTCGCGCGTCGGCAGGTACCGGCCCGGGTTCGGGGCGCCGCTGGGGAGTTCCTGCTGTTGCTTACGGTCCAGCGCCTCGGCCCGCTTGGCGGCGGTCTTGGCGTCGCGTCTCCTCTGTTTGTCGGTGAGGTGCTCGACGGCGACACGGTACGCGCTCTCAGCGTCGGCGATCTTGTAGCGGACGGCTTGCCGCTTGGCCGCGAACGTCTCGGGGAGCCACAGGAGCCATTGCAGGGCGTCGAACGAGGCGACCGGCTTGCCGCCCGCGTGCTGCTGCGTGGCGGCGCTTGGCGCACGCCCGTCAACCTCCAGCATGGAGGCTGTTTCGGCGTAGCGGGCGGCGGCGTACCAGGCCCACAAGACCGGCGACAGAAGCGACAGGATGGCAAACGGGATCGCGAGGGCTTGCTGCCCCTGCGTCGCCGACCAGTGCCCGTAGTTCAGGCCGGCGACAACCCCTGCGAGCAGGGCGGCCGCGATGAACTGGAGCCTGTAGGGGCGCCCCTGGCGGCGGGCGGCGAGGCCGTAGTCCAGCACCGTGACGGCGACCAGTTCCAGCCCTGCGGCGAGCATGACGGCCGCCAGCACGGGCAGCTCCTGCTGCTCGATGAAGAAGCGGGCCTGCCCGAATCCTGCCGCCCCGTTCACGATCAGGTTGACGATCAGCCGCCGGGCCCGCCCGCTGTACTCGGCGATCAGGGTGCGGGTGTGGTTGCCGCTTTCGCGGCGCTTGCTGCGCTGTGCCGCAACCTTCGCCACCCGTGCTGCTTCAGCGTCACGGATGCGCTTGGCTTCGGCCGCGCGCTGCCGTTCGTCGGTGTGCAGCCTGGCTCGGTGGGTGATCGCCGCGATTTTCGCGTCGGCCTCCGCCTGGGCGACGGCGGCCGCCGCGAGGATCTTGCAGCGCTCGGAGTCGGCGCGTGCGGCAAGAGCAGCAGCCTCGGCATGCTCGGCCTCGACGAGCGGGTCGACCGGCTCGGGGGCGGGTTGTCGGCGCAGCCGCGCCAAGAGAGGGATCATGTTGAATCCTCGGGACGGGTCAGAGGGCGATGTAGGCGATGAAGGCGCCGGCCGCGCAGAGGTAGCGAAGAAGCCGGAGCGCGACCGGGTTCGTCGAGTGGGTGCAGGCGTACAGCGCGGAGACAGCGGCACACCCCATGCCGATCAGGAGGAGGAGCGACAGGGCTGCGAGGTGGAGCGGGTGCTGGGAGTAGGGGAAGCGTGTGGCGGCGACGCATGCGGCGGCCAGGGCCAGCAGCGTCTCCAGCCATGAGACCGCCAGGCGTCTTCCGTGGATCTCGGCGGCCTCCGGCGTTCGGTGCATGAGCGCCCTTCCGTTGGTGGCAGTCGGTGATGGTCGGCGTTCGGTTCCGGCCGGGGGGACCGGGCGGCTGGGCCCTGCCCGGCAGCTGGGGAATCGCCGGTGCGGGGAGGTCCTGGTGAGGTGTGAGCGGGGCCCGGACGGGCTCATCGCTCGTGTGGTGCCTGAGCCGGTCTGTGCCGGCGGGCTCGCTCGAAGGGGCATCCCTTAGGCAACGAGTATGGGATCAGTGCATCATTGTTCCCTCCTAGGTGTAGGGCGCAGCATACTACGCAGCGTGGCCGGGAGGTCACGATTGAACATGACGGGGTGAGACACAGAAAGCCCCGCCGCTGCGGCGCGACAGCGGCGGGGCTTTCGAGATCGAGGCCAGGTCAGCCGGTGGCTACGAGCCTTCCTTCCAGGCGGTTGCTCGCGGGACCTCCGGCGACAGGGGTGGCCCCGGCGGCCCCGGCGGCCGCGGCGGCCTGGGCCTCGATCGTCTGGCGGCTCCCGGCGGCCGGGTACGGCGCAGCGGGAGCGGGACCACGCAGTTCACCACCGAAGGTGGGAACGTGCGGAGCCCAGTGGGCGGCGCTGTGGAGGGGGGTGGCGAACACCTCGCCGCCGCGGTCGTCGAAGAACGACAGGATTCGCCCCTCATGCGTCAGGCTGTAGCTGGCCGCAGTGATCTGTGTGTCCTTCACGCTCGGGTCGCGGAAGCTGATCGTCCAGAGCACCATGAGCATTTCTCCTCTTCCCCTGTCCATGTCATGATCCATTCGCGGAGCCATGCTCCTGGGGGTGGGAACATGTGGCGCGAGACATAGGGAGACGGATCGTCACTGTCACCCCATTGCTGTAGCTGGCTACACACGGTACAGATCCAGCAACTGCCTGCGATGGAGTTCGAGGAAGACAGAACATCCCTTGCCTCTTCGGCCAGCCTGTTCGCACGTCCCGGCCTCACGCTCGCGCCGGCCGCGGCAGCGGCAGCGGCAAGGGAGTCGCCTGCGCCGCGGCGGCGACCGGCGCGACGGGAGAGCCCTGAAGATGGAGGGGGCACGATCTGGACGTGGCGAGATCGCGCCACCTGTCACGCTCGGCGTGATGGAACTCCGCAACGAACGCAACTCTTATACGACAGGTAGATGTCTAGCAATAACGTCCGTTACATTACGGGTGCTGAGGTGAGTGAGCGCGCAGAAAAGGCCGCGGAACCTTTCACAGGTTCTGCGGCCTTCCGCGTGTCGCGCTCCACCAAGGGGTGGACCGAGCGGGGTGGTCTTCCCGCAGGTTCACGCCACGGCGGGAAAGGCCGACGTAGGGGCCGCATCGGCTCCGATGATCAGGGCCGCAGCTTCCACCACGCTGTCGCTCATCTCGATATCCGGCTCACAGGCCAGGAGCTCTGCGATTCGGGCGGCGAGGCGGTCGACGTCATCCACAGGACCCTCCGGTACGTACGGTGAGGGCAACCCTACGGGCGATCTCCCAGGATCACTGTCACCCACGGTAGGCGTACAAGCGCGCAGCGCGCAGCCGAAGAGGCAGATTCACGACACCTGATCGTGTTCGCCCCGATCGTCGTCAATCACGCCACACCCAGTTCAGCCGCGCCAGGTCCAATCCCCGGAATCCCACTCTGGTCGTCGGCCCGACGGAGATGTGGTCGAGCACCGCCGCCACCAGGTCTCGGCGCCGCTCCAAGGGAGCGTCGGCCCACCACTGGGCGAGTTCACGCGGGCCGAGGCCTTCGGGCAGCGTTGAAAGGCGGTTGGCCTGGTTGATCTGCGCGCGCAGTTTGGTGATCTCGTTTTGCGTGGTGCGGTCAGCCGCCTGGAACGCCTCCTTGGAAATCTTCCTCGCGACCCAGTCGCTGGCGAGGCTGACGATGTTCTCCTCGTGTTCCTTGATCTGGTCGAGGATCTGCTCTTCGCTTTGCGCGCTCATCGCGCTGTGAAGGCGGCGTGCGACGACCGGTGAGGCGAATCGGGCCATGACACGCGCGGCCACTTCCTCCTCCAGCGCCTCGGCGGCGATTCGGATACGGCCGCACCCGCCGTTGGGCGGGTTTTTGCGGCACACGTAGCCTCGGGATCCGGCGTTGCTCGGCTGGGACTGCAGGGGTTTTCCGCAGCCGGGCATGCCGCAGGCCAGCAGGCCACCCGACAGCAGGTACTTGCGGACCGAGAGGTTTCCGCCGCCACCTGTGTTGCGGATGGGGTCGGCGAAGAGGGCCACGAGTTTCGCCTGGGTCTCGTCGTCGATGATCGCGTCCCATGTGCCTTTGGCGACCTTCTCGCCGTTGAGGGTGCGCCAGCCGGCGAGCTTCGGATTCTGCAACGCCCGGCGCAGTGTCACCGCCTGCCACGGCCCGCCGGTTGACGTGCGGATCCCCCGGGCGTCCAAATCGGTGACGATCGAGCGCAGCGATTGCCGTTTCAAGACACGCTTCGCGACTTCGCGGAGTACCTCGGCTTCCGATTCAACGACGGTCTTGCCGTCTTTCTCATATCCGTAGGTGCGCATTCCGCCGTACCAGCTTTCACCTCGTAGTGCTTTTTGCCGATTGGCAGCCTTCTGCCGCTCGGCTTTGTGCTCGACCTCTCGGCGGGACGCCGCCGCGAACATGCGGGCCGACATTCTGCCCGTCGACGTTCTCAGGTCGATATCTCCGTGAACCGCACTGAACAATGTGCCGAGTTTCTCGGCGTAGGTGCACAGGTGTTCCAGTTCCAGGTTGCGTCGCGTTACCCGGTCCAAATGCCAGCAGCCGACTGCGGTGACCGCGCCCGCTTCGATGTCGGCAAGCATGCGCTCGTAATTCTTGCGGCGCTTTCGCGTATTACTGGCGCTCATGTCGTTGTCGTCGTAGACATCGACGATCACGGCGTCCGGGTCGAGGCGGTGGATCATCTCGCGGATCTCGGTCTCCTGGCGCTGCACGCCGAGCCCGGCACCGATCCGGTCCCGTGAGATCCGCACGTAGATCGCCCAGCGGTGGCCGGTGTAGCCCAGTGTCATCGACGCGTACGGTGCGCCGGTCCACAGCATGCTCATCGGCCGCTCCGAGGTCGGCGGCGCGGCCGGGCCGCAGCCGCGCCGAGCCGGGCGGCTGCGCTGGTCAGGGCGATGAGGGGGTCGTCGACGTCCTGGCCGGTCTTCGCGAGGGTCACACCGACGCCGAGGCCGCGCAGGGTCTCCACCGTCTGCGCCGCGGCATCGTGCTGACGGCCGAGCTGGTGCAAGTCCCACACCATGACACGGTCGACCCGGCCCTGGCGGGCGGCGTCGATCAGCTGGCTCCTGCCGGCCCCCGCCAGGCCCAGGTCACTGAAGCGGGAGACGATCGTGCCGCCAAGCCGGGCGACGGCGTCCTCCATGACGGCGAACTGCTGCGCGGCCTGTGCCAGATCTCCGCCCCCAGATCGCGCGTAGAGCGCCCAGCGAACACCTGGGGAAGGCAGATGACCCGCCGGGAGGGTTTTGGCGCTCTCCGGCGGCCTCAGAGGCGCAGGAGGGCTATGGGGACGATGGTCGTCGGTTCCCCTGATGGTCGCTCCCAAGACGAGGCGCCCGCGTCCGCGTGAGGCGCGCATGAAGATACCCACGCCTGTGTGCCCCCTCCCAGACAGCGCAACGCCCCCGCGCTGTGGCCGGGAGCGTCCATATGTCAGCCAGCTGTATGGCGTCGTGACAATCGCGGCCACGAGATCCAGCGGGTCATACAGCGAAGTTATTCCGTGCTGGACGACGACAAGAGTACGACGGCAACTCACCCCTGGCCAGTCGCTCACTGTCCCCCGACAGCTCCCCGGTCAATCACCCACGTCGAACACGCCACATCGTGGCAGGTCAAACCTATATGACTAAATGACAATCGCGCACTCGTCCTGGTTGTCGTTGGCCCACTTGTGCGCCTTGCGGATCCGCGTCACCCAGTCGCCCAGCGCCGCCGTGCGGGCCGGGTCGGCCAGGGTGTCCCTGCCGGTGATCTGGAACTCGAAGCCGTTGGCGTAGCCCTCGCCGTCGATCAGGATGCGCGCCTTGGTCTGGACCTCGGCCTGGGCGGTGTAGGGGTCCCAGATGGCCCAGGCGTCGATCTTGCCGGAGGAGAGCGCGGCGAGGGCGTCCGGCGGCTGGAGGTACTGGGGCTGGATGTCCTCGAAGCTCAGGCCCTCCTTCTTCAGCACGGCCAGCAGGTGGAAGTTCGAGGAGCTGCCCTTGGCGACGGCGACGCGCTTGCCGCGCAGGTCGGCCGGGGCCTTGATGGGCGAGTCGGCCGGGACGACGATGGCCTGGCCCCCGACCTGCTTCTCCGAGACCGCGACGATGGAGATCTTCGCCCCGGCGGACGCCGCGAAGACCGGCGGGGCGTTGCCCACCGCGCCGAAGTCCAGGGAGCCGGCGTTGATGGCCTCCAGGAGCGGCGGCCCCGAGGTGAACTGGGACCAGGTCACCTTGTACTTGACGTCGTCGAGCTGGCCGGCCGCGGTCAGCAGCGCCTGCAGGCCCGTGCCCTTCTGGTCGCCGACGCGCAGCGTCACCTGGGACAGGTCGACCGAGCCGTCGGCGCGTACGGCCTGCTCCTCCCCCGCCCCGCAGGCGGCGGTGACGGTCAGGAGCAGGGCCGCGGCGATCAGGGCGGTGATGCGATGTTTCATGCGGTTCCCTCCGGGATGACGCCTAACCGGTCGAGCAGGGTGGAGCGCAGTGCGACGAGATCGGGGTGGTCACGGTGGCGGGGCCGGGGCAGCTCGACCCTGGACTCGTGGGCGATGACGCCCCCGTCGAGCACCAGGACACGGTCGGCCAGCAGCATGGCCTCGTCCACGTCGTGGGTGACGAGCAGGATTCCGGGCCGGTGCCTCGCCCACAGGTCGAGCACGAGCCGGTGGATGGTGATGCGGGTCAGCGCGTCCAGGGCGCTGAACGGCTCGTCCAGCAGGAGCAGGCCTGGCTCGCGGACCAGCGCCCTGGCCAGGGAGGCCCGCTGGGCCTCGCCGCCCGACAGGGTGAGCGGCCAGGCGCCGCGCAGCGCGCCGAGGCCGACCTCCTCCAGCGCGGCCAGCGCGGCGGCTCCCGGGTCGGGGGCGCGCAGGCCGAGGGCGACGTTGGCCAGGACCCGCCTCCACGGCACGAGCCGGGGCTCCTGGAAGGCCACGGCGACCGTGCCGCCCACCTCGACCCCACCCTCGGCGCCGGGGTCGAGCCCCGCGAGCACCCGCAGGAGGGTGGACTTGCCAGAGCCGCTCCGGCCGAGCAGGGCGACGAACTCGCCCTGACCGATCTCCAGGTCGATCCCGTCGAGGACCTTCCGCTCGCCGAACGCGCGGGTGAGCCCCCTGACCGCCGCCGCCGGAGCCACCGTACGGGACGGGATCTCGCCGGAGGGCCGGCCCCCCGCGGCGGACCGGGCCTCGGTACGGGCAGAGGTCCCGGTGCGGGCGGGGATCTCGGTGTGGGACGGGGTCTCGGTGTGGGGCGAGGTCAGCGTGACAGGAAGTTCTGCCGCCATGACAGGGCCCTCCTCTCCAGCAGGCGTACCACGGCGTCGGTGAGCAGGCCGAGGATCGCGTAGACGATCAGGCCGACGACGACCACGTCGGTGCGCAGGAACTCCCGGGCATTGTTGATCATGTATCCCAGCCCGGCGTCCGCGTTGATCTGCTCGGCCACGATCAGCGCCAGCCAGGCCACGCCCAGGCTCTGCCGCAGGCCGACGAGGGTCTGCGCCAGCGCGCCCGGCAGGACGATCTGGGTGACCGTCTCCGTGCGGCTCAGCCGCAGCACCCGGGCCACCTCGGCGAGCTTGCCGTCGACGCCGCGGATCCCGGAGAAGGTGTTGAGGTAGAGCGGGAAGAGCACGCCGAGGGCGACCAGGGCCACCTTGGGGATCTCCCCGATGCCGAACCAGAGGATGAACAGCGGGATCAGCCCGAACAGCGGGAGCGCCCGCAGCATCTGCAGCGGGGGGTCGACGGCGTTCTCGCCCACGCGGCTGAGCCCGGCGACCAGGGCCAGCCCGATCCCGGCGACGGCGCCCAGGGTGAAGCCGATCGCGGCCCGCTGGAGCGAGACGGCGATCGCCTCGGGCAGGACACCCTCCTGGACGAGCCCCGCGGCGGTGGTGAGGATCTTCAGGGGTGAGGCGAGGAGCCGTTCCGGGAGGAGCCCGGTGGCGCTGGCGACCTGCCAGACGACGACGATGACCAGGGGGCTGACGAGACGCTGCCAGGCGGCGGAGGACAGGGGGACGCGCGACCGTGCCGGCACGGCCCGCTGTCGCATCCCCGCGTCGACGGCGGGAGCGGACAAGGAGAACCTCATTCACGGCGGGAGGTTGGATTCCCGTTCATCGTGCGGCAAATAACCCACAAAGTCAATCGGAAATACAGGGTTTAGTCGGTAACGTGGCTCCGGCCCATGATTGGTAGGTTTTCGGTAAAGGACGAACGCACACGCAAGCGGAGGAGCTGGCACGGTGGAGGTCGAGCAGACGGCACTGCCCGGTATAGGACTGCGGCACGAGTTCACGACGCGGTCGGGCAGGCGCATCGGGATCGTCTCTCACCGCACCGGACGGCGTGACCTGGTGATATACGACCCCGACGATCCCGACCGCGCGTGCGAGACCGTCAAGATGAACGACGAGGAGGCCGACGCGCTCGCCGAGCTGCTCGGCGCCCCGCGCATCGTGCAGCGCCTCAACGACCTGCACCGCGAGGTCGAGGGCCTGGTCAGCCTGCAGCTGCCGATCCTGCCCGGCTCCCCGTACGCCGGCCGCCCGATGGGTGACGCGCGCGTCCGCACCCGCACCGGCGCCTCGATCGTGGCCGTGGTGCGCGACGGCCAGGTGTTCGCCAGCCCCGCCCCCGACTTCGGGCTGGCCGAGGGCGACGTGGTGGTCGTGGTGGGCAGCCCCGAGAGCACATCCGCCGTCTCCGACATCCTTTCCGGCGGGTAGGGCACCGGGTGCACACTGCGATTCTCTTCCTTGAGCTCGGTGCTGTCCTTCTCGGGCTCGGCATACTCGGAGCACTCGCCCTGAAGGTGGGCATCTCGCCCATCCCCCTCTACCTCATCGCCGGCCTGGCCTTCGGCACCGGCGGCATCCTGCCCCTCGCCACCAGCGAGGAGTTCATCGCGGTCGGCGCCGAGCTCGGCGTCATCCTGCTGTTGCTCACCCTCGGCCTGGAGTACAACGCCGACGAGCTCGTGACGAGCCTGAAGGGCAACGCGCGCGCGGGCGTCGTCGACCTGGTGCTCAACGCCGCGCCGGGCGCGATCGCCGCGCTGCTGCTGGGCTGGGGTCCGGTGGCCGCCATCGCGATGGCCGGTGTCACGTACGCGACCTCCTCGGGCATCACCGCGAAGGTCCTGTCCGACCTGGGGTGGATCGGTAACCGCGAGACGCCGGTGGTGCTGTCGCTGCTGGTCTTCGAGGACCTCACGATGGCGATCTACCTGCCGGTCCTCACCGCGGTGCTCGCCGGGCTGAGCCTCGCCAGCGGCGCGGTCACCGTGGCGATCGCGCTGGCCGCGGTCAGCGTCGTGCTGCTGGTCGCGCTCCGCTACGGCAAGGCCATCGAGGCGTTCGTCTCCAGCCCCAACTCCGAGGTGCTGCTGCTGAAGGTCATCGGGCTCGCGCTGCTGGTCGCCGGGGTGGCCCAGCAGCTGCAGGTCTCGGCCGCGGTCGGCGCCTTCCTGGTCGGCATCGCGCTCTCCGGGGAGCTGGCCGAGGACGCCCAGGCGCTGCTCACCCCGATCCGCGACCTGTTCGCCGCGGTGTTCTTCGTCTTCTTCGGCCTGCAGACCGACCCGACCAAGATCCTGCCGGTCGCCGGGCTGGCCGCGCTGCTCGCGTTGATCAGCATGATCACGAAGCTGCTCACCGGTGCCTACGCCGCCCGCCGGGCGGGTATCGCCAAGGCGGGCCAGGCGCGGGCCGGCATCGCGCTCATCCCCCGGGGCGAGTTCAACATCGTGATCGCCGGGCTCGCGGTGGCCGCCGGGGTCCATCCCGACCTGGGGCCGCTGGCCGCCGCGTACGTGCTCATCCTCGCCGCGTTCGGCCCGCTGGCCGCGCGGCTCGTCCAGCCCTTCATCACCGCCATCGCCAAGCGCGCCTGAGATCCGCCGGGCCCGCCGTCCCGGCGGGCCCGGCGGGATCCGTCAAGGGCCGGCGGGATCCGTCAAGGGCCGGTCATCGCCGCGCGGCGGCGAGATACTCGCGGCTGAGCTCGATGATCTGGAGATAGTTGCCGTCCGGGTCGACCAGCGTGCCGAACAGCCCGGCCTCCCGTCTCTCGACCTCGACCAGCCAGGTCACCCCCAGACCGTCGAGGTGCGCGGCCGTGGCGCGGGCGTCCTCCACGTGGAAGTTGAAGATCACCCGTCCGGGCTCGGCGGCCGCCGGGGCGACGTCGTCGCGGGCCTCGAAGAGCACCCGGACACCGCCGAAGTCGATGAAGCCGTCCCCGAAGTGCTCGGGTCGCAGCGCGGCGAGATACCAGGCGTGCAGCCTGGCCGGGTCGGCGCTGCCGAACAGGATGCTGCCGAGGGCAGGGGTCTTCACGGCACTGTCCTTTCCCGCCCCCGAGGGGACGGTTCCTCCGGTTCTCCTCCGCTGACGGAGATCTCCCCCGATCGGGGATTCCTTCCGGTCAGGGACTCTCTCCGGTGACTGATCGGGCGTCCCCGGCGGGGCGCCTCACCGGGGACGTCGGAGCCCGCGACGCGTTCTCGACGTCTTTCGTACCGGATTCCCGGAAAAACTTCCGGCACCCGGCGGTGACCGCCGGGTGCCGGAAGAGGCGTGGGTGGAGCGGGTTCAGTCCGTGACGGTGCCTCCTTCCCATTCCGCGGCGAGCAGTTCGTAGGAGCGGACCCGGTCGGCGTGGTCGTGGGTGATGGTGGTGACGAGCAGCTCGTCGGCGCCGGTGACGTCGCGCAGCACGCGCAGCCTCTCCGCGACGGTCCGCGGGGAGCCGACGAACTGGGTGGCGAGCCGGTCGGCGACCAGCGCGCGGTCCTCCTCCGTCCACTCGTGGGCCGCCGCCTCGGCCGGTGTCGGGAACGGGATCGCCCCGGCGCCGGTGCGGATGCTGCGGACCCAGAGCCCGTACGGGGAGGCGAGCTCCCTCGCCGTCTCGTCGTCCTCGGCCACGACGACGTCGGCCGAGACGACCAGGTAGGGCTCGGCGAGGACCTCCGAGGGCTTGAACGCCTCCCGGTAGGCCTCCGCGGCCTCCAGCACCCCGGACGGGCTGACATGGTAGTTCGCCGCGAAGGGCAGTCCGCGCTCCCCCGCCACCTGCGCGCTCTGCCCGCCGCTGCTGCCCAGGATCCACAGCGCCAGGTCCGCGCCCTCGCCCGGCGTGGCGTGCGCGGCCACCCCGTCGGGGGAACGGTAGGTCCCGGCCAGCAGTGCCGCGATGTCGTCGACCTGGTCGGCGAAGTCGGGGCTCTCCGCGCCGGGCTGCTGCAGCAGCGCGCCGTACAGGGAGAACAGCGGCGACCTGGCGAGCGCCGCGAAGGAGAAGGGCTCGGGGATGAGCAGCCCGTCCACGACCCTGGCGGGCTTCAGCGGGGGCGGGGCCTTCCTCGCCAGCTCCGCGAACTCGGCCTTGCGCTGGCCGGAACGGCCCAGGCCGAGGTCGATGCGGCCCGGGTGGAGGGCGTCGACGAGACCGAACTGCTCGACCACCGACAGCGCGGTCTGGTGACCGAGCTGGACGGCTCCCGAGCCGACCCTGATCGTGCTGGTCGCGGCGGCCACCAGGGCGATGAGCACGGCGGGGGCGGCGCTGGCGACGCCGGGCGCGAGGTGGTGCTCGGCCACCCAGTAGCGGTGGTAGCCGAACCCCTCGGCCCGCCGGGCCAGGTCCAGGGTGTTGCGCAGCGCGTCGCCCGCGGTGCCGCCGGAGGGGATGGGGGCGAGGTCGAGGATCGACAGGGAGGTCATGCCCGTCCCCCGTCCCGCGCGTCCTCGTGCCGCGAACCCTCGGGGCTCGGGCTCCCGGATTGTTCGGCGTTCCCGTGTTCGGCGTTCCCGTGTTCGGCGTTCCCGTGTTCGGCGTTCCCGTGCCGGGGGAACGGCCTGCTGGGGATCTCCGCGCGCAGCACGGGGGCGATGTCGCTCTGGAAGAGTTCCAGGGCCGCGCGGTGCTGCTTGTCGGTGAGGCCGTCGGCGTCGGCGTGCAGGTGCATCACCTCGTGCCCGAGCCGCTCGTGGTAGCGGTGGACCTTGTCGATGATCTGCTGCGGGCTGCCGACCAGGATGGAGCTGCGTTCGATCGCGTCCTCCAGGGTGTGGAAGACCGGGGTCACCCCGACCTTCTTGAACAGCTCCAGCCGGGCGTTGAAGATCGGCCGGTAGGTCTCGATCGCGTCCTGGGAGTTCTTCGTCGCGTAGTAGCCCGCGGTGCCCGCGCCCACCAGCGCGTCGGCGGGGTCGTGGCCGTGGAACTCCCAGCGCTCGCGGTAGTGGCGGACCAGTTCCTCGTACGGCTCGACGGGGTTGCTGACGTTGGCGGAGAAGAGGGGGTCGCCGTACAGGGCGGCGAGCTCCACCGACTCCTTGCTGGTGGCGCTGCCGTGCCAGACGCGGATGGGCCTCTGCAGCGGGCGCGGCCAGGTCTCCGCGTCGGTCAGGGACGGCCGGAACCTCCCCGACCAGGTCACCCTGTCCTCCCGCCACAGGCGGCGGAACAGCTCGTAGCCCTCCCGGTTGCGGTCCCACTGGTCCTCGCCGGTCACGTGGAACAGCTGGGCCTGCGCGGCGCCGTTGCCCTTGCCGATGATGAGTTCCAGACGGCCGCCGGAGAGGTGGTCGAGGGTGGCGTAGTCCTCGTAGGCGCGTACCGGGTCCAGCAGGCTCAGCGTGGTGACCGCGGTGAACAGCCTGATCGCCGACGTCCTGGCCGCGATGTGGCTGAGCACGACCGGCGGGGAGGAGGAGATGAACGGGCGCTCGTGCCGCTCCCCGACGCCGAAGCCGTCGAAGCCGAGCTCCTCGGCGAGCACGGCGTTCTCGACGACCTCGCGCAGGCGCGCGTTGGTCGACTTGAGCTCGCCGGTGATGGGGTCGGGGCCGTGGACGATCAGGGTGATGGCCAGAAATTTCATCGTTCGTTCTCCAGGCCCAGGTGGCCGCGCAGCGTGGTGGTCTCGTACTCGGCGCGGAGGACCCCGCGCTCCTGCAGCAGCGGTACGACCCGGTCGACGAAGTCGTCCAGGCCGCCGGGGGTGAGGTGCGGCACCAGGATGAAGCCGTCGGAGGCGTCGCCCTGCACGAACTCGTTGATCTCCTCGGCGACGCGCGAGGGCGAGCCGATGAAGGACTGCCTCCCGGTCACCTCGATGATCAGGTCGCGGATGCCGAGCTTCTTGGCCTCGGCCAGGGCCCGCCACTCCGCCGCGGTCTTGAGCGGGTCGCGGGACATCCGGGTCCGGCCCTTGATGATCGAGTCGTCCGAGACGTCCGGGTCGATCTCGGGCAGCGGGCCCTCGGGGTCGTAGGCCGACAGGTCTCGGTTCCACAGCTGCTCCAGCAGCAGGATCGCGGTCTGCGGGCTGACCTGCTGGCGGCGGATGTGGTCGGCGTTCTCCTGGGCCTCGGCGTCGGTGTCGCCGAGCGCGAACGTGGCGCCGGGCAGGATCTTCAGGGAGTCGGGCGACCGGCCGTGCGCGGCCAGCCTCGACTTGACGTCCCGGTAGAAGGCCTGCCCGTCCTGGAGCCTGCTGTGCCGGGAGAAGATGGCGTCGGCGGTGGCCGCGGCGAAGGCCCTGCCGCCCTCGGAGTCCCCGGCCTGGATGGTGAGCGGGCGCCCCTGCGGGCTGCGCGGCACGGTGAAGTGGCCGCCGATGTCGAAGTGGGTGCCCCGGTGGGCGAACTCCCCCGCCTCCCGCCTGGCGAACGTGCCCGCCCCCGGGTCGGCGACGAGGTCCTCGGCGGCCCACGAGTCCCAGAGCTCGTTGACGGTCCGCACGAACTCCTCGGCCCGCTCGTAGCGCTGCGCGTGCTCCAGGAAACCGCCCCTGCGGAAGTTCTCCCCGGTGAACGCGTCGGAGGAGGTGACGACGTTCCACCCGGCCCGGCCGCCGGACAGGTGGTCGAGGGTGGCGAGCTTGCGGGCGAGCTCGTACGGCTCGTTGAAGGTGGCGTTGATCGTCCCGGCCAGGCCCAGGTGGTCGGTGACCGCGGCGAGGCCGGAGAGTACGGTGAGCGAGTCGGGGCGGCCGACCACGTCGAGGTCGTGGATCTTCCCGCGCTGCTCGCGCAGCCGTTGCCCGTCCGCGAGGAAGAAGAAGTCGAACCTCCCGCGTTCGGCGGTCCGTGCCAGGTGGGTGAAGGAGGCGAAGTCGATCTGGCTGCCCGAGGCGGGATCGCTCCAGACCGTGTGGTTGTTCACGCCCGGGAAGTGGGCGGCGAGGATGACCTGCTTCATCGTCGGCTCCCTGCGTAGCGGCTGGCGGGTCGGGGCAGGCGGAGGTGGCCGCGCAGCGTGTCCGCCTCGTACGCGCGGCGGAAGGCGTCGCGCGCCTGGAGCTCGGGCACCAGGCCGCGCGTGATGGCGTTCAGGTCGGTCGGCAGCACGGCGGGCCGCAGCCTGAAGCCCTCCAGCCCGGCCGCGCGCCACTCCAGGAGCAGGTCGGCGAGCTCGCCGGGCGTGCCCGCGAAGACGGCGGCGTCGGAGGTGTAGGCGGCACCGTCGAGCTCGTCGAGCCGGGCCCTGCGCTCGCGGGCGTCGTCCCCGCCCTCCCCCAGGAACACGACGAGGTCCGCGAAGATCTTCAGCTCTCCGGCGTCCGGGTCACGCACCTCGCCCTCGATCTCGCGCACCTCACCCACGATGGCCCGTACCTGCCCGGTGTCGTGCGGCGTGACGTAGACGACGTCGGCGCCGCGAGCGGCGAACTCGTACGGCAGCCGGGCGTGGGCCAGCGCGGTGACCAGCGGCTGGCCCTGGGGCGGGCGCGGCACGATGGAGGGGCCCTTGACGGTGAAGCGCTCGCCCTCGAAGTCGACGTAGTGCAGCCTGTCGCGGTCGACGAACCGGCCGGTGGCCACGTCGCGGATGACCGCGTCGTCCTCCCAGCTGTCCCACAGGCGCCGCACCGCCTCGACGGCGTCGGCGGCGTCGCCGAACAGCTCTCGCACCAGGGGGGACCTGGCGATGTCGGCGAGGTCCTCCGGTCTCAGCTCGGGAACCTCCCGGCGGCCGAAGTGGGCGGCCTCGGTGTGGCGCCCGGAGATCTGGGGGCGCCATCCGGCCCGCCCGGAACTGACGTAGTCGAGGGTGGCGATGGAGGCGGCGACGTGGAAGGGCTCGGTGTGCGTGGTGGTGGCCGTGGGCACCAGCCCGATCCTGCTCGTCAGCGGGGCGATCCTGGAGGCCACGAGGACGGCGTCGAGACGCCCGCGTACCTGGTCGGTACGGCCGTCGTGGCCGTCCAGGCGCGTGGTCTGCAGGGCGAGGGAGTCCTCGATGGTGACGAAGTCGAGGAGGCCGTGCTCGGCCTCGGCCACCAGGGCGGCCCAGTAGGCGGCGGTGAACAGGTCTTTCGGGGAGGCGGCGGGGTCACGCCAGGCCGCGGGATGCCATCCGGCGCCGTCGAGCGCGACGGCGAGATGCAAGGGAACTGCCGACATATGACGACAATAACACCAAAACCCTTAATCTCTACATGTTTAGTCGGTTATATCGCCGGAGCCTGCTCGCCGAAGCTTGTCGAAGCCTGTCCGCCGGAGCGCTCGCGTCCGGGACGGGGAGATCCGAGGAGGGCGTCTCCCTGACGTCGGCACCGGGATCTGATAGGCATTTGTCCCGTGACGCGTCTTCTGGCAGTACTCGCACTGACTCTTCCCCTCATCGCGGCCACGGCCCCGGCTTCGGCCACGGCCCCCGCTTCGGCTTTGGCTTTGGCCACCGCGCCAGGGAAGCCACGCGTCCCGGCCGGGGTGACCGCCGGGTACGTGGTCTTCGACCGGCAGGCGGGGAAGGTGACCGAGTACCGCAACGCGCACCGGAGATTCCGGTCGGCGTCGGTGGTGAAGATCCTCATCGCGATCGACCATCTGGAGTCACGCAAGAGCGTTCCCTCGCGCGACCTGGCGCTGCTCAAGGCCATGCTGCGGGTGAGTGACGACAACGCGGCGACGTCCTTCTGGACCAGGGGCGGCCAGGGGAGGATCGTCCAGCGGATGGCACGCAAGCTGCGGCTCACCGACACCGCTCCCCCACCGGCCGACAAGCCCGGCTTCTGGGGTTACACCTCGCTCAGCGCGATGGACGTCGTCAGGACCTACCGCTATCTGCTCGACCGGGCCGACCCCGGGGTCCGCGACCTGATCCTGGGCCACCTGCGCAGGTCGGGGCAGTGCGGCTCCGACGGGTTCGACCAGTACTTCGGCATCCCGCGCGGGGTGCGCGGGCCCTGGGCGGTCAAGCAGGGCTGGTCGGGGTACGGCTCCACACCCCCGGTCCGCTGCCGCCCCGCGGCCTCCCCGGCGACCGCCTCCACGGCCGCGACCTTCGACACGTCCACACCCGCTTCCACGGCCGCGACCTTCGACACGTCCGCATCCACTTCTACGGCCGCGGCCTTTGACACGTCCGCATCCGCCGATACGTCCGCATCCGCGGCTCGGCCCGCGTCCGGCGGTGACGTCGCGCTCACCGCGCGGGTCGTGCCCGCCACTCAGACGGCCCCCGCCGCACAGGTCGTGTCCGCTCAGGCCGGGCCGGTTCCCGACCTGGGGCACCCGGTTCTGCACACCACAGGGCTCGTCGGCCCCGGGGAGCGCTGGATCATGGTCCTGCTCACCGCCCACCCGGCGGGGACCACCTGGCAGCGCTCCACCGCCCAGACGACGAAGCTGGCCCGGGAGGTCCACCTCAGCGGAACCTCCTGACCACCGGCTCCCCGAGATGGGCGACCGCGAGCCTCTTGGGAGCGACCATCCGCCAGGCCTCCTCGACGAGCTCCCGCGTCTCGGCCTCGTCGATCGCCGCGAGCCGGACCCGGACCCAGTTGTAACGCTCGTCGGAGGGCCGGGGCATGTGGAACCTCTCCGGCTCGGCCGCGACCAGCGCGGCCCGCTCCTCCCTGGGGAAGGCGAAGCCCATCGAGGTCTCGTCCGGCGAGATCGCGACATAGACGATCCGGCCCACCCGGAACGTCACCCGGTCCCTGACGAGCCTCTCCTCGGTCCTGGGCAGCGCCACGGCGACGCGGCGCACGTCGTCGGCCGTGCTCACCGTGCCGCCTCGTCGAGGGAGGCGGTGAGGCGGCGCAGGGTGTTCTGCAGGTCGACGACCTCCGAGGGGGCGAGACCGGACGCCTCGAAGATCTGGAGGGGGACGTCGCACGCCCGCTCCTCCAGCTGGGCTCCCTTGGACGTGAGCCGCACCAGCACGGACCGCTCGTCGTCGGCGCTGCGCTCCCGGCGTACCAGGCTCGCCGCCTCCAGCCGCTTCAGCAGCGGCGACAGGGTGCCCGAGTCGAGCCGCAGCTTCACGCCGAGTTCCTTGACCGTCAGCGGCTCGCGATCCCAGAGCACCGTCATGACCAGGTACTGCGGGTAGGTGAGGCCGAGCTCGGCCAGCACCTTGCGGTAGACGGCGTCCAGCGCGCGAGACGCCGCGTGCACGTCGAAACAGACCAGGTTCTCGACGGAGATCTTCACATCACGATTGTACCGAACTTGACTGTTATCAACTAAATTGCGCACAATTGAGTTGCCCAAAATTGAGAAGGAGATCCCGATGAGTGTGCTTTACACCGCCATCGCCACCGCCAACGCCGGCGGCCGGGAAGGACGGGCGGTCTCGTCCGACAAGCGCCTCGACGTGACCCTCGCCCCGCCGCAGGAGATGGGCGGCTCCGGCGAGGGCACCAACCCCGAGCAGCTGTTCGCGGCCGGATACGCCGCCTGCTTCGCCAGCGCGCTCCAGCTGATCGGCCGCAAGCAGAAGCTCGACGTCTCCGACGCCTCGGTGACCGCCGAGGTGGGTCTCGTCAAGGAGGACAAGGGCCTGGCGCTCGCCGTGACGCTGCGCGTCGAGCTCCCCGACCAGCTGCACGGGGAGGCCGGCACCGCCCTCGTCGAGGCCGCCCACCAGGTCTGCCCCTACTCCAACGCCACCCGGGGCAACATCCCGGTCAACCTCGTGATCGAGTAATCGGGCCCCAGGGGATCGCGGTCAGGGAAGGGGCCTGCGACCGGCGAAGCCGAGCTCGTCCCGGTGGTACCACACCAGCTCGCGATCCCCTTCGAGCCAGCACAGCCGCACCCGTACGCCGTCGAGCACCGAGGGGAAGTCGACCAGCAGGGGCGCGACCCCCTTGACCTCGATGCCCCGCTCCTCGAACCAGCCGAGGATCTCCTCCAGCCTGGCCTCGTAGGCCTTCGCCTCCGCCAGCCCACCGGCCTCGGAGGTGCCGGTGCTGCGGAGCTCGTACGCGAGCTCGGCCAGCTCACCCCGCATCGTCACGAACGCGGTGGCCCGCTCCAGCAGCACGGGCATCAGCGCCCGCGCCTCCTCGACGGTGAAGATCCTGTCCACCCCTGCACGCTAGCGCGTCCCCGCCCGGAACGCTGCGAGCCACCGGGAGCACCAGGCTGTACGGAAATAACGTCAGCAAATGCTGACAAAAGAGAGCGTGTCAGCTTATGCTGACGGCATGGGATCGCTGAGCAAGCTCGCCGAGGCCGTCGACGGCGAGGACCCGGTGGTGGCGCTGGCGGCCGTGGCGGCGCTGCGCAGGCTCCTGGAGGAGCTGGAGGCCGCGCACGTCATCGAGGCCAGGAGCCGGGGGGCGTCCTGGGAGATCGTCGCCGCGGCGCTCGGAGTCAGGCGGCAGACCGCCCACCGCAAGCACGCACACCGGATCACCGAGGGCGGGAGCTGACGATGTTCGCGAGATTCACCCCCGAAGCCCGGCGGACCACGGTCCGCGCCGGACTGCTGTCGCTCGACCACGGCCGCACCACGCTCGACGAGGACATGTTCCTGCTCGCCCTGGCCGAGTCCTGGCCGGTGGCGGGCTTAGTGATCACTTCGGAGGCGGTCGGCGTGGAGATCCGCGAACGCGAGGCCGCGCGAGGTCGCGCGGGCGACCGCGAGCTGCTGGCCGCCATCGGCATCGACCTGGACGAGATCAGGCGGCGCCTCCCGGCCCGGAGGGAGGACCCCCTGGCCTGGCGCCTGACGCGCTCCAGGCTCCGCCCGCTGAACGTGACGCTCAGCGGCCCGGCCGGCGACCTGCTCCTCACCGCCCGGGCGAGAAAGGTCGTCGAGGTCGCCCTGTACACCTCCGGCACCGGCTCCAGCGCAGGTTCCCGTTCAGGCTCCGGCACCGGCACCGGTTCCAGTACGGGCTCCGGCTCAGGGGTGACCGACGAGGATCTGCTGAAGGGCCTGCTGGCCGACGCCTCGAACGCCTCGGTCTCCATCCTGCGCCGCCTCGGCGTCGACGTCCGCGGCCTCGCGGCGAGCATCGGCTTCCTGCGCGAATCAGCCTGAGGACAGAGCGAGCCGACCCGGGGACGAGCGGACCCGGTCAGGCCTCGATGCCGTAGAAGCGCGCGGCGGTGCCGCCGAGGACGGCGTCCCGGCCGGCCGCGTCGAGGCCCGACAGCAGCACCCCGGTCTCCTCCCAGACCCTGGCGTAGTCACCCGCGAGGACGGCCACCGGCCAGTCGCTGCCGAACATCAGCCGCTCGGGGCCGAACACCTCGAGCGCGTGGTCGACGTAGGGACGAAGATCCTCCGCCGTCCACGTCCCGGGGTCGGCGGCGGTGTTGAGACCGGACACCTTGCCGTACACGTTGGGATGCTCGGCGGCGCGGGCGATGAGCGACGCCCACGGCTCCCAGCCCTTCTCCCTGATCGGCGGCTTGGCCAGATGGTCGATGACCAGCCGCAGCCCGGGGAGGCGCTCGGCGAGGAACGACACGTGCTCCAGGTGCCTGGGCAGCACCGCGACCACGTCGAACGGCAGCCCCGCCGCGGCGAGCAGGCCCAGGCTCTCGACCACCGTGTCCTGGACGACCCAGTCGGGGTCGGGGTCGTCGTGGATGAGGTGCCTCACCCCGGCGAACCTCGGATGCCTGCCGTAGCGCTCCAGCGCCCCGGCCGCCTCGTCGGGCCGGTTCAGCGGCACCCATCCCACCACGGCCGCGACGACGTCGTAGGCGTCCGCCTGCGCCAGCATGGCGTCGGTGTCGGCGTAGGTGTCGGCGGCCTGGACCAGCACGGTCCGCTCCACACCGGCCGCGGCGAGCTGCGGGAGGAGTTCCTCGGGGGCGAAGGTGCGGTAGAGCGGCCCCGCCTCCGGCGTCAGCCAGGAGTAGGAGCCCGTCTCCAGGTTCCAGAAGTGCTGGTGGGCATCGATGACGGCCATCCACCGCTCCCCTTCGATTCCTCGATCATTCGTCTGCGGCCTGCACAAACTAGGGCGCGGTGGCAGGGGTGTCAACGCCGCCGGCCTGCGGGAGCCGGCCGGGTGACCGCACGGGCCCTCACGCGTACGGGCCGGTGGTGGACACCCCTCCCGGAAAGGTGTCCACCACCGGCCCGTACGACCGCCGTCGCTACACCGGCGACAGGGCCGGGTCGTCCGTCCGCGAGGAGGGCGGCGCGGGCGGCGGGTCGTCGTCGCCGTGCTCGTCGTCGTCGAGGAGGGTCGTCTCGTCGAACGGCGCCCTGCCCGCCAGGACCTCGCTCGCGCGCTCCCGGTCGAACTCGCCCGTCCAGGTGCCGATCAGGACGGTGGCGACCGCGTTTCCGGCGAAGTTGGTCAGTGCCCGCGCCTCGGACATGAAGCGGTCGATGCCGACGATGAGGCCGACGCCGTCGACCAGGTCGGGGCGGTGGGACTGCAGGCCGCCCGCGAGGGTGGCCAGGCCCGCGCCGGTGACCCCGGCGGCGCCCTTCGAGGCGATCATCATGAACACCAGCAGGGAGACCTGCTCGCCGAAGGCGAGGGGGGCGCCGGTGGCGCTCGCGACGAACAACGTGGCCATGGTGAGGTAGATGGCCGTGCCGTCCAGGTTGAAGGAGTACCCGGTCGGCACGGTGATGCCGACGACGGGCTTGCTCACCCCGAGGTGCTCCATCTTGGCGATCAGGCGGGGCAGGGCCGACTCCGAGGACGAGGTCGACAGGATCAGCAGGAACTCCCTGCCCAGATAGCGCAGCAGCGAGAACAGGCCGACCCGCGCCACCAGCCAGAGCATCGGGCCGAGGATGACGAACACGAAGAGCACGCAGGTCAGGTAGAAGGCGAGCATGATGACGCCGAGGCTCCTGAGCGCGTCCATGCCGGTGGCGCCGACGACCGCGGCTATCGCGCCGAAGGCGCCGACCGGGGCGGCCCACATGATCATGGCGAGGATCCGGAAGACGAGCCGCTGGATGTGCGTGATGCCGTTCAGGATGGGCTTGGCGCGCTCGCCCATCGCCTGCAGGGCGAACCCGGTGAGCAGCGCGACCAGGAGGGTCTGCAGCACCTGGCCCTCGGTGAACGCCGACACCAGCGTGGTGGGGATGATCCCGAGCAGGAACGACACCGTGTCGGTCTCGCCGCCCTTGGCCGCCTCGGCCTCGGCGGCCTTGCGCAGCTCGTCGGTGAGCTGCAGGCCCTGTCCGGGGTCGACCAGGTTGCCCACGAGCAGGCCGATGCCCAGCGCGACGGTCGACATGGCGATGAAGTAGCCGAGCGCGAGGCCGCCGACCCGTCCGACCTTCGCGGCCTTGGTGACCGATCCGACGCCGAGCACGATGGTGCAGAAGATGATCGGGCTGATCATCATCTTGATCAGGGCGACGAAGGCGGTGCCGAGCGGCTTCAGGGCCACGCCGACGTCGGGGGCCGCGAACCCGATCGCGATCCCGGCGACCACGGCAGCGATGACGGCTATGTACAGGTAATGTGTTTTGTCTCGGGCCGCGCTCATGCGTGCTCCACCGCGCTAGAGGAAAAATCCGGTCGAGCGACTATCTCCGGCCCTGTGATCTAAGTCACCATTGCGTACATTTCGTTCGTGAACTTGCGGAAACTTCCCAGACGCATCCGCGACTGGAGTCTGGCCAGGCAGATGCTGGCCCTCCAGATCGTCGTCGTAGGCGTCACCGTGACCGGTGGCGCCCTGCTGGCGTTCCTGCAGATGCGTGAGCTGCTCGTCGAGGAGGCCACCGGCACCGCCAGGGCGGTGACCGTCAGCGTGGCCGACTCCCCCTCCGTCCTCGCCTCCCTGGACGACCCGGCGGCCCTGCAGCCGTACGCGGAACGGGTGCGGCGGGAGACCGGGGTCGACTTCATCACGATCATGAGCCTCGACGGCGTGCGCTACACCCATCCCAACCCCGCCGAGATCGGCCGCCGTTTCCTCGGCAACACCGCGCCCGCCCTGGCGGGGCAGGTCTTCACCGAGACCTACACCGGCACGCTCGGCCCCTCGGTCCGCGCCGTCGCCCCGGTCCGCGACGCCCGCGGCGAGGTACGGGCCCTGGTCAGCGGGGGCATCACGATCAGCAAGATCAGCGTCAGGCTCCGCGGGCAGATCACCGGCGCCGCGCTGATCGGCCTGCTCGGCCTGTCCGTCGGCGGGGCGGGCACCTACCTGGTCGGGGCCCGGCTGCGCCGCCAGACACACGGGATGGGCCCCGCCGAGCTGAGCCGGATGTACGAGTACCACGACGCGATCCTGCACGCCGTACGGGAAGGACTGCTGCTCGTCGACGACGCGGGCACGGTCACGCTCTGCAACGACGGGGCCAGGGAGCTCCTGGGACTGGCGGGCGAGGTGAACGGCAGGCACGTCACCCGTCTCGGCCTTCCCCCCTCGCTGGGCGAGCGGCTGGCGGCGGCCGAGAACCGCAGCGACGAGATCCACATGACCGGGGAGCGGACGCTGGTGGTGAACGTGGCGGTGGTGCGCTCCGGCAACCGCTCGCTCGGCACCGTGGTCACCCTCCGCGACCACACGGAGCTGCAGTCCCTGACCGGGCAGCTCAACGCCGAGCGCGGCTTCGCCGACTCCCTGCGGGCCGCCGCGCACGAGTCGGCCAACCGGCTGCACACGGTCATCACCCTCGTCGAGCTGGGCCGCGCCGAACAGGCGGTGGCGTTCGCGACCGAGGAGATCAAGGCCGCCCAGCAGCTCACCGACCGGGTGATGGGCGCCGTACGCGAACCGGTGCTCGCCGCGCTGCTGCTGGGCAAGAGCGCGGAGGCCGGGGAGCGCGGGGTGGAGCTGTCGATCACCCCGGACAGCGAGCTCGACGACCTCGGCCTGGACACCCGCGACCTGGTGACGATCGTCGGCAACCTGATAGACAACGCGGCGGACGCGGCCACGTCGGGCACGTCGGGCACCCGGCCCGCGCGGGTGGAGGTGCGGCTGCGCGCCGACGACACGACCTTCGTGATCAGCGTGGCGGACAGCGGGCCCGGCCTCGACCCGGCGACGGCGGGCGAGGCCTTCCGGCGGGGATGGACCACCAAGGGCGACGGGCGCGGCCTCGGCCTGGCCATGGTCGGCCAGGCGGTCCGCCGCATGGGCGGGACGATCGAGGTCGGCGGCACGCCCGGCCCGGACCGCACGGACGAGCCGGACCACACGGACGAGCCGGGCCGGGCAGACGAGGTAAGCCGGACAGACAAGGTGGGCCGGGCGGACGCCCTGAGCCGGACGGACGAGGTGGCGCGGGCCGAAGCGGGACGGGCCGAAGCGGGACGGGCCGAGGCGAAGCGGGCCGAGGCGGGACGGGCCGAGGGGGCGACGGCGGCCGGGGCGGGCATGGCCGTGGTGGCCACCCGTGCCGTCACGGGTGAGGCAGGTGCCGGGCGACCGGCGGAGAGCGGGACGGGCGCGGTGTTCACCGTACGGCTGCCACTGCGGCGGGGGAAGGGCGTCTCATGATCTCGGTACTGGTCGTCGAGGACGAGGAGATCACCGCCGAGGCGAACCGGGTCTTCGTGGAGCGGGTGCCAGGCTTCCGGGTGGCGGGGGTGGTCAGGTCCGGCGGCGACGCGCTGCGCTTCCTGCGCAGGCACCCCGTCGACCTGATCCTGCTCGACCTCTACCTGCCGGACATGCACGGGCTGGAGGTGTGCCGGGCGCTGCGGGCGGCCGGGGTGATGTCGGACGTCATCGCGGTCACCTCGGCGCGTGACCTGTCGGTGGTCAGGTCGGCCGTCTCCGTCGGCGTGGCCCAGTACCTGCTCAAGCCGTTCACCTTCGCCTCGCTGAGCGAGAAGCTCACCCGCTACGCCGAGTTCCGGTCGTCGGTGGAGGCCACGGGGGAGGCGAGCGGCCAGGGCGAGGTGGACCGCGCGCTGGCGGCGCTGCGGGGCCCGGCGCAGAGCCCCCTGCCGAAGGGGATGACGCAGGCTACCCTCGACGCCGTACTGGCGGAGCTGCGCGGGGCCCCCGGCGGCCTGTCGGCCCAGACCGCGGGGGCGGCGATCGGCGTCTCCCGGGTGACCGCCCGCCGATACCTGGAGCATCTGACGGAGAGCGGGGTCACGCACCGGGTGCCCCAGTACGGTGGACTCGGACGACCCGAGCTGCTGTACCGGATCATTTGAGACCCCGCCGGGGCACGAGGGTCCCGGAACTGGTAGTAAAAAGGCAGCCCGCCCTGCCACCCGCGGGCAAAGGAGCGCAGCATGGCCTTTTTCACGGTCTCATCGAGCCTGCTCGAGACGGGGTACGTCGTCCGGGTGCTCGGAGAGCTCGACTACCGGCATTCCCCCGCGCTGCGCGCGGAGTTGGACAAGGCGTGGGCCGCCGAGACGCCCTCCGTGGTCGTGGCCGACGTCACGGGCCTCACCTTCTGCGACTCCACCGGGGTCGCCGAGCTGATCCTGGCGCTCCGGCGGAGCCGCGCCCTGGGCGTCCGGCTCGCCCTCGTCGGCGTGCACGGCACCCTGGAGCGGATCCTCGCCATCACCGGCCTGCGCACCTCCTTCGAGGTCTTCACCTCTGTCGAGGAGGCGCTGCAGACGGCCTGATCAGCTGTGGCCCTGGTCCATCGGCACGCGGGGCGCGTCGATGATGACGTCCGAGAAGATGTCGACCATCAGGGCGATCACACCGCCGATCGCGATGATCCCGGCGCCGACCCAGAAGAACGTCCAGTTGGGACCGAGGCAGAGGGCGACGCCCCCCACGGTGAACCCCAGCAGAATGACGATCACCGCGAGCCAAGACTTGGGGCTTCCCCCGTGACTTCCGGCCATGAGCCTTTCCTCTCCCTGTCCTCTGATTCTTCGCGAATCAGTGATGCGCGCCGTCCGCCGCGGCGATCACCTGTGTCAGCGACCGGTGGAGCTCCCGGAGCTCCTCCAGGTTCATACCCAGACGACCGACGATCGCCGGCGGAACCTTCTCCGCCTCGTCCCGCAGCCTGCGGCCCTCCGGTGTGAGCGAGACGGCCAGGACACGCTGGTCCTGGCTGTCACGCCGCCTCCGGATGTAGCCGACGGCCTCGAGACGCTTCAGCAGCGGGGACAGCGTACCGGGGTCGAGTCTCAGTAGCTTGCTCAGCTCCTTGACCGACAGCGGTGCCCGCTCCCAGAGGGCGAGCATGACCAGATACTGGGGGTGGGTGAGGCCCATCGGATCCAGCAGGGGCCGGTAGAGCCCGATGACGTTCCGCGAGGCGATCGCCAGGGCGAAGCACACCTGGCTTTCCAGGCTCAGGGGATCGACCGTGTCACTCACGCGCACCTCCAACCGACATAGTACGATAATTAGTACACAAACCATTATCGCCCCAATCGTCGGCGAGCAAAGGATCCCCATGTTTCACAGCAAGCCGATCGAGGAGCGGATCGCCGAGCGCCAGGCCAGGCGTTCCACCCTCAAGGAGGGCCGGCACTTCGAGCACGGCCCGGCGAAGTTCGTCTTCGTCTTCGTGATCGTCTTCGTGGTCGTCGGCCACCTGGCCGGCCTGCTGCTGATGATGGCCCTGGGCATGCACTGACCCGGAACGACGGCCTGGAGACGCGTCGACGCGGGACGACGGCCCCGGGCACGCACCGGCACGCACCGGCATGGCGGGCGACGCACCGGCGCGGTCACGGCACGCGCCCTCCCCTCCCGGAACCCCTCGCCCCCTTCCCGGAGCCCCCGCCCCCATCGAGGAGCTCCCCCTCGGGGCCTCCTTCCTCTCAGAGCCGGAGTCTCCTTCCTCTCAGAGCCGAAGCGGGGGGCCTGCACGCCGGAAGGGTCCGGATGAGAGGATGATGATCCTGTTGGTCGGGGTTGGACCGCCCGATAGATCAGGAGGTCTGTAATGTCTGACGTCACGCCGGAGCCCGAAGGCTCCGAAAGTTCCGACGAGGAGCTGAAGCGCAAGTTCCGCGAGGCACTGGAGCGCAAGAAGCTCGCCCAGGCGGACGCGGGCGCCGGGGGCAAGGGGAAGAACTCCTCGAAGATCCACGGTGCTCACGGCCCGGCTGCGGCCAAGCGCTCCTTCCGCCGCAAGAGCGGCGGCTGAGCCGTCCGCGAACCAGGTTCGGCCCAGGGCATCCGCCCCCCGGATCTCGGCCGCCCCGCTGGCTCCCGGCCAGCCGGGCGGCACGCTCCCTTCCCCGGCTTCCCGCGACCCCTTGGACGGCACCCGGCTCTGCAATAGGCTGTACGCGTGCGTGATCTTGGTGAGGACCCCCGGCCGGCCCGAGGCGCGGTCAGCGAGGTCTACCGCGTCGACCGGGCCGCGACCCTGAGCTACTCCCCCGACCTCGACGGGCTCGCCGACCCCGGTGAGATCGTCTGGGCCTGGGTCCCCTACGAGGAGGATCCCGACCGGGGCAAGGACAGACCGCTGCTGGTCGTCGGCCGCCACGGGCGCAAGCTGCTCGCGCTGATGCTGTCCAGCCGGGGCGGCGGTGGCGACCCGGGCGACTGGCTGGAGATCGGCCCCGGCCAGTGGGACCGCGAGAACCGGGTCTCCTACCTGCGCCTGGACCGGGTCTTCACCCTCGCCGAAGGCGACATCCGGCGCGAGGGCTCCGTCCTCGACGGCGCCCGCTTCGCCCGCGTGGCCGCCGTCCTCAAACGCACCCACGGCTGGGCCGCCGACGGCTGAGCTCACCCCGCACCGGCCCCGGACGACCTTTCGGCGGAAGGTACGGAGGCAGGGTTCACGAACCCGCCCGGACACGCGGCCGGACATGCGGCCGGGCCGGGGCGCCGGGCGTGAATCCGGTGGAAAACGGCGGCGCGGGTCATCATCCTGGTGACCCATGGACGACAGACGGCCCATGGACGACGAACGGCTCGTCCGGGTCTCCAAATACCTCTCCAAGCATCTCAGGCACCAGCCCGAGCGCATCGGGCTGGTCCTCGACCCGCAGGGCTGGACAGACGTCGACACCCTGCTGGCCGCCGCCGCGCGGCACGGCTTCGCGATCACCCGTGACGAGCTCGACCTGGTGGTCGCGGGCAACGACAAGCGGCGCTTCACCGTCGAGGGCGACCGGATCCGCGCCAACCAGGGCCACTCGACAGGCGTCGACCTGGGCCTTCCCCCGGTCGAGCCGCCCGAGTTCCTGTTCCACGGGACCGTGGGCGCGTACGTGACCGCCATCCGGCAGGAGGGCCTGCGGCCGATGACCCGGCACGCCGTGCACCTGTCACCCGACAGGGAGACCGCGGTCCGCGTGGGCGCGCGCCGGGGCAGGCCGGTCGTGCTGGTCGTCCGCTCGGGGGAGATGCACCGGGCGGGCCACGAGTTCCGGGTCAGTGCCAACGGCGTCTGGCTGGCCGCCCACGTGCCGCCCGCCCACATCTCGTTCCCCGGCTGAGGGAATCTCGGACCGAGGGACCCCGGGCTGAAGGGGACCCTGGGCCGAAGCAGACCCCAGGCTCCGCCCCTCGCGGCGCGTAAGCCCCGAAACCCCACATCACCTCACCCAAGAGCCACATCACCCCGTGTCGGGAGCCGCGTCGATTCCAACGCGTTCCAAAATCCAGGCCAACCGCGGCCCCGCTCTCGCTCGCACCCCCATCCCCAGGTAAATACCTGGGGTTTTTCAGGTTCTTGCCGGTTTAGGGAGAAGTCAACCCATTGACGTTCCAACACACTCGGGTGTAAATAAAGCTGAAACAACACTGAAACGGTGGTGAATCAACAGCATGTACGCCGAGGAGCGGCAACAGGAGATTCTGCGCCGGGCGCGGACCGTGGGCCGGGTCGACGTGGTGACACTGGCGGAGGAGTTCGCCGTCACCACGGAGACCATCCGCCGCGATCTGACCGCGCTGGAGCGCTCCGGGATGCTGCGACGCGTGCACGGCGGCGCGATCCCGGTCGAGCGGCTGGGGTTCGAGCCCGAGCTGGCCGCCCGCGACGAGGTGATGATCTCGGAGAAGGAACGCATCGCCAAGGCGGCGCTCGCCGAGCTCCCCGAGGACGGCGCGATCATCATCGACGCCGGCTCGACGACAGGCAGGTTGGTGCAGGCGCTCCCGGTCGATCGGGAGCTGACCGTGATCGTGAACTCACCGCCGCTGGCGACGGCGATGGCCACCCGCCTCAACCTGACGGTGATCATGCTGGGCGGGCGGGTGCGCGGGCGGACCCTGGCCACCGTCGACGACTGGGCGCTGCGCCCGCTCGCCGACCTGCACGTGGACGTGGCGTTCATGGCCGCCAACGGGTGCTCGGTGGCCAAGGGGCTGACGACACCCGACCCGGCAGAGGCCGCCATCAAGCGGGCGATGATCGACGCGGCGCAGCGGTGCGTGCTGCTCGCCGACCACACCAAGTTTCCCAACACCTACCTGGCGCGCTTCGCCTCGATCCAGGAGATCGACGTTGTGATCAGTGACACCGGGCTCGACCCCGCGGTCGCGGCCGAGATAACCGCCGCCGGCCCGGAGGTGGTACGGGCGTGATCCTCCCCTCCCCCCCTGCCCCCGCCAGGACCGCGCAGGCGATCCTCCCCTCCCCTCCAGCCCCCGCCAGGACCGCGCGGGCGATCGTCCCCTCATCCCCCGCCCCCCGCCGGGACCGTACGACCGAGGCGGCCCCGGCATGATCGTCACCCTCACCCTCAACCCCAGCCTGGACCGCACCATCGAGGTCGGGTCACTGACCCGCGGGGCCGTCATCCGCGCCGCCGCCGCCCATCTCGACCCCGGCGGCAAGGGCGTCAACGTCTCCCGGGCACTGCTGGCCAACCAGGTCCGCTCGTGCGCGGTCGTCCCCTTCGGCGGCGACGAGGGACGGCGGCTGGTCACCCTGCTCTCCGCCGAGGGCATCGAGATGATCACCGTCCCCGTCGGCGGGGCCACCCGGTCCAACGTCGCGCTGGCCGAGCCCGACGGCACGGTCACCAAGATCAACGAACCGGGGACGGCCCTGTCGCCGACCGAGCTCGACACCATCGCCGAGGCCGTGCTCGGCGCGGCCAGCTCCGCGGACTGGGTGGTCGCCTCGGGCAGCCTCCCGCCCGAGGTGCCCGCCGACGTCTACGCCCGCCTGTGCGAGAGGTTCAGCGAGGCGGGCATCAACGTCGCGGTCGACACCAGCGGCCCCGCGTTCGTCGCGGCGCTCGCCGAGTCCCCCGCCCTGGTCAAGCCCAACCGGGAGGAGCTGAGCGAGGCCACCGGGATCGCCATCTCGTCCCTGGGCGACGCCATCAAGGCCGCGGAGAACCTGCGGGCGCGAGGCGCGGGCACCGTCCTGGCCAGCCTGGGCGCCGACGGCGCGATCCTCCTGCAGGACGACCAGATCTGGCACGGCCAGTGCCCGGTGGCCGAGCCGCGCAGCACCGTCGGCGCCGGCGACGCCATGCTGGCCGGGTTCCTCGCCGGCGGGGCGCGAGGCGAGGGCGCGCTGGTCGAGGCGCTGGCCTGGGCCACCGCCGCGGTCGGGCTGCCGGGCAGCCGGATGCCCTCCCCCCACCACATCCACCGTGACGACGTGCGCGTCACCGGAGCCGATCCCACCTTGCCGCTGCGGTTCGAGGGCTGACAGCGACATAGATCCACCCCCCAGGCCGGCCCATTCGCCGACCCCCCAGAAGGAGCAAAAGCACATGAGTGAATACACCCCAACAGTCACAGGGACAGGGGCAAGAGCCACTATTCAGCGTTTCGGTGGATACCTCGCCGGAATGATCATGCCGAACATCGGCGCGTTCATCGCCTGGGGTCTGATCACCGCCCTGTTCATCCCCACCGGCTGGCTGCCCAACGAGGAGCTCGCCGTCCTGGTCGGGCCGATGGTCTCGACGCTGCTGCCGGTCCTGATCGGCTACACCGGCGGGCGGATGGTCCACGGCCAGCGCGGCGCCGTGGTCGGTGCCGTCGCCACCATGGGTGTCGTCGCCGGCGCGGACAGCCCGATGTTCCTCGGCGCGATGATCATCGGCCCGCTCACCGCGTACCTCCTGAAGCTGTTCGACGGGCTCGTCGCCGACCGCGTCAAGTCCGGCTTCGAGATGCTGGTCGACAACTTCAGCGCCGGCATCATCGGCGGCGCCATGGCTCTGGTGGGCCTCAAGGCCATCGGCCCCGTCGTCGCCGGGATCACCAGCGTCGCGAGCGACGCGGTCGCCTGGCTGATCGGCAACAACCTGCTGCCGCTGGCCTCGATCGTCATCGAGCCCGCCAAGGTGCTCTTCCTCAACAACGCCATCAACCACGGCGTGATGGGCCCGCTGGGCGTGGCGCAGGCGGCCGAGACGGGCAAGTCGATCCTGTTCATGCTGGAGTCGAACCCCGGCCCCGGCCTCGGCTTGCTCCTGGCCTTCATGTTCTTCGGCCCTCGCGCGCTGCGCCCCAGCACCCCCGCCGCGATCATCATCCACTTCTTCGGCGGCATCCACGAGATCTACTTCCCGTACGTGCTCATGAAGCCCCGCCTGATCCTCGCGGTCATCGCCGGTGGTGCCACCGGCGTCCTGGTCTTCCTCATGACCGGGGCCGGGCTGGTGGCCACGCCGTCGCCCGGCAGCATCTTCGCCTTCCTCGCGGTGACCCCCAAGGGCGGATGGTTCGGCACCCTCGCCGGCGTGCTCGCCGCGACCGTCGTCTCCTTCGTCGTCGCGGCCGCGCTCCTCGGCTTCGGGCGGGGCAAGGACGACAGTGAGGAGGAGACCACCGAAGAGCCGCAGACCGCACCCACCGTCAAGGAGGCCTGACCGATGCCCAGCATCGAGAGCAAGGACATACACAAGATCGTCGTCGCCTGCGACGCGGGGATGGGCAGCAGCGTCATGCTCGCCAGCCAGCTCCGCAAGCAGCTGAAGGCGCAGAACATCCACGTGGAGCACACCCCGGTCAACACGATCCCCGCCGACGCCGACGTGGTGCTCTGCCACGCCGGCCTGGCGGACCGGGCCAGGGCCGGGGCTCCGGGTAAGGTCCTGATCCCCTTCCAGGTCTTCATCGGGGACCCGGCGGTGACCAAGCTGCTCAGCACGATCAAGAGCGGTGGCACCGTCAATGCCTGAGACGGCGCCGTTGCCGCTGGACCCGCGCGCCATCCGGCTGGCGGCCTCGGCCGCCGGCCGCGACGACGCGATCCGTCAGTGCGGGGAGGCCCTGCTCGCCGTCGGCGCGGTGGAGAGCTCCTACATCGACACCATGCTCGAGCGGGAGCGGTCGATCTCCACCTACGTCGGCGAGGGGGTCGCCATCCCGCACGGCACCCTGGCCGCCAAGGACGCCGTCCGGCACGACGCCATCAGCGTCGTGCGCTTCCCGGACGGCGTCGACTGGGACGGCGAGGAGGTGACGGTGTGCATCGGCATCGCCGCCAAGGGCGACGGCCACGTACGGCTGCTCGCCGAGCTCGCTCAGATCCTGATGGATCCCGACCAGGCCAGGGCACTTCGCGAGGCGACGGAGGTCTCCGAGGTGATCCGGCTGCTGCAACCGAACGAAGAGGACGAAGAACAGTGAAGGTCGCCCGTTTCTACGCCCCTGGCGACATCCGCGTCGAGGAGGCGCCGGAACCAGTCGCCGGGCCAGGCGAGATCAAGATACGCGTGCGCAACTGCTCGACCTGCGGCACCGACGCGAAGATCCTCAAGCACGGTCACCACCACATCAAGCCGCCCAGGGTCATGGGGCACGAGATCGCCGGCGAGGTGGTCGAGGCCGTCGACGCGGGCGAGTGGGCGCCGGGTGACCGGGTGCAGGTGATCGCCGCGATCCCGTGCGGGACGTGCCCGGAGTGCCTCCGGGGCCGGATGACCGTCTGCCCGAACCAGGAGTCGATGGGCTATCACTACGACGGCGGCTTCGCCGAGTACATGATCGTCCCGGCGAAGGTCCTCGCGGTCGACGGCGTCAACCGCATCCCCGACGAGATCGGTTTCGCCGAGGCGTCGGTGGCGGAGCCTCTGGCCTGCGTGCTCAACGGCCAGGAGCTGGCCCGCGTGGGCGAGGGCGACGACGTGGTGATCATGGGCTCGGGCCCGATCGGCTGCCTGCACGTGCGGCTGGCGCGGGCGCGGGGCGCGGCGCGCGTCTTCCTCGTCGACATCAACGCCGGGCGGCTGGAGATGGCCGCCAGGCTGGTCCACCCGGACGCGGTCATCCACGGCGAGGACGTCGTCGAGCAGGTGCTCAAGCTGACCGACGGCAGGGGTGCCGACGTCGTCATCACCGCCGCCGCCTCGGGAGCGGCCCAGGAGCAGGCGCTTCGAATGGCGGCCCGCCAGGGGCGGATCAGCTTCTTCGGCGGCCTGCCCAAGGACAACCCGATCATCCAGTGCGACTCCAACCTGGTCCACTACCGGGAGCTGACCATCGTCGGCGCCAACGGGTCCAGCCCGGCGCACAACGCCGAGGCCCTGCGGCTGATCGCCGACGGCGCGGTGCCGGTCGCCGACCTGATCACGCACCGGCTGCCGCTGGCGGAGGTCCTGGAGGGCATCGACATCGTCAGCAGGGGCGAGGCCATCAAGGTGACCGTCGAACCCTGACCGTCCCATCGGTCCCCTCCCTCCGCGCCCGGCGGGAGGGGACCGGCACAGGCCGGCACACCCAGGCCACACAAGCCCACAAGGCCCGGCGCGCACAGGCCCACAGGCCCGGGCAGAGCGCCAAGCCCGCACACCACTCGCACCACTCGTACCACTCGCAGAACGCGCGGAACGCGCAGAAGGAGAACCGGAGATGCCGGAGAGGACAGTGGTCGTCGCCTCAAGCACGGGCCTTCACGCCCGGCCCGCGAAGATCTTCGTGCAGGCCGCGGCCAAGCAGGGGATACCCGTCCGCATCCGCGTCGGGGACGGCAAGGCCGTACCGGCCAACAGCATGCTCGCCGTGCTGGCCCTGGGCGCCACGCACGGCACGAAGGTCACGATCGAGGCCGAGGGACCGGGGGCCGACGAGGCGCTCGACTCCCTGGCCGAACTGCTCGCCCGCGACCTCGACGCCGAAGAGGACTCCCGTGGCTGAGACACTCAGGGGCCTGGGTGTGAGCTCGGGCCTGGCCGCCGGACGGGTCTGCCGGATGGCGGGCCCGCCGGAGCTGCCCGCCCCCTCCCTCGTCACCGACGCCGACGCCGAACTCGACAGCGCGCTGAACGCGCTGCGCGCCACGGCCTCCGAGCTGGCGGAGCGGGCGGAGAAGGCGCCCGACGCCGACGCGAAGGCGATCCTGGAGGCGCAGTCCTTCATCGCCGACGACCCCGGCCTGCACGAGTCCGTGGAGACGAGCGTCAGGTCGGGCAAGAACGCGGCGCACGCCGTCGACGAGGCCTGCGCCCACCACCGTCGCGCGCTGCTGGCCGCGGGCGGCTACTTCGCCGAGCGCGCCGCCGACCTCGACGACATCCGCAACCGGGCCGTGGCGGCGGTGCTGGGCCTGCCCGTCCCCGGGGTACCCGACCCCGGCCACCCGTTCGTCCTGGTCGCCGGGGACCTCTCCCCCGCCGACACGGTGAACCTGGACCCCGGATCCGTCCTCGCCCTCGTCACCGAGAAGGGCGGACCCACCAGCCACACGGCCATCCTGGCCCGCGCCCGCGGCCTGCCCGCCGTGGTCGCCTGCCGGGGGGCGGACGACATCGCCGAGGGGACGTGGGTCTCGGTCGACGGCCAGCGGGGCGAGGTGGAGGTCGGCATCGGCGAGGAGACCGCCGCCGAGGTCCAGAGCCGGGCCGAGGCCGACCGCCGCCGGAAGGGCACCAGCCGGGGCCCCGGCCGGACCTCCGACGACCACCCGGTCAAGCTGCTGCTCAACATCGGCTCGGCGGCCGACCTCACACCGCCCGGCCGGGTCCCCCCCGCCGAGGGGGCGCCGGGAGTGGACGGCGAGGGGGTGGGGCTGTTCCGCACCGAGTTCCTCTTCCTGGACCGGCGCGAGGAGCCCGGCTACGAGGAGCAGGTGGCCGCCTACGCCGCGGTCTTCCGCGCCGCGCCCGGCGGGCACGTCGTGGTCCGTACCCTCGACGCGGGCACGGACAAGCCGCTGCCGTTCCTCGGGCTGGCCGAGGAGACCAACCCGGCGCTGGGCGTACGGGGGCTGCGGGTCTCCCGGGTCAGGCCCGAGGTGCTCGACGTCCAGCTCGACGCCATCGCCGAGGCGGCCCGCGAGACCGGGGCCGAGCCGTGGGTGATGGCGCCCATGGTGACGACGGTGGGCGAGGCCGCCGACTTCGCCGGGCGGGCCCGCGCCCGGGGGATCGTCCACGTCGGGGCGATGGTGGAGGTCCCCGCCGCCGCGCTGCGCGCCGGGCACCTGCTGAAGGAGCTCGACTTCCTGAGCATCGGCACCAACGACCTGAGCCAGTACACCTTCGCCTCCGACCGGCAGCACGGGGAGCTCGCCGACCTGCTCGACCCCTGGCAGGCCGCGCTGCTCCAGCTGATCGCCGACTGCGCGGCGGCCGGGCAGGCGGCGGGCAAGCCCGTCGGCGTGTGCGGCGAGGCGGCGGCCGACCCGCTCCTGGCGACCGTCCTGGTCGGGCTGGGCGTCACCAGCCTGTCGATGTCGGCGCCCGGGATTCCCGCGGTACGGGAGAGCCTCGCCGCCCACTCCCTGGAGCAGTGCCGTGAGAACGCCCGGCTCGCCCTGGCCTCCGACGACCCGGGAGAGGCCAGGAAGGCGATCGTCCCGGCTCACTGAACACCCCGGCTCCACCTGCGGCCGGGCCAGAACCCCCTCTCTGGCCCGGCCGTCTTCCCGTCTCGCGTCCGCTGCCTCCGCTCGCTCCGCGTCCAGCCGCTTCTCGCTCCGCGTCACCGTCCCGCTTCCGTCCGGCCCCCTCGCCCCTCACCTCCGGCCGCGTCGCCTCGACGCCCGCCCGGATTCGCCCTGGCGCGCATCGGTGAAATCACCGGTCTTCACGAGGCCGCCGGTACACCGGCGCAGGCCAGCGGGGGCCGGTGGGGAACCCCGCGACCCGCTCTTTCCAGGCGCGACACACGCGCGTAACACTGAGGCATGCCCTCCCCCTCCGCCGCCACCCGGTCACCGGCGCTGCACGGCCGTGACACGGAGCAGGACGCGCTGCTGCGATTACTCGACGCCGCCCGCGGCGGCTCCGGGGGCGCGGCGATCCTGCGAGGTGCGCGGGGAACGGGAAAGACCGCGCTGCTCGACCTCGCGGCGGCCCACGCGAGCGGCACCGGCACCGGCGACACCGGCCACGCGGGCAGCACGAACGGCCCCGGCACCGGCGACACCGGCCACGCGAGCGGCCCCGGCCACGCGAGCGGCACCGGCCACGTGAACGGCACCGGCGGCTTCGTCGTGCTCAGGGTGCGCGGCACCGAGGCGGAGTCGCACCTGCCCTACGCCGGGCTGCACGGGCTGCTCCGGCCGATCGCCGACCGGCTCCCCGCCCTCCCCCCGGCGCAGGCGGAGGCGCTGACGCGAGCGCTGGAGCTGGGCGCGGCGGACGGCGGGCTGGCGCTTCCCGCGGCGGTACTCAACCTTCTGGCGGCCACCGGCGGCCCGGTGCTGGCCTGCGTCGACGACGTCCACCATCTCGACGCGCCCAGCCGCGAGGCGCTCTTCTTCGCGGCCAGACGGCTCGCGGGAGAGCCCGTCGCGCTGCTGTTCGGGACCGACGACGGCGACGGCGCCACCGTGCCCGACGACATACCGGCGTTCGAGCTGGGCGCCCTGGACGAGGAGGCGGCCAGGCGGCTCGCCGGTGACCTGGTGCCGGGGCTGGCCGACGACGTGCGGGCGTCGCTGCTGGAGATCGCCCACGGCAACCCGCTGGCGATCGGGGAGCTCGCCGGGTCGCTGAGCCCCGAGCAGATCTCCGGCGCCGTCGCCCCGCCCGGCACCCTGCCGAGGAGCGGGCGGCTCTGGCGCGCGTACGCCGACCGGCTGGCGCGGCTGCCCGGCGAGACCGCGGACGTTCTCCTGCTGCTCGCGGCCGATCCGGACCTGGAGACGGTCACCCTGGCCGGCGCCGCGGAACCGGCGTGCGCGCTGAGCGCGCTGGAACCGGCGGAGAGGGCGGGCGTGATCGTCCATGTCGCCGACGGCGACGGTGACGGTGACGGTGACCGCTACGACTTCCGCGAACCGGCGATGCGGACGGTCGTCTACGCCGGAGCCTCCCTCGCCCGCCGCCGCGCCGCGCACCGCCTGCTCGCGGGCCTGTTGCGCCACGACCACCAGCGGCTGCGGCGGGCCTGGCACCGGGCCGCCGCGATGGACGGCCCCGCCGAGTCGCTCGCCGACGAGCTGGCCTCGGCCGCGGCGGCGGCGGGCTCCCACGGCGGCCACCCGGCGGCCTTCCTCGCCTTCGAGCGGGCGGCCGAGCTGACCGCGCACGGCGACGTCAAGGCCGCGCGCCTGGCCGCCGCCGCCAACCGCGCCTGGCACGCGGGCCTGCCCCGGCGTGCCCGGTCGCTGCTCACCCGCCTGCAGTCGCTGACGATCTCCGAGGAGGTACGCAGCCAGGCCGAGCTGATCCGCGGCAGCCTGGAGCTGCGCAGCGGGAAGGCCGGCAGCGCCGGGGACGACCTGCTGGCGGCGGCCGAGTCGCTGCTGGACAGGGACCGGGGACAGGCCGTCCGGGTGCTCATCCGCGCGGGCGAGGCGAGCTACATGGCCGGCGACAACCCTCGCTATCTGGACATCGCGCGGTGGGCCGCCACGCTGCGCCGCCCGGACGACCCGGCGGCCACCCAGCTGATGTTCGAGTACCTGGCCGGTACGGCGGCGACCTTCGACGGCCGTCACCGGGAGGCGGCCGACCCGCTCCGCCGGGTGCTGGAGCTCGCGCCCTCGGTCCGCACCCCCTCGGTGCTGGTGTGGGCGGGCGTGGCCAGCCTGCTGCTCGGCGACGACGCGCAGGCGACGAGGCTGTGCGGCCGGGCGGTGGAGACCGCGCGGGCCCGCGGGGCGGTCTCCACAGTGCCGCAGGTCCTGGAGTTCATGATCCACGCCGAGCTCTGGATGGGCCGCTACGCCTCCATCACGGCCAGCGCCGTCGAGGGGCTCCGGCTGGCCCAGGAGCGCGGCCGGCCCAACAGCGCGGGCCAGCACCTGGGCTGGCTCGCCCTCACCGCGGCCGTCGAGGGCGACGAGGAGACCTGCGCGATCAGGGCGGCGAGCGCCATCGAGCTGGCGGGCGCGCACGGCGTGTGCGTGGCGGGCGCGCTCGGCAACTGGGCGCTGGCCCACCTCGACCTCGCGGCGGGCCGCCACGCCGACGCCGCCAAGCGGCTGCGGACCACGGCCAGGGCCGACGGGACCAACGGCCACCTCGTCATGCGGGTCATGTCGACCCCGCTGTTCGTCGAGGCCAGCGCCCGTACGGGTGACCGGGAGCGGGCCGGGGAGGCGCTGCGGGTGCTCGACCGCTGGGTGGGCAGCACCCGCAGTCCCGACCGGCGCGCGCTGGCCGCCCGCTGCCACGCGCTGCTGGCCGCCCCCGGTGACGCCGAGGATCACTTCAGGGCCGCGCTCGACCTGCACCACCAGGGGTTCTCCGAGTTCGAGACGGCCCGCACCCAGCTGCTCTTCGGCAGCGCGCTGCGCAGGAACCGGCGTCCGGGCGCGGCCAGGGAGCACCTGCACAGCGCGCTGGAGACGTTCGAGCGCTCCGGCGCGCGGCTCTGGGCCGAGCAGGCCCGCACCGAGCTGCGCGGGGCGGGGGAGGCCGTCCGGTCACATCGCCCGAGGGCCACCGCGAAGCTCACCGCGCAGCAGTACCAGATCGCGCGCATCGTCGCGGACGGCGCCACCAACCGGGAGGTGGCGGCCCGGCTCTTCCTGAGCCCGCGGACCGTCGAGCACCACCTCAGGAACATCTTCGCCAAGCTCGACATCCGCTCCCGGGTGGAACTGGTGCGTTTGATGTCGTGATTCACCGGTTGATTCGGTTATTCCCGGTGTTAACCATCGCGATGGAGTACGGGTGATTTCACCGATGCACTCCGGGGCTGACAGGGAGAAAGTGGCGTCTGTCAGAAATCCGAGGAGGCACCCCGGTGACGCTGACCGTACCGCCGCCGTTCCCCGGTGGCGGGCCGACGCGCGACGAACGGCCGTCAGCACCGACCGCCGTATCGCCGTGGTTCCCCCCACAGGAACGGAGTACAGCAACGTGCAGCCGTACGGCACCACCCCCCAGGCCCCCGCGCCCAGGCGTTCCCGCCGGGCGACGACGGTCGCCACGCTGACCCTCGCACTCGCTCTGCTCGGCACCGGCGGGACCCTCGCGCCCGCCGCGCAGGCCGTCGCGGCCCCGGCCGCGCAGGCCACCTCCGCCGGTCCCTACGACCGCGGCCCCGACCCGACCGTCTCCCTCATCGAGGCGGCCAGGGGACCGTTCGCGATCTCGGAGACCACCGTCTCCTCGCTCCGGGTGACCGGCTTCGGCGGAGGCACGATCTACTACCCGACGTCCACCGCCCAGGGGACGTTCGGCGGGGTCGCCATCGCCCCCGGCTACACCGCGAGCAGGTCCACCATGGCCTGGCTCGCCTCGCGGCTGGCCTCCCACGGCTTCGTGGTCTTCAACATCGACACCCTCACCCGCTCCGACCAGCCCGCCAGCCGGGGACGGCAGCTGCTGGCCGCGCTCGACTACCTCACGCAGGAGAGCACGGTCGCGAACCGGGTCGACGCGAGCAGGCTCGGCGTCGCCGGGCACTCGATGGGCGGTGGCGGCACGCTGGCGGCCGCCAACAGCCGGCCGCAGCTGCAGGCGGCCATCCCGCTGACCCCGTGGCACACGACCAAGAACTGGTCGGGCGTGCGGGTCCCGACGCTGGTCATCGGCGCGGAGAACGACGCGATCGCCTCGGTGAGCGCGCACGCCAGGCCGTTCTACAACAGCATCCCCGCCTCCTCCGAGAAGGCCTTCCTGGAGCTCAACAACGCCGGTCACACGGCGCCCAACGTCTCCAACACCACGATCGCCAAGTACAGCGTCTCGTGGATGAAGCGGTTCATCGACAACGACACCCGGTACGAGCAGTTCCTGTGCCCGGCACCCCGGGTCGACCTGAACATCTCCGAGTACCAGGACACCTGCCCGCACTCGTAGGACCCCGGGAGGCGCGGCCGGGTCATGCCCCCGGTCCTGGCCGCGCCTCCCGCCGGCGGCCGGTGATCCCCGGCGAACGCGGGGCCGCGAACCACCTGACAGGTCCGCGACACCCCTGACCCGACGGCGGCCGCGCCACGCGGCCGCCGTCGGCGTATCCCCGGCAGTCCCCCGGGAGCCCTCGCAGTCCCTCGCAGTCCCTCGCAGTCCCTCGCAGTCTCCCGGGGTCCCTCGCAGCCCTCCGCAGTCCCTCGCAGTCCCCCGGAGTTCACCCGCGTTTCCCGGAACTCCCCCGGAGCCCTCCTGGACCCCCTCCGGAGCCCCCCGGAGTGCCGTCATATGACGGCACTCCGGGGGGCTCCGGAGTGCCGTCATATGACGGATTTTTTCCTGGTTTGATTAGCTACCGCCCAGGGGCAATAAGGTTTACGGTCTATGTCCAGGAACGCAATGAGACGTGACCCTAAGCCCGTTCTGTGGCTTCTCGCGCTGAGCATCGTGGTCACCTTCACGGCCGGTGGGGCCACGGTGCTGAGCGGTCACCTCGAACCCGTTCCCGACAGGTCCGCGCCTCCCGACGCCGCCCCGCCCGGGATACCCACGGTGCCCGCGACGCCGACCCCGCCGCCGCAACCCCAGGACACCCAAGGCACAGCCGGGCCCGCGAACTCCACAGGTCCCACGACCCAGCCCCCGGCCAAGGAGCCCCTGCTGCTCGCCAACGGCCGGCAGCAGCCGCTGAAGGTGAAGGTCCCCCGGACGGCCAAGGGCCGCTACGCCGTCGCCCCCGGCGAGGCCCGGCCCCCCAAGGGGAAGGGCAAGGTGATCCGCTACGCGGTGGAGGTCGAGCGGGGGCTGCCCTTCGAGGTGGAGGAGTTCGCCGCCGAGGTGCACCGCATCCTCAACGACCGGCGCGGCTGGGGGTACCGGTTCAAGCGGGTGGCACGTGGCCCAGTGAAGATCAGGGTCTCGCTGACCAGCCCCGGGACGACCGACAGGCGGTGCCTGCCGATGCGGACCATCGGCATACTCTCCTGCTGGAACGGCGAACGCGCGGTCATCAACGCGGTCCGCTGGAACAGCGGGGCGACCGGCTACGGCCGCGACGTGGCCTCCTACCGCGAGTACGTCATCAGCCACGAGGTCGGCCACGGCCTCGGACACGGCCACGTGCCCTGCCCGGGACACGGCCGCAGGGCGCCGGTGATGCTCCAGCAGACCAAGTCCCTGTACGGCTGCCGCCCCAACCCCTGGCCGTCCCCCCGCCGCTGAACCGGTTCCACGGGGGCGGCTCCGGGAAGCCGCCACGCGTACGGCCGGGTCGGCCGGAAGCGGCGGTCGCACGTCACCGGATCGTCTCCACGTACGGCAAAGCCGTCGCGAAGATTGGTTCGCCGGGTCCCCCCGGGGCAGGCGATAGGCATGCGAGTAGTAGTGGTCGGCGCGACGGGAAACGTGGGCACGAGCGTGGTGTCCGCCCTCGCGGCCGATGAGGACGTCACATCCATCGTGGGCCTGGCCCGCAGACAGCCGGACTGGAATCCGCCCAAGACCACCTGGCGGACCGCCGACATAGCCGGCGACGACCTGGCGCCGCACATGGAGGGGGCCGACGCGGTCGTCCACCTGGCGTGGCTGTTCCAGCCCACCCGCGCCCCGGTGACGACCTGGCGGAACAACGTCCTGGGCAGCATGAGGGTCTTCGAGGCCGCCGCGCGGGCGGGGGTCCCCAAGCTCGTGCACACCTCCTCGGTGGGCGCCTACTCCTCCGCGCCCAAGGACCGGGCCGTCACCGAGGACTGGCCGACCCACGGCTGGCCCGATGCCGCCTACGGCCGGGAGAAGGCCTACGTGGAGCGGGTGCTCGACGTGTTCGAGCGCGACCACCCGGACATCGGGGTGGTGCGGTTGCGGCCGGGCTTCATCTTCAAGCGGGAGGCGTCGGTGGGGCAGCGGCGCCTGTTCGGCGGGCCGTTCGTGCCGCAGCGGCTGGTACGGCCGGGGTTGATCCCGTTCGTGCCCGACACCCCGGGGCTCCGCTTCCAGGTGGTCCACAGCGACGACGTCGGCGAGGCCTACCGGCTGGCGGTCACCCGGCCGGTGTCGGGTCCCTTCAACATCGCCGCCGACCCGGTGATCGAGCCCTCGGTGCTGGCCGACCTGCTCGGTGCCCGGCTGGTCCCCGTCTCGGGCTGGACGCTCAGGAGCGCCGTCGCCGCCGCCTGGCACCTGAGGCTGGTCCCCGCCTCCCCCGGCCTGGTCGACCTGGTGCTCAGAATGCCGATCATGGACATCGGCCGCGCCCGCGCCGAGCTGGGCTGGCAGCCGCGCTACACGGCGACGGAGGCGATGTGCGAGATGTTCAAAGGACTGCGGAGCGCCGAGGGCATGGAGACCCCGCCGCTGTCACCGCACACCGGCGGACCCGCACGCCTGGGCGAGCTGGCCAGCGGGGTCGGCCGGAAGCCGTAGCGGCCCTCGCCCCCCAGGGCCGTCGCCTTCTCCAACGAGGAACGGAAGCTCGGAACTCAGGAATCAAAGGCCGGGACCCGGGCAGCGGGAAACGAGGAACGGAGTTCAGGGCTCGGGCGGGTGGCGGGCCGGTCAGGGAGGGCGCGAGTATGGGCAGGATCCTCGTGGGCACGGCCTCGTGGACGCACCGGTCGCTGCTGGAGTCGGGCTGGTACCCCGCCGACGCCTCCACCCCCGCGAAACGCCTGGCCTACTACGCGACGAGGTTCCCGATCGCCGAGGTGGACGCCACCTACTACCACCCGCCGTCGCTGAGCACCGTGGAGGCGTGGCGTGACCGTACGCCCGCGGGGTTCACCTTCGACGTCAAGGCGTTCTCCCTGCTGACCGGGCACCCCACCCGGCCCGCCTCCCTCTACAAGGACCTGCGGGAGGAGCTCGGCGCGCCGCCGCAGCGCAACCTCTACCCCAAGGACGTGCCCCCCGAGATCGCCGACGAGGTCTGGCGGCGGTTCCTCGGCGCGCTGGAGCCGCTGCACGAGGCGGGCAAGCTGGGGGCGGTGCTCTTCCAGTTCCCGCCGTGGTTCCCGATCGGGGAGGGCAACAGGCGCTACATCCTGGAGTGCGCCAAGCGCTGCGCGCCGATGCGCGTCAGCGTCGAGTTCCGCAACCACACCTGGATGGACGAGGGGAACCGCGAGGCCACCCTGGCCTTCCTCGCCGAGCACGACCTCGCGTACGTGGGGGTCGACATGCCGCAGGGGCACACCTCGTCGATCCCGCCGATCCTGGCCGCGACCTCCGGCCTCGCCGTGCTGCGGCTGCACGGGCACTCCGACAAGTGGACCAGCAAGAACATCGACGAGCGCTTCGCGTACATGTACTCGGAGCCGGAGCTCGAGCGGTGGGCCGCCAGGGTGAGGGAGCTCGCGGAGGGCGCCGAGGTGACCCATGTGCTCTTCAACAACTGCTGCGCGGACAACTCCCAGCGCAACGCCACCCGGTTCCGCGCCCTCGTCGGGGAGCTCGGTGAACCCGGTGAGATCGGCGAACCCGGTGAGTCTGGAGAACCCGGGAAGCTCGGCGGGCCCGATGAGCCCGGTTGCCCTGGAGAATCAGGCGGACCGGACACACCGGAGCGGGTGCCGGGCGGACGCGGCGGGGCGGGCGGGAACCACAAAGGGCGGAAGGCGGCCCGAGGCGGGAGAGCCGCTACCTGACTCCCCGTCTCGCCCCGGTCATGGTGGCCCTGCGCTCCTCAGGGGTGGTGCCTCCCCAGACGCCGTACATCTGCTGGGTGCTCAACGCGTACTCCAGGCAGCGCCCCCGCACCGGGCACCGGCGGCACACCGCCCTGGCGCGCTCGTACTGCTCACGGCCCGGTCCCTCGTAGGACACGGGGAAGAACAGCTCGGGGTCCTCACTGAGGCACGACGAGCGGCGGGACCAGTGGATGATCGGAATAACGTTGCTCTTAGCAGGCATGGCAGTCCAAATGGGAGTCGGAAAGGCTCAGGTACTGGCGGCTCGGGTTGAGGATCGCGTGCCCGCTGTAATGGCATTCATACCTTTTAAGCGGAAAAATCGGGCGACCTTGACCGAGGGTTTCTTCCGGCCGTGAATCCCCTGGTCAGCGAGTTCCCGGGGCCGGTGGACCGTTTTCCCACCTCCCCGGGACACCCTTCTCGCGCGGTGGTCCCCCGCTCACGTCCCCCGCCCCGCCGGGCCGGAGCACGGCTCGCTCCGGCCCGGCGGCGGTTCCTACGTCTCGGCTCTCGCCCGCTCGTCGGGCACGCAGTGGGTCATCTTCAGCCCCTTCACGTCACGGGGTCCGTTCTTGCCGAGTCTGGACATCCGCTCGCGGTCCTCGTCGTTCAGGTCCTGGCTCGCCAGCGGCTCCAGGTGGGAGACGTCGTCGGGGCCGATCCCGAGTCCCTCCCCGACCCTGAGGCCGAGATCGTCCTCGACCATCAGGAAGTGCCAGACCATGCGCTCCTGGACCGGTCGCGCGGCCTGGGACAGCATGTCGACGAAGTTCCGGACGAGATCGTCGCGCTCCCACTCCTCCATCAGCAGGTAGCGCTGGCCCGCCTGGGTGTAGTCGTTCGTACGCGGGATGCGCTTGCGGGTCACCTGCCCCGAGACGATCGGCCCCTGCTCGTCGTAGGTGGGGTACTGCCCCTCCCGGAGCCCGCCGGTGATGGACGGCTCGTAGTTGACGTGCGGGTTCTCACCCGCCCCGTCGACGTGGTAGGTCATCAGGCCGTCGCGCTGGTTGGTGCGCACCTCGGCGTGCTTGGCCTGGTTGACCGGCAGCTGCAGGTAGTTGGGGCCCACCCGGTGGCGCTGGGTGTCGCTGTAGGAGAACGTGCGGCCCACCAGCATCTTGTCGTCGGAGAAGTCGAGACCGTCGACCAGGACCCCGGTACCGAAGGAGATCTGCTCGTTCTCGGCGAAGTTGTTGGCCACGTTGCGGTCCAGGACCATCCTGCCGACCGGCATGGCGGGGAACTCGTTCTCCGGCCAGACCTTGGTGTCGTCCAGCGGGTCGAAGTCCAGCTCGGGGTGCTCGTCGTCGCTCATGATCTGCACCAGCAGCTCCCACTCGGGGAACTCGCCCCGGTCGATCGCCTCGTGCAGGTCCTTGGTGGCGTGCCCGAGCTCCCGCCCCTGTACGGCGGCGGCGTCCTCGGCGGTCATGCTGCGCACGCCCTGCTTGGGGATCCAGTGGTACTTGACCAGGCGGGTGACGCCCTGCTCGTTCACCCACTTGTAGGTGTTCACGCCGAAGCCCTGCATGTGCCGGTAGTCGGCGGGGATGCCGCGCGGGCTGAACAGGTTGACGATCATGTGCATGCTCTCCGGCGTCTGCGACATGAAGTCGAAGATCCGGCCGGGCTCCTGCCTGAACGTCACCGGGTCCGGCTTGAGCGAGTGGATCACGTCGGGGAACTTGATGGCGTCCCTGATGAAGAAGACCGCCAGGTTGTTGCCGACGAGGTCCCAGTTTCCGTCCTCGGTGTAGAACTTCACCGCGAACCCGCGCGGGTCGCGGGCGGCCTCCGAGGAGTCCCTGCCGCCGATCACCGTGGAGAACCGCACGGCCACGTCGGTCCGCTTCCCGGCCTCCTGGAAGAGCTTCGCGCGCGTGTAGCGGCCGATCGGCTCGTCGCCGAACCTGCCGTAGGCCTCGAAGTGGCCGTAGGTGGTCACCCCCCGGGCGTGGACCACCCGCTCGGGGATGCGTTCGCGGTCGAAGTGACTGATCTTCTCCAGGAACTGGTAGTTCTCCAGCGTGGCCGGGCCCCTCGCGCCGACCGTGCGCTGGTTCTGGTTGTCGTAGACCTGGTGCCCCTGACGGTTGGTCAGGACCGGACGGTCATCGCCCGGCTGGGGTCCCATGCTCGACACATCCGTCATGACGACGCTTCCTTTCCCTGCCACGGTCGCTGTCGGCGTACCGATCCACATATCGGCTCACGGCCTCCTTATCCGACATATAGCGCCTTATAGCGACAAAGGGCAGGAATCTTCGCAAAGAAGGACAGCAATTTACACATGGCGATGCCCGCCCGGGGACGCGCTCCCCGGACGGGCATCCGGTGCTCAGGAGCTCAAAGGCTCAAGGGCTCAGGGCTCAAGGGCTCAGGGCTCAAGGGCTCAGGGCTCAAGGGCTCAGGGCTCAAGGGCTCAGGGCTCAGCGGGCCTTCGCCGTGGCCCGCCGGTTCGCCTTCTGGATGGCCGAGACCAGCTCCTCCTTCGACATCGTGGACCGCCCCCTGACGTCCAGGCGCCTGGCCACGTCGTAGAGATGCCGCTTGGAGGCGTTGGCGTCCACCCCCTCGGCGGTCTCGCCCCCCGTGGGCCCGGTCCGGGCGGCGCGGGCGTCGGACGGCCCCTTGCGGCCCTTGGGCTCCCAGTGGTCGCCGACCTTCTCGAAGGAGTGCTTCAGCGCGGCGAACGCCGTGCGGTGCGCCCGCTCTCCCTCCCCGTAGGTCTCCACCGCGGAGTCATGAGCCTTGATCCACGTCTCCCGCGCCTTCTTCGGCGAGCGCCGCAGGGTGGTCGGGATCTCCTCACGTGCCGGCATGGCGTGGTCACCTCTCCTTTTCGCGGGTCACGATCTCAACCGCGGACATGCCCGCCCCGCCGCCGATCATGCCGTCGCCTCCCGCCCAGCAGCGACATGACGGCCTCTTCCACGGGGCCGTGCGTGGCGAGCCGGCCGAAGCCGGTGTCGGCGCCCAGCCGGTCGAGCGCCGACGCGACGGTCCTGCCCCTGTTGTACGCGTCGATGACGCGCGGGTCGATGTAGGAGGCGCGTGCGACGGCCGGGGTGTTGCCCAGGTACTCGGCCACCTCGGCGACCACCCGGGTGATCGCCTTCCTCCTGCCCGTCCTGGACCGGGCCCGGGAGGAGACGGCCAGGCCCACGGCGGCCAGGACCGTCGCGTGCCAGGTCCTGAAGTCCTTGGCGGACACCTCGATCTCCAGCGTCTCGCGCAGGTAGGCGTTGATGTCGTCGCTGCGCACGTCCACCCAGCCGGAACCGCCCTCGTAGCGCAGCAGCTCCCCCTCCTCCGCGGAGTCGCACAGCGTGGTGATCACCTCGCACACATCCGCGTCGGTGATCTTCAGCTCCCTGAACTTGCCGCCCTTGGCCGGGTAGGCGCACGCGACGCGCCCCTCCGAGCAGGTGACGTGTTCCACCCTGAGCGTGGCCAGCCCGAAGGACTCGTACGACTCCCCGCCCACCCGGAAGAACCCGATGTCGAGCATCCGCGCCGCGGCCGCCAGCACCCGCTCGCGCGCCAGCCCGTCCTGTCCCAGGTGCTCGGCCACCCGCTCCCTGAACACCGGCAGCCGCTCGGCCATCCGCCGCACCCGCTCGAACTTCGCCAGGTCCTGCTCCTCGCGCCAGACATCGTGGTAGCGGTACTGGCGGCGCCCCGCGGCGTCGGTGCCGATCGCCTGGATGTGCCCGTCCCGCGACCGGCAGATCCACACGTCGGTCCACGCGGGCGGCAGGGCCAGCCCTCTGATCCGCGCGAGGACACGGCGGTCGCGTACCTGCGTGCCACCGGAGTACTGATAGCTGAAACCCTTGCCCCTGCGCCGCCGCAGGATGCCGGGCTCGGCGGGGTCGCTCTGCCGGAGTTCGGTCACGCCCGGCCCCTACCCCGTGAGGCCGCTCCCATGAGAGCGGCGACCGGCCGCGTGGGGAGGGAGGCGTGCGGGCGAGCCGGTGGCGCCTCGGGAACGACGTCCACCCCTGCGAATCGGGCCTCGTCTCCCTCCCCGCCCTCCCGGAAACTCCCCGCGCCGCCACCCCGGAGACCCCCCGGAACGGCCAGAAGGGCCGGGACGCCCAGGACGCCCAGGACGTTCACGACGCCCGGGAGGCTGGGAGGGCCAGGACGGCTGGGAGGGTCAGGACGGCTGGGACGGCTGGGGCGCCTGGGACGGCTGGACGGTCACCCCGGCGTTGCGCAGGATCTCCTCCCCGGGCAGTACCGTGCTCCGCGCGACCGTCAGGCCGGACGCGGCCAGGTGGGCGTCGACGATGCGCAGGCCCACCCCGTAGCCGGCCATGTCGGGGACCCCGACCGGTTCCCGGCCGAACCGGCTCATGGCCGTGTCGCCCAGCACGTAGGCCGGGGTGTTCCACATTCCCCGCAGACCGGCGGCCGCGGTGATCGTGTCGTACGCGCGGTCGAACTCCGCGCCGGTCACCATCCCCGACCACGGGCCCATGGCCTCGGGACCCGACAGTTCCCTGACGAACGCCTCGGCGAGCCCCTCTGACACGATGTGCTCGCCGACGGTGACCGTCTCGGGGTTCCACTCCACGTTGTGGTAGCGCACCTGGTGGTGGAACTCGTGCACCGCGCAGTGGGCGATCCTGCCGATGACGTCGTCCGAGGGCCAGGCCAGCAGGTAGAGCCAGCCCGGTGAGCCGCCCATCCCGTAGTAACCTCCGGCGACGTTCATGAGGTACGCGTCGTCGGGGTCGCCGAGGACGAACATGACCTGCAGCCTCTCCGGCCCCTTGATGTCCGGTACGGCGTCGCCGAGACGCTTCCAGGCGGTCCGCAGGGCGTCCTCGATCCGGCCGCGCACGTCCTGCTCGACCAGCCGCCGCAGCGCGGGGAGCTGGCGGTCGTCGTCGCGGTCCGCCCGGAAGCCGCCGCCCGTGTGGTGGATGTCGACGAGGTCGCCGGGCATGGGGACGGCCTCGCGCATGGGCGCCAGCATCGCGCGCAGCGCTTCCGGACGCCGCTCCACCGGGAGACCCACCAGGTCCAGCATGACCCGCGGGGTGTCGTGAACGATGATTTCCATGCCCGGGATGGTAAAGGCTCCCGTTACGGGAGACTCAAGCGAATTACCGGCCCCGGTAGAGGAGCCCTGAACAAGGCCCTGGCCCGGGCCCTAGATGGGCTCGCCCTCGTTCTCGTCGCCCTCCTGGGGGCCCGGCGTGCCGGTCCCGCTCTGGCTCGGCGACGGCGACGGGGTGGGCTGACCGGGCTCGGGGGTCGTCGGGACCGGCGGCGGGGTCGGCACGAACACCGTGGGCGGCAACGGCCTCGGCAGCGGCTCGAAGTCGTCCTCCCTGCGCAGCAGGAACCAGACCATCGCCGCCAGCAGCACGAGCAGCACGGTCAGCACGACCCCGGCGATGATCACGGACCGGCGGGTCTCGGTCGGCGGCGGCGCGCCCTTGGGCGGCGCGGGCAGCGCGGGCGAGCGGTCGCCCACCCAGTGCGGCGCGAAGTCGGGGCCGTGCCGCTCGCCGATCAGCGTGCCGCTGACCAGCACCGGTTCGAGGAACCTCTCCGCCCCGGCCCGGTCGGGCTCGTACGGCGTGGCGACCCACGGGGCGCTCCCGCCGTCCATGGCCAGCACCTGCGGGACCGTGTCGGCCACGGCGGTGCGCGCGCGTGTCGCCCTCGCCATCCAGCCCCGTACGCCGGACCGGCTGGCCGTCGCGTCGCGGACCCCGGTGACGAAGCGGTCGCGGGCCGCCGGGTCGAGGGCCGCCCCCTTGGTCAGCACCGCGACCGAGACGGCCCGGCCGTCGGGCGCCAGCCCGAGGTAGACCAGCCCGGCGGGTCCCACGCGCAGGCGGGCCTGCACGAGGAAGGGCCCCAGCTGGGGCGGGTCACCGTACTGGAGTGGAGTGGCCACGTCTGACATGAAAGCACACCCCGCCGATCACCCCGCGCCCCAGAGGCACCCGGGGCGCGCGAGGGGACGCGGGGGACGCGAAGAACCGCGAAAGGCACACGAGGGCACACGCGGGCACTGCGAGGGCGCCCGGCGCGGCCCGTGAGGGGTCCCGGGAGCCCGCGAGGGACACCCGGGGACCCGCCCGCGGGCACTGTCAGGAAATACGGAGCGGGCCCGCCGTGCGAGCCGCCTTTTCATTTGATGGAATACCGACATGACCGTCGCCGAAGAACTGCCGAGCGAGACCGACACCGGACTGCTGCGCGACGCCTTGACCGAGGTCCGGAGGGTCATCGTCGGGCAGGAGCACATGGTGGAGCGGTTGCTCGTGGCGCTCCTGGCCAGGGGCCACTGCCTGCTGGAGGGGGTGCCGGGGGTGGCCAAGACCCTGGCGGCCTCGACCCTGGCCACGGTCGTCGGCGGCGAGTTCGCCCGCATCCAGTTCACCCCCGACCTGGTCCCGAGCGACATCGTGGGCACCCGGGTGTACCACCCCTCCCGCGAGGCCTTCGACGTCGAGCTCGGCCCGGTGTTCGTCAACTTCCTGCTCGCCGACGAGATCAACCGGGCCCCGGCCAAGGTACAGTCTGCGCTGCTGGAGGTCATGGCCGAGCGGCAGGTGACCCTGGCCGGGGAGACCCACCCGCTGCCGAGGCCGTTCATCGTGCTGGCCACCCAGAACCCGATCGAGTCCGAGGGCGTCTACCCCCTCCCCGAGGTCCAGCGCGACCGGTTCCTGTTCAAGGTCCGCGTCACCCACCCCAGCGCCCACGAGGAGCTGGAGATCCTGCACCGGATGAGCGTGACCCCGCCGACTCCCGAACGGGTGCTCGATCCCACGCGGCTGGCCGCCCTGCAGTCCATGGCCGACCAGGTCTCGGTCCACCAGCTCGTCGCCGACTACGTGGTCAGGCTCGTGATGGCCACCCGCTCCCCCGCCGAGTACGGCCTGGGCGAGCTGCAGGAGAACATCGAGATCGGCGTGAGCCCCCGGGCCACCCTCGGTCTGGTCGCCGCCGGGCGCGGCCTGGCGCTGCTGCGCGGGCGCGACTACCTGCTCCCCGACGACGTGCGCGACGTGGCGGTGGACGTGATGTCCCACCGGCTGATGCTCACCTTCGACGCCATCGCCGACGGGATCGACCCCGAGGACGTGGTCCGCCAGATCCTCGCGGCGGTGCCGCCCCCGCTGGTCGTCTGGAACCAGGGCCCTCGGTGACCGGCCCCGAAGGCACCGGCGAACCTGACCTGGGCACGGCCGAGCAGGCGTTGCGGCGGCTGGAGCTCACGATCGTCCGGCGCCTGGACGGGCTGCTCCAGGGCGCGTACCAGGGGCTCCTGCCCGGCCCGGGAAGCGAGTTCGGCGACAGCCGGGTCTACGTGCCCGGCGAGGACGACATCCGGCGGATGGACTGGGCGGTGACCGCCCGCACGACCGTCCCGCACGTGCGCGACCTGATCGCCGACCGGGAGCTGGAGACCTGGGCCCTCGCCGACCTGTCGCCCAGCATGGACTTCGGCACCGCCGGCATGGAGAAGCGGGACCTGGTCGTGGCCGCCGTCGGGGCGATCGGCTTCCTGTCGGCCCGGATCGGCAACCGCTTCGGCACCTACGTCCTGCACGACGAGTACGTCCACCGGATGCCCGCCAGGAACGGCCGCCCGGCCCTGTACGGCCTGCTGCACTCGCTGATGGACGCCCCCAGGGGCCGCGCCGTCGCCGGGGCCCCCGACCTGGCCGAGGCGATCGAGATCCTGGCCTCGGCGCGGCGCCGCCGCGGCCTGCGGGTGATCGTCTCCGACTTCCTCGACCCCGAGCCCACCCTCGACCCCGCCCTGGAGCTGCCCTGGGAGCGGCCGATCCGACGGCTGGCCGCCCACCACCAGGTGCTGGCCGTCGAGGTGATCGACCCTCGCGAGCTGGAGCTGCCGCCGGTGGGGCTGGTCAGCATGACCGACCCGGAGACGGGGCGCAGCCGCGAGATCCAGCTCACGCCCAGGGTCCGCCACGCCTACGCGGAGGCCGCCGCCGCGCAGCGGCTGACCAACCAGGTCGCGTTGCGCCGCTCCGGGGTGGCCCACCTGGTGCTGCGCACCGACCGCGACTGGGTGTTCGACATCGCCCAGTTCGTGCTGCGGCAGCGCCGCATGGCGCACCTGACCCATCGGCCCCCGAGGTCGGGAGCGACACGGTGACCTTCCTCTCTCCGGTCTGGCTGTGGCTGTTCGCCGCGCTGGCGCTGCTCGTGGCGGGCTACGTGGCCGCCCAGTTCGCCCGGCGCCGCTACGCGCTGCGCTTCACCAACCTGCCCCTGCTGACGCTGGTGGCCCCCGCCGGGCCCGGCTGGCGGCGGCACGTGGCCCCGGCGTTGTTCCTCGTCATGATGAGCCTGCTGATCGTGGGCGCGGCCCGTCCCGCCGACTCGGTGCGCGTCCCCCGAGACCGCGCGACGATCATCATCGCGCTGGACGTCTCGCTGTCGATGGAGGCCGACGACGTCCAGCCGAACCGGATCACCGCGGCCAAGGAGGCCGCCCAGAAGTTCGTCACGGACCTGCCGGAACGCTTCAACGTCGGGCTGGTCGCCTTCGCCCGCTCCGCCTCGGTCGTGGTCTCGCCCACCACCGACCACCAGGCGGTCGGCACCTCCCTCGGCACCCTCAGCACCCGGGCGGGCACCGCGATCGGCGAGGCGGTGTTCAGCTCCCTGGAGTCGCTGCGCTCCTTCGACCAGCAGGCGGTGACCGACCCTCCCCCGGCCGCGATCGTGTTGCTGTCCGACGGCGACAACACCTCGGGGCGCTCGGTGGCCGAGGCGATCGACGCGGCCAAGACCGTCCGGGTCCCGGTCTCCACGATCGCCTACGGCACCCAGGAGGGGACGGTCTCGATCGACGGCCGCGACGTGAACGTACCGGTGAACAAGGCCACCCTGCAGACCCTGTCGGAGGGCACGGGCGGCCGGGCCTACGAGGCGGAGTCGGGCAGCGAGCTGAAGCAGGTGTACGAGCAGATCGGCACCTCGCTGGGCTACCGGACGGTCAACCAGGAGATCACCCAGTGGTTCGTGGTGGCGGCGATCCTGGCCGGGCTGGTGACCGCCGCAGCGGCCCTGCTGCTGGGGTCGCGTATCCCCTGACCCTCACGTGTCCACGACGGGGGCGCGGTGGAGGGAGCAGTGGAGGGAACGGCCGCGACCGCCCTGAGCCGGTCCCGGCCGTTGGTAACGTTCTACGACGTGGCACATTACTTCGAGGAGCGCCCGGAGACCGCGGGCCGTCCCGGCTCGGTCACGCTCGTGCTCCCCGACCTCCATCTGAAGCTGGAGACCGACAGCGGGGTGTTCTCCGCCGAGCGCGTCGACCAGGGCACCCGGATCCTGCTGGAGAGCGTCCCCCCTCCGCCGCAGGGCGGAGACCTGCTCGACCTGGGCTGCGGCTACGGGCCGATCGCGCTCACGATGGCCTCGCGCGCCCTGGAGGCGACGGTCTGGGCGGTGGACGTCAACCGCAGGTCGGTCGAGCTGTGCGCGAGGAACGCCAGGGCCGCCTCCCTTGACAAAGTAAGATCGATGCACGTCGACGAGGTCCCGCCGGAGGTGCGGTTCTCCGCCATCTGGTCCAACCCGGCGATCCGCATCGGCAAGGCCGCGATGCACGAGATGCTGACCCGCTGGCTGTCGCGCCTCACCCCTGACGGCGTCGCCCACCTGGTGGTCCAGAAGCACCTGGGCTCCGACTCCCTGCAGCGCTGGCTGAACGAGCGGGGCTGGCCCGCCGAGCGCGTGGCCTCCCGCTCCTCGTACCGGATCCTCCGGGTGGGGGCGCGCCCGGAGGCGGAGCCGCGGTGAGCGGTCACTCCCCCGCGGGCGCCGCCGGCGCGCCGGGGCCGGCAGGCGGGCACCGGCACGGCGGCGGGCGGGACACGGAGCGCCGCGAGACGCGCGGAACGAACGAGGAACGACGAGGAACGGTGAACGACCGATGACGGCGAACCCGCGCAGGCAGCTGCGCCCGACCGATGTCAAGCGCCTCAACCGCGGCTGGCGCAGGAACACCGAGGGGCGGCTGGGCCTGATCCTGGAGTCGGTGACCGGCCCGTTCAACATCGGTTCCATCTTCCGCACGGCCGCCGCCTTCGGCGTGGAGCGGATCTGGCTGGCGGGCAACGCCACGCCGCCGACCAACCCCAAGGCGCAGAAGACCGCGCTGGGCACCGACCGGCTGGTGGCCTGGGAGGAGCCGGTCCCCGTCCTGGAGGCCGTACGGGCGGCCAGGGAGGACGGGTTCAGGGTGGTCGCGGTGGAGCTGACCGGGGACGCCGTCCCCCTGTCCGAGGCCAAGCTGGACGGGGACGTGTGCCTGGTGGTGGGCAGCGAGGACCACGGGTGCTCCCCCGCGCTGCTGGAGGCCGCCGACGGCGTCTGCTACATCCCGCAGGTCGGCCGGGTCGGCTCGTTCAACGTCGCGGTGGCGGCGGCGATCGCGGTGGCCGAGGCCCGCCGCCAGGAGTGGTCGGGCAAGGCGGCCCCCGGGGAGTGACGGCCCCGGCCGGTCACGGCAGGGCCGATCCGGCGGGTCCGGTCACGGCAGGGCCGATCTGGCGGGTCCGGTCACGGCAGGGCCGGTCACGGCGGCCGGTTCTCGTCCGTCCCCGGGCCGACGGCCGCGCGCCCGGCAGCGTCACGTCCCTCCCGCTCGCCGTGGCCGTCGCGGCCATTGTGGCCGTCGTGGCCGTCGTGCTCGCCGCGACCGGCGCGGTCACCCCCGTCGTGCCCGACGCGCTCGCCGTGGCCGTTGTGGTCGCCGTGGCCGTTGTGGTCCCGGTCTCCGTCGAGGGGGACCTTCTCCCCGCCGTACGCCCTGCTCATCACGGCGCGAAGCCTGAGGAGCGGGTGGTGCTTGCCGTCCTGCGGGACACCGTCCCCGTCGCCGCCCTCGGCCGCCCCCGGGAGGATCGGGACCGGCTCCTTGCCCCGTACCTGGGCCTCGATGGACTCCATGGGCGGGACGTGGACCTCGATGTACTCCCCCGTGGGCCGACGCTTGATCACGCCGGTCTCCACGCCGTGCCCGAGGGCCTCGGCGTCGCGGCGCTGCAGGCCCAGGCAGATCCGGTAGGTGACGTAGTAGGCCACGGCCGGGCCGACGAAGACCACGACCCGGCCGAGGTAGATGATCGCGTTTATCGAGAGGCGGGAGTTCGCGGCGATCACGTCGGTGGCGGCCATCAGCCACAGCACGCCGTAGAACGTGACCGCCGACATGCCGATCGCGGTGCGGTGCGGGTTGTTGCGGGGACGGTCGGCGAGGTTGTGCTCGCGCCGGTCCCCGGTGATCCACCGCTCGGCGAACGGGTACAGGACCAGGCCCAGCAGGATGATCCCCAGCGGGAGCAGCGCCGGGACGATCACGCTCATCGGCAGCGTGCCCCCCGCGGTGCCGAAGAGGTTGATCTCCCAGGAGGGCATCAGGCGCAGCGAGCCGTCCAGGAACGCCAGGTAGAAGTCGGGCTGGGAGCCCGCCGAGATGTCGGACGGCTTGTAGGGGCCGTACAGCCAGACGGGGTTGATCTGGGCGAAACCACCCAGCAGCGCGATGATCCCGAAGGTGAACATGAAGTAGGCGCCCGACTTGGCCATGAAGGACGGGTAGGTCGGCGCGCCCACCACGTTGTCGTTGGTGCGGCCCTTGCCCGGCATCTGCGTGTGCTTGAGCACCCACGTCAGGATCAGGTGGGCGGTGATGAGGGCCAGCAGGATGCCCGGCAGGAGCAGGATGTGGATCGAGTAGAACCTCGGGATTATCTCGTCGCCCGGATACTCGCCGCCGACGAGGAGGAAGGTGAGCCAGGTACCGACCAGCGGCAGCGACTGCGCCACCCCGGCGGTGATCCGCAACCCGGCGCCGGAGAGGAGGTCGTCGGCCAGGGAGTAGCCGGTCAGGCCCTCGAACAGGGAGAGGGCCAGCAGGGCGACGCCGATCAGCCAGTTCAGCTCGCGCGGCCTGCGGTACGCGCCGTGGAAGAACACCCGGAGCAGGTGGATCATCATGCCGCCGATGAACAGCAGGGCGGCCCAGTGGTGCATCTGCCGCATCAGCAGGCCGCCGCGCACGTCGAAGCTGATGTCCAGTGTCGAGGCGTACGCCTCGGACATCGAGATGCCCCTGAGCGGCGAGTAGGAGCCGTTGTAGACGACCTCCTCCATGACGGGCTTGAAGAAGAACGTCAGGAACGTGCCGGTCAGCAGGAGGATGACGAACGAGTAGAGAGGGATCTCGCCCAGCAGGAACGTCCAGTGGTCAGGAAAGATCTTCCGCATGTTCCGCTTGAGGAACTTCGCCGCGCCGAGGCGGTCGTCGGCGAAACCGCTCACGCTCGCCAGGCGTCCGGGCGTGCTTCTCCCGCTCATGCGCGGCCTCCGTTCTCACGGGCCTCGGCCTCGGCGCGCCCCGAAATCGGGCATGACGCCGAGACCCACCGTGGACGACCAGGTGTTTTCCATCATCCACGGCGATGGACAGGTCAGGGCAAAGCCCCGCCCGGGCTCCGGCCGTGTCGGGACCACCGCCGTGCCCCGTCTCCCACGGCCCTGTGATCCGAACACCCACCGAACCGTCCGCGCCGGAGCCACCGCCGCGTCCCGTTCGGGACCCTGCGGCCTCTGCGCGGAGGTTGATCCCGGTGCGGGGTGGAGACCCGCCGCATCCCGTTCAGGACCCTGTGACCCAAACGTTCACCTGCCCGCGATGACGCGTCCGGCCCGCAGGGGGCATACTCCTGCACGTGCGACGCCGTTACCCCTTCCTCGACCATCCCGGCCCCCTGCCCTTCGCCCACCGGGGTGGAGCCGCCGAGGGCAGGGAGAACACCTTCTCCGCCTTCGAGCGGGCCGTCGGGCTCGGTTACACCTACCTGGAGACCGACGCGCACGCCACCTCCGACGGGGTGCTGCTCGCCTTCCACGACCACACCCTGGACCGGGTGACCGACCGCCGGGGCCGGATCGCCGAGCTGCCGTACCGGATGGTGCGCGAGGCGCGGATCGGCGGCGTGGACGAGATCCCGCTGATGGAGGACCTGCTGGGCTCGTGGCCCGAGGCGCGCTTCAACATCGACGTCAAGGAGTCGGCGGCCATCGCGCCGCTCGCCAGGGCGATCGACCGGACCGCCTCCCACGACCGGATCTGCCTCACCTCCTTCTCCGAGGAGCGGCTCGCCAGGGCCCGCGCCGCGATCGGCCGCGAGGTCTGCTCCTCGCTGGGCCCGCGCGGCGTGGCGACCCTGCGCGCCGCCGCCAGCACCTCCGGATATGGCCGCCTGCTCGCCCGCCTGGCCCGCGCCGGGGTGCCGTGCGCGCAGGTGCCGGTGGGCTTCCGCGGGCTGCGGATCACCACACCCGCCCTGATCCGCACCGCGCACGCGCTCGGCATGCAGATCCACGTGTGGACCGTCAACCACACCGGGGTGATGGAACGCCTGCTCGACCTCGGGGTGGACGGCCTGATGACCGACAACATCTCGGGGCTGCGCGACGTGCTGGAGTCACGTGGCCAGTGGTACCCGGGGCGCCTCGCCGCGTAGGCCACGCGAACGCGACGCCCCTTCTCCTCCCCGCTTCCCCCCTCCAACACACCGAGGACCGCTCATGACCTCCGAACAGGCCGTCGAGGACTCCCCCCAGTCCCGGCGCCGCGAGCAGCGCGGCTGGTACTTCTACGACTGGGCGAACTCCGCCTTCCCGACCACCATCCTGACGGTCTTCCTCGGCCCGTACCTGACGACGATCGCCGAGACCGCCGCCCAGGGGCGCCCGTACGTCGACGTGCTCGGGTTCGACGTGCGGCCCAGCGCCTACTACTCCTTCGTGGTGGGCTGCGCGGCCGTCCTGCAGATCATCCTGATGCCGATCGTGGGCGCGCTGGCCGACCACACCGGCCGCAAGAAGGAGCTTCTCGGCGTCTTCGCCTACATCGGCGCCGGGGCGACCGTCTGCTTCTGGTTCGTCGCCGACGGGCGCTACCTGCTGGGCGGCGTGCTGTTCCTGGTGTCCAGCGTCGCCTTCGCCGCCGCGTTCGTGATCTACAACTCGTTCCTGCCGGAGATCTCCACGGCGGACGAGCGCGACAAGGTCTCCGCCCAGGGATGGGGCTTCGGCTATCTCGGCGGCGGCCTGCTGCTCGCCGTCCACCTGGCGCTCTTCCTCGGCCACGAGGGCCTGGGCATCGCCGAGGGCGAGGCCGTGCGCATCGCCCTGGCGTCCGCGGGCCTGTGGTGGGGCGGGTTCACGATCATCCCGCTGCTGCGGCTGCGCAACCGGCGGGCGCTCCCCTCCGGCGCGGAGAACGTGGGACAGGCCGTGACGGGCAGCTTCCGCCAGCTGGGCCGCACGATCAGGGAGCTGCGGCGCTACCCGCTCACCCTGGGCTTCCTGGTCGCCTACCTCATCTACAACGACGGCGTGCAGACCGTCATCTCCTTCTCGGCCACCTACGCCGACAAGGAACTCGGGCTGGACCAGACCGTGCGGATCGCGGCGATCCTGATGGTGCAGTTCGTGGCCTTCTTCGGGGCGCTGCTGCTCGGCAGGCTCGCCGCCTCGTACGGGGCCAAGCGGGTCGTGATGGTCGCGCTGGTCGCCTGGATCGCCGTGGTGGCCGTGGCCTACTTCCTGCCCAGGGGCGCGGCCCTGCCCTTCTTCGCACTGGCGTTCGCCATCGCGATCGTGATGGGCGGCACCCAGGCCCTGTCGCGGTCACTCTTCTCCCACGTGATCCCGAAGGGCAAGGAGGCGGAGTACTACAGCCTGTACGAGATCAGTGACAAGGGCTCGACGTTCCTCGGGTCGTTCACCCTCGGCCTGGCGCTCCAGCTGACCGACAGCTATCGCCTCGGCATCATCTCTTTGGTGATCTTCTTCGTGCTCGGTCTCGTGCTGCTCGCCCTCGTCAACCTGCCCAAGGCCATCAGAGCGGCCGGAAACCAGGTGCCCGAACGCATCTGAGAACACCGAGAAAAAGGGGTCCTTCGCAGACCGGGTCAAGAACGTGCGATTGGATCACCCTGTCTGTGGGAATCCACACACGGTATCAAGCGTTGTACGCCGTGGGAGACAAACCCCTCACGACGGGGCCCTCAGGAGGCATTCAGACATGGGCGAGCGTGCGCTACGCGGCACCAGACTCGGGGCGACCAGCTACGAGAACGACCGCAACACCGATCTGGCCCCGCGCCAGGAGGTGTCCTACACCTGCCCGAAGGGTCATCGATTCGACGTTCCGCTTGCCGCTGAAGCCGAGATCCCGGCGACCTGGGAGTGCCGCATGTGCGGCGCGACCGCCCTCCGGGTCGACGGCGAGGTGCCGGAGGCCAAGAAGGCCAAGCCCCCACGGACGCACTGGGACATGCTGCTGGAGCGCCGCACGATCGAGGACCTGGAGGAGGTGCTCAACGAGCGCCTGGCGATCTTGCGCGCCCAGCGCCGCAAGAGCGCCTGACCGATTCCGAGAGTTCGAGAGCCGGAGACCCCTGACCCCCACCGGGGCCGGGGGTCTCCGGCGTTCTGCCCCGCCGGGCCGGGCGCGGGGAAGGTGGCCCAATCGATTGGTGCGCGATTGGCTCTTAAGGTCGGTCCGCTTTCCCCCTAGGGTCGCTTCCATGACCACTACCAGCGAAGGCACCGGCGGCGACGCGTCGGCGACGGTCCGTGAGAACGCCTCGGCCCTGCGAGCCCTGCACGTGCCCGGCAAGCCGTTGGTGCTGCCCAACGTCTGGGACGCCGCCTCGGCCCGCGCCGTCGAGGCCGCGGGCTTCCCGGTGATCGCCACCGGCAGCGCCGCGATCGCCCCGGTGCTCGGGTACGACGACGGCGAGGAGACCCCGGTCGGGGAGATGCTGGCCGCGATCGCCAGGATCAGCCGCTCGGTCGGCCTGCCGGTCACCGCCGACATGGAGCGCGGCTACGGGCTGGAGCCCGCGGAGCTGGTCGAGCGGCTCGTCGCCGCGGGGGCGTCCGGCTGCAACCTGGAGGACTCCGACCCCCGCACCGGGGCGATGGCCGACGCCGACGAGCAGGCCGCCTTCCTGCGCGCCGTCCGGGACGCCGCGACCGCCGCGGGCGTGGACCTGGTGATCAACGCCCGGGTCGACACCTACATGAACGGCACGGGCGGCGCCGAGGAACGGCTGGCCGAGTCGGTGCGGCGGGGCCGCCGCTACCTGGAGGCGGGCGCCGACTGCGTCTACCCGATCTTCGCGGGTGAGGCGGGGGCCGTTCGCGCGCTGGTCGGGGAGATCGACGGACCGGTCAACATCCTGTTCCGTCCCGGCACGCCGTCGCTCGGCGAGCTGGCGGCCCTCGGGGTGGCCCGGGTGAGTTTCGGCCACGGCCTGCACAAGGCCGTGCAGGCGTACGCGGCCCAGATGCTCGCGGCGATCCGCGACGGCGAGAGCCCCTACCCTCCCGGGCCGCCCGCCTCCTGAGCCCTACCCGCCGCCCCCGGCCCGCCGCGGCCTCCGGACGACTCAGAGGGCTCAGAGGGCTCAGAGGCGCAGTTTTCCCTGGGCGCCGCCGCGCCACTCCACCAGCAGGACGGTCGCGTCGTCCTGCAGCCTCCCGTCGTGATACTCCAGCACGCTGCGGACCAGGCGCCGCAGGGTCTCGGGCACGGGAAGGCCGTCGGCGCTGCGGCGGATGATGAAGTCGACGAAGCGCTCCAGGCCGAACTCCTGGCCCAGCCGGTTTCGGGCCTCGGTCATGCCGTCGGTGTAGAGGAGGACCCGGTCGCCGGGTTCCAGCTGCTCCCTGCACAGGGTCACGGGCAGTCCCAGGCCGAGGCCCATCGGGTGGGCTGGCGGGCACCGCAGGGTGGCGACCCAGCGTCCTCTCCTGATCACCACCGGGGGGTGGTGCCCGCGGTTCACCCAGGTGAACACGCCGGTACGCATGTCCAGGTTGGCCAGGATCGCCGTGGCGAAGCGGTTGCCCAGGCCGAACTCGGCGATCAGCACGTCCTCGATCCCCTCGCTGACCTCGACGAGCCCGGCGCCCTGGCGGCGGCGGTTGCGGCAGGCGGCCACCGCGAGGTTCGCGGTCAGCCCGGCCGACGCGTCATGGCCCATCGCGTCGAAGACCCCCAGGTGGACGAACCGGCCGGAGAGCGCGTAGTCGAAGGCGTCGCCGCCGAGCTCGTAGGCCGGTTCGAGCGCGGCGCCGATCACCACCTCCTCGTTGGCGAAGGTGAGCGACGGCAGCAGGTTCCACTGCATCTCGGCGGCGACGTTCATCGGCCGGGTCCGTACCAGCCGAGCGTAGGAGTCGCTCTGGGAGCGCTTGCTCACCAGCAGCAGCGCGACCATGGACGCGAGGTGCCGCATGTCCTCCTGGGCCCGGCCCGCCTCCGTCCGCGGCCGGACGGCGGCGCGCAGCACCCCGAGGCGTTCGGTGCCGTCGAGCAGCGGCACCCACCAGCAGCCCGGCTCGGTCCCCGAGGGGAGCTTGGGCAGGACGCGCACCTCCTGGAAGGCCCGCCCGGCCAGCGTCCCGTCGATCCGCAGCTCCCCCTCCCCCGGCGCCGCCCCCGTACCGGCGTCAAGGCCGGTCAGCGGGCGCAGCACGTCCTGCTGCAGGTCGGCCAGGTAGATCAGCACGTCGTACAGCCCGACGTGGGCGGCGTGCTCCTCGACGAGGGCCGGTAGGTCCTCCACCGTGCTCATGTGGCTGGCCTCGGCCAGCCCCGCGAGCATGCTCGCGCGTCCCTCGCGGGGCCCGGTTCCGCCGTTCCCGCGATCTCCGTTCGCTCGCGGTCCAGATGGCACAGATCCGTCCACGACCACCTCTCGACGCTCACGGCACCACCGGACGGCCGGTACGAGCGGTGCGTCCGGCGTCCATCCAGGACTTCTACCCCAGCCCGGGAGGTTGACCCGGCTCCTTCCCGCCCCGTCCACGGGGCCCGCCGGTCACCACTCGTCGGCGGGCAGGTCGACGCCGTTGACGCGGTCGTAGATCACCAACCCGTCGGACAGCCTGACCACGCGCACCCTTCTGGCGAGCCCGGCCGTCTCCAGGTTGCGAGCCGAGTGCACCGCGTGCCCGGGAAAGTGGTAGAGGTCACGGGTGCTCCCGTGTGGTTCGTCGCGCTCGCAGGCGACCTCGTAACGGTCCTGCGGCCATATCGGAGGCGGCGGCGTCTTGCGTCCCTGACCGGTGAGCCTGGTCATCGGCCCCTCCTCTTCTGGAATGTTCACTTCACGTGAGCGGAACAGTCACCGAGTGATCGTTTTAGGCATTCGTAATCACCCCATTATGGCCATTCGGAACCTCGGAACTGTAAGGTGAGCACCCCTCGTAGTGATTGGACGGTCAGCCAATCACGGTACGGGCCCTCTCGACCATCCTGCGCGCGCCGACCGCCCTGACCTCGGTTTGGCACGTTCCAGAACGCCTTCCGTCCGCCAGGAGTTCGCCATGCCTGCCATCGACCACTTCGCCTACGGGTTCGTCACACCGGCGGCCTCCTACATCATGTCGAGTATCGGCTGTCTGCTGGGGCTGCTGCTCACGGCGCGGGCACGCGGCGCGGAGGACGGCTCGGGCGCGTTCTGGCTCGCCGGCGCGGCCCTGTCCATCGGCGGGACCGGCATCTGGGTGATGCACTTCATCGCGATGATGGGCTTCGACGTGCGGGGCACGTCGATCCGCTACGACGTGCCGCTGACCATCGCCTCCGCGCTGCTCGCGATCGTCGTCGTCGGCGCCGGCCTCTTCCTGGTCTCGCGCAAGGAGAACAGCACCGGCGCGCTCCTCGGCGGCGGGCTGCTGACCGGCCTGGGGGTGGCCGGGATGCACTATCTGGGCATGGCGGCCATGAACATGTCGGCGCACATGAGCTACGACCCCCTCCTGGTCGGGTTGTCGCTGCTCATCGCCGTGGTCGCGGCGACGGTGGCCCTCTGGTTCAGCCTGCGCGTACGCGGGGCGCTCGCCACCACCGGCGCCGCGCTGCTGATGGGGCTCGCGGTGAACGGAATGCACTACACCGGCATGTTCGCCATCGGCGTCGGGGTCCACGACACCGTCACGCCGACGAGCGGGGCACAGGGGATGGACTTCATGCTGCCCCTGCTGGTCGGGATCAGCCTGCTCACCCTCGGGCTCCTCCTGGCCATCTTCCTGTCCCCCTCCGAGGAGGAGATGCGCGAGGACGCGGAGCTCCAGTCGCAGCTGCGGCGCAACCGCGCGGGTGACGGCCGGGCGGACGACGGCCGTCACCCGGCTGGACCGATGGAACCGCACGCGCAGCCGGCCCGGCGGCGCGAGCCCTCCCTGTTCGACGACCACGGCCCCGGGCACTGACCGGGCACCGAGGCACCGCGCGGGTACCGAGGCACTGACCGGCCCCCTCCCGTCCGGGAAGGCCTCGGGGAAAACCCGTGGCGCCGGCGGTCCCCCCGGCGGCACACTGCCCGCGTGAGCGAAGCATCAGGCCGTACGGTGAGCACCCCCGCGACCGAAGCACCGGACCGCACGTGAGCACCCCCGTAAGCGCGGCCTCAGGCCGTACGGTGAGCGCCCTCGTGACGACCGGCGGCGAGTGGCTGGGAACGGTCGGGCCGTTCCCGGTGGCCGATCCCTGGTGGGCCGAGGTCGGATCGGTCGTGGCTCACCTGGAGGGGGTGCTCGGCACGCCCGTGGTGGTGCTGCGCCTGGTCGACGCCGAGGACCGGGGCCGCGGACCCCGCGAGGGCCACACGACCTACCACGTCGAGGCCCTCGGCCCGCCGGCGACCGGCCCGGCCTCCCTGCGGCCCGGCACCCCGGACGCGGCCGGGAGACCGTCCGCGCTCGAGGACCTGACGGGCCCCGTGGCGCACCGGGCGGAGTGGGCGAAGGCCTCGGGGGTGCGCGCGGCGCTCGGCTGGGCCCGGACCGCGCTGCGCGAGGCGGGCAGGCCGGCCGAGGGGCCCGCGCGGCAGGTGAGGACCTGGAACCTGGCGGGGCTGTTCCGCATCCCCACGGGCCCGGGGCCGGTCTGGTTGAAGATCACTCCCGGTTTCGCCGCCGACGAGGCCCGCGCGATCGGGATGCTCGCGGCGGAGGACCCCGGCCTGGTGCCCGCGGTGGTGGCGGCCGACACCCCGAACCGGCGGGTGCTGCTGGAGCACGTGCCCGGCGGCGGCTGTCACGACGCGCCGCGGGAGATCGTCGCCGGGGCGGTGAGCCGGCTGGCGAGGGCACAGGCGGCCCACGCCGCGCGCGGGGACGGGCGGCCCGACGGCCTGCTCGACCGCACCCCCGAGGTCATGGCCGCCCTGGTGGGCGGGCTGCTCGACGGCGAGGCGGGCGGCGACCTGGACACCGGGGAGCTGCGCCTGGCCCACCGGCTGGCCGGCCGCCTGCCCTCGCTGATCGCCGCGCTGGAGTCCTGCGGCCTGCCGCGCACGCTGGTGCACGGCGACTTCCACCCGGGCAACTGGGTGTCGGGGCCGCGCGGCCCCGTCGTGCTCGACCTGGCCGACAGCCACTACGGCCACCCCGCCCTCGACGGGCTGCGGCCCCGCGACTTCCTGCCCGCCGACCGCTGGGAGGCGGCCGCGGACGCCTGGTGCGCGACGTGGGCGGCGAGCGTCCCCGGCTGCGACCCGGCCCGCGCGCTGATCCTGGCGGAACCGCTGCAGCATCTCGCGTACGCCCTCCGCTACCAGGAGTTCCTCGACAACATCGAGCTCAGCGAGCGGCGCTACCACGAGGGTGACCCGGCGCAGGCCGTTCGCGCGGCCGTGGCGTCCGCCGAGGCGATCGGCGTCCTCTGAGGGTGCCTCCCCCGCGTGGAGTGCCTGTCCTCGTTCGCGGGGCAGGACGGCCAGGGTAGAACGGCCAGGACAGGGCGACCGGGACCGGTCGGCCCGTCACTCACCCGCGCACAGCGCGGGAGCCTTCTTGTGCGGGTAGACGTGGTCCAGGTCGTGGCCGGGCGGCAGGACGCAGCGACGCTCGCCGGGCTCGGTGTGCGGGCACCGGAGCGCGTCGACGCGGCGCGGCAGCGTCTCCGTCTCCCCGCTCCCGCCGTCGACGGCGGCTTCGACGGCGGCGGCTTCGTCAGTCATGACACATGTCCTTCTGTGACGTCCGGGCCGTGACGGCCCGGCGGTGAGGGGCCGGGACGGCGGCCCGCGCGGGGCGTGTCCGGGGGCGGCACGGAACGGAGCTCGCGAGGGCGCCTTGCCCGCGATCGGCCGCGCGTGCGGGGCAGCGATCCATCCTCGCGAGTTCTGGATGTCCAGAACAAGTCATCGACGCTGCTCCGTTTGATCGCTGTCAGGAATCGGCACCCGTGCGCCGAAGGCGCGGCGACCAGTCTTCCAGAGTTCCCCCCGGCCGCGCGAGTAGGGGAAGCGCGCGATCGCCGATCGCTCGCCCGCCGTTTCGGCTCCATTCCTCGGCGGTTTCGGTCATCTCAGCGCCCCGGGAGGAAGGCGTCCGCGGTCCGCGTACGGTCGTCGCACCTCAGCTCGCCATAAGTCCATAAAAGCCAGCAAGACTCCCCATAACATCGCGATAGGGATTCTTTGGGAGATCCCTCCGCTGGTCTCTCCCCAATACCTTGACATCACCCCTCACAAGGAGTGTTCATGTTACGTCGAGGTACCCTCCTGGCCGGCGCCGCTACCGTGGCCCTGTACCTGGTCGCCACCGTGGCGCCCGCCGTCGCAGCATCCGCCCCCCCTGCCCCCCAGCCTCCGGCAGCCATGCTGGACGCCCTCCAGCGCGACCTCGGCCTCACCGCCGAGCAGGCCGTCCAGCGCCTGGCCAACGAGCACCGCGCGGCCGCCTCCGAGGCCGCCCTGACCAAGGAGCTCGGCGCCGAGTACGCCGGCGCCTGGCTCAACGGAGACGCCTCCCAGCTCTCCGTGGCGACCACCGACGCCGCCGACGCGGGTGCCATCAGGGCCAAGGGCGCGCAGCCCGTGATCGTCAGCCGTTCCCTCGCCAGCCTCGACGCCGTCAAGGCCAAGCTCGACGGGGCGTCGGCGGAGGCCAAGGCCGGCGCGTCCCTCTGGTACGTCGACGTCACGACCAACAGCGTCGTGGTCCTCGCCGGCGACCAGGCCGCGGGTGAGGCCCTCGCCGCCGCCGCGGGCGCGGACCGGGGCGTCGTGAAGGTGGTGCTCTCCACCGAGAAGCCCGAGGCCTTCATCAACATCATCGGCGGCAACGCCTACTACATCGGCGGCAGCCGCTGCAGCATCGGCTTCTCCGCGCGCCGTGGCACCGCCCCCGGCTTCGTGACCGCAGGCCACTGCGGCAGGGCCGGTGCCGCCACCACCAACCCGTCCGGCTCCTTCTACGGCTCGTCGTTCCCCGGTAACGACTACGCCTGGGTCTCCACCCCCGGCCACACCGTGACCCCCTACGTCCGCGGCTCCGGCGGCGCCAACGTCACCGTGCGCGGCTCCACCCAGGCCTCGGTCGGCGCCTCGATCTGCCGCTCCGGCTCCACCACCGGCTGGCGCTGCGGCGTCATCCAGCAGCACAACGCCAGCGTGCGGTACTCCCAGGGCACGGTGAGCGGCCTGACCCGCACCAGCGCGTGCGCCCAGCCCGGCGACTCCGGCGGCTCGTTCATCTCCGGCAGCCAGGCCCAGGGTGTCACCTCCGGCGGCTCGGGCAACTGCAGCGTCGGCGGCACGACCTACCACCAGCCGGTCAACGAGATCCTCTCGGCGTACGGGCTGACGCTCGTCACCGGCTGATCTCGCCTCCTCACCAGCTGCTCCCCGTGAGCAACCCCCCGACGGCCGAGGAGGCCCGCTAGAAATGTCGAGAATCATTCGCTTCGGCGTCGCCCTCATCCTGGGGCTGGCCTTCCTGGTGACGGTCACCCCCGCCCAGGCCGCGCCCGCCCACGCGGCGGACGCCGGCACGGCAGCGGTCCGCGTGCTCAGGTACGACGCGAGCAGGGCCGCGGAGTTCCGGTCCGCCGTGAACCAGGCGGCCCAGATCTGGAACTCCAGCGTCTCGAACGTACAACTGGTGGCCGGCAGTCCCGCGGACTTCGTGGTGATCGCCGACAACGGCTGGCCCCGTGCGCAGCCCACCAGCCTGGGACGCGGAACCGTGTGGATGGGGCGGCAGGCGACCGCTCAGGGTCACAACCCGCTGCGGATCGCCGCCCACGAGATCGGCCACATCCTGGGACTGCCCGACCGGCGTACCGGTCGGTGCACGGACCTGATGTCCGGCGCGAGCGCGGGCACGAGCTGCACCAACGCCAACCCGAACGCGGCGGAGAGAGCTGAGGTCCAGCGCAACTTCGCCGGCTCCACCCCGTCGATCGACTTCGGTCGGATCTACGTCGACAGTCCGGAGCACGCGGCGTTCTAGACGCCCGCGAGCACCTCGCCGGTCCGGCCGTCCCCTCGGCCGGACCGGCGAACCCGTGTCCGGGGACCGGCGGATCCACTTCGGGGGGTACGGTGTCAGAAAGCTTGTCAAATCCGGTCAGGAAAGCCTCTCCGGGGTGGGCCGGTGAGGCCTGTCGAAACGGATCGGGGAAGCCTCCCGAAACGGGCCGCGGGTGCCTACCCGCAGCGGATCAGAGAAGCTTCTCGAAACAGAGGGAACCGGGGAGCCGCTCGTAGGGAGGGAAGACGGGGATGCGGGTGTAGCCCTCCCGCCCGTACATCCTCACCGCGTCCGGCTGGCGGGGACCGGTCTGCAGGACGACCCGGGACGCGCCCAGCGCGCGGGCCGCGTCCTCGGCGGCGGCCAGCAGGGCCCGCGCCACGCGGGTGCCCCGGTGGGACGGGGCCACGAACATCCGCTTGAGCTCCACGTCGTCACCGAGCGCGCGCAGCGCCACGTGGCCGACCGCGTCGCCCTCCGCGTAGGCGACCCCGGTGTAGGCGACGGTCTCCGGCTCGACGTTCATGCCCTCGGGCACGAGGCCGATGACGGCGAGCATGTCGGCGTAGCGGGCGTCCATCTCCTCCGTCATGGCCCGTCGGAGCGCCACGGCCGCCGTGTCGTCCCAGCTGACCGGCCGGACCTCGATCAGGCCGGTTCCCTGCGCGAACGCGGTCATGTGTGAAACCGCCCCTCTCCCCGTTCTCGCGGCCACGGGCCGTCCCGGGCCCGCCGTGGCGCGTGTCGCGCCGGCACGCCCTCATGGCCGCGGTTAGTCCGAAATTCCAACTTAAAAGGTAGAAAAATAGGACTTTACTGTCAACGTCCACGGCAGGATCTCACGGCGCGACCCGGCCCGACGGGGCACGGGGGTCGCTCACCGGTCACTGGGGAAGGATCCAGGGATGACCAGTTCTCATATCAGCGTCTCGGTGGACGCGCACGCCCCGCCGGAACGGGTGTTCGCCGTGCTGACCAATTGGCGGAGACACGACGAGTGGATGATCCTGACCCGGGCGCGCGTCACCGCCGGGAACGGTCACAGCGTCGGGAGCCGGCTGGCGGCCTTCACCGGGGTGGGGCCGGCCGGGTTCGTCGACACCATGGAGATCACCGACTGGGACCCGCCGAGGAGCGTGGGGGTCCGGCACACCGGATGGCCGGTGCGCGGCACCGGGGTCTTCCGCGTGCTGCCCCGCGAGGGCGGCGGCAGCACGATCGTCTGGGAGGAGGAGCTCGACGTGCCGTTCGGCGCGGTGGGACGGCTCGGCTGGCAGGTGATCAAGCCGCTGAACGCGGCCCTGTTCCGCTTCTCGCTGCACCGCCTCGCCGCCCTCAGCGGCCGGTGAGGCCCCGGCCGGAGTCTCTGGAACCACCCGGCGCCCCCGTGCCGCCCGGCTCGTCGCGGACGACCTCGCCGTGGACGACCGGCCCCGAGCCGGGGGGCCTGCCCGCGTCGCGCAGCACGTCGAAGGGCGAGCCCGGGCCGCCGAACGGTGAACCGAGCCCGGCGCCCGCCGAGCTCCTGGCGACGAGGGTGCGGACCCGGCGGGCGAAGAACCAGGCCCCGATCCTGCGGACCATCGGCCGGGTGAACGGCAGCAGGCACAGGAAGCCGAGGACGTCCGTGAGGAAGCCCGGCGTGAGCAGCAGCGTGCCGCCCACCAGGATCAGCGCGCCGTCGGCGAGCTCGCGGTCGGGCATCCGGCCGCTCTGCAGGGCGCCCTGGAGGTTGCGCCAGGCCCGGCGGCCCTCGCGGCGCACGATCCAGGCGCCGAGCAGGCTGTCGGCGAGCAGGAGGGCCACCGTCGGCCACCCGCCGATGACCTGGCCGACCTGGATGAGCACCCATATCTCGAGGACCGGCACCACGAGAAAGGTCAGGAACAGCAGAATGCGCATTTTCGCCTCAACTCGTGCGACAGCCGTATGACATGAACAACGTCCCGGGGTGGCGGCGCGTTCCGCGTTCGCTCAGCGTGGACGGCGTCCTCAGCGGACTCTCAGGATCGCGCCCCGGAGGGTCCGGCGGCCTCGCGGGAGCACCCGCGAGCCCCGGACACGTGAGCCGTGAACTACCGGGCGGCGGGACCGCGGAGCAGCCGGCGCTCGCGACGGCGGCGCAGGCGGGAGGGCAGGCCGGTGACACCCCAGACGGTGATCCGCCACAGGGCCTCGACCACGATGCTCCGGCTCATCTTGCTGGCCCCGACGGTGCGCTCCACGAAGGTGATCGGCACCTCCTTGACGCGCATCCCGCAGACGGCCGTGCGCAGGGTGAGGTCCACCTGGAAGCAGTAGCCCCGCGACTCGACGTCGTCCAGGCTGATCCGCTCCAGGGCCGACGCGCGGTAGGCGCGGAAGCCGGCGGTGGCGTCCCGGACCGGGAGGCCGAGCACGAGCCGGGTGTAGAGGTTGGCGCCGCGCGACAGGAACTCCCGCGAGGCCGGCCAGTTGACGATCTTCCCGCCGGGCACCCAGCGGGAGCCGATCGCCAGGTCGGCCCCCCTGGCGAGCGCGTTCAGCAGCTTGGGCAGCTCCTCCGGCTGGTGGGAGCCGTCGGCGTCTATCTCCACCAGGACGCCGAAGCCCTCCTCCAGACCCCAGCGGAAGCCCGCGATGTAGGCGGCGCCCAGGCCCTGCTTGGCCGCCCGGTGCAGCACGTGGACGTGGTCGTCGTCGGCCGCCAGCTTGTCGGCGATCGCCCCGGTGCCGTCGGGGCTGTCGTCGTCCGCGATCAGGAGGTGGGCCTCGGGCACGGCCTCGCGCAGCCGCCGGGTGATCAGCGGCAGGTTCTCCCGCTCGTTGTACGTCGGGACGATGACGAGCACCCGACCAAGCATCCGCTCCATCACGCGTCTCCCACCTGCTGATCATCCTCCCGGTTCACGGAGTGCCCCACGCCGGGCCTCCGGTGCCGCCAGGCGGCGGCCACCGCACCCGCACCCACAAGTATCAGGGCCCATTCGGGCAGCGCGCCCACGCGGGTGGCGAGGGTCCGCGCGGTCCTGACCGGAACGGTCAGCACGTTCATCGCCGGGACCAGCTCGCCGGTACGCCAGGCGATCGAGCCGTCCGGGGTCACATATGCCGATATGCCGGTAATCGCGGAAGTGATCACCGCTCGATTGTGCTCCACCGCCCGCAGCTGGGACATGGCGAGCTGCTGCGGCGGCAGGTTGGTCAGGGCGTAGGTGGCGTTGTTGGTCTGCACCACCAGCGGCGTGGCACCGGTCCTGGCGGTGTCGCCCACGATGCCGTCGAAGGCCACCTCGTAGCAGTTGATCGCGCCGACGGTCACCGGGCCCAGCTTGAGATCGCCGTCGCGGGTGCCCGCCACCGACTGCTTGCCGACCAGGGCGGCCCGCTCGAACAGGGCCAGCACGAGCCCCTGGAGCGGGGTGAACTCCCCGAAGGGGACCAGCTGCTGCTTGTCGTAGTGGGCGCCGGGGCCGGTGACCGGGTCCCAGACGATGCTGCGGGTCGCCCGGTTGTTCTCCCCGATCCCGACCACGGCGCCGACCAGGACCGGTACCCCGACGTCCTTGACCGCCGCGTCGATCTCGCTTCGGGCGAACTCGTTGCGCAGCGGGTCGATGTCGGTGGAGTTCTCCGGCAGCACGACCAGGTCGGGGCGGGGCGTCCTGCCCTCCCTGACGTCCCGCGCCATCTGGTGGAGCATCCGGGTGTGGTTGCCGAGGACCACGGCGGGCTCGTCGCCCAGGGGGTGCATGCCCCGGCCGGGGACGTTTCCCTGGATGACGCCGACGGTCACGCTCCTGCCCTCGTCGCCGTACCGGGGAATCGCCAGGGTCGCGGCCGGGACGGCCAGCGCCCCCGCGAGCGGCAGGGCCAGCGCCCGCCCCCAGCGCCCGTCACGGGCACGGCGGGGAACGGCGGACGCGGGCGGGCCCGGGGAAACGGGCGGCACCGGGACCGGGAGCGGGCGGGAGGCCGCGGCCTCGGGGCTCGCCGCCGACGAAGGAGCCACCGCCGACGAAGGAGCCACCGCCGGCGAAGGAGCCACCTGCGACGAAGGAGCGCTCGGGAGCGAAGAGGAGGCCGGAAGCGAAGAGGAGGCCGGGGACGAGCGGCGGGCCGGGAACGAGCGGCGGGCCGGGAACGAGCGGCGGGCCGGGAACGAGCGCACCGCCGCCAGGGCGAGCAGGCCGCCGCACAGGGCCACCGCGAAGCTCACCAGCGGCGCCCCGCCGAGCGCGGCGTACGGCGTGAAGATCGACTCCCCCTGGCTGAAGGCCACCCGCGCCCAGGGGAACCCGCCGAAGGGGAACTGTCCCCGCGCCCACTCGGCCGCCACCCAGAGCGCGGCGCTCCACAACGGCCACAGGCGCAACCGGGTCACCAGGGCGACTCCCGTCCCCCAGAGGGCGTAGAAGGCGCTCTCCATGGCCACCAGGCCCAGCCAGGCGTCGGTGCCGATCGGGCTCACCCAGTGCAGGCCGGGCAGCAGCAGGGCGAGCCCGGCCACGAGACCGAGCCAGGTGCCCCGGCGCGGGCGGGTGCCACGGACCGCCAGGACCGCCAGGGCCATGCCGAGCGGCGAGAGGAACCAGAGCCCGAGCGGCGGGAAGGCGAGGAACATCAGCAGGCCACCGGCCACCGCGCCCGCGACCCGGGCGGGCAGCGCCAGACGCGAGGCGGAGAACGGGGCGGGAGACGGGGCGGGGGGCGGGGCCTCCCCGGGACCACCCGGCGACCCGTCGACGGTCCCACCCGCCGGATCGCTCACCGGACCATCCGCGAGAACCGGACCACCCGCGGGAGCGGCCGCCGGATCGCTCACGGAACGGGTCTCCGGACCGACCGCCGCGCCGTTCTCCGGAACGACCTCGGGAACCCGCGCGGGACCGGCCGCCGGGCCGGTCGCGGGATCGCCCGCCACGGACCTCTCCGGTACCGGAGCGGCCGTCTTGTCCTGCACCACGGGCGGGGCTCCTTGTGATGTCGTGCGGGCGGATGGCGCCTGAAGTCCTCCCGGCCGGAACGCCGGTCTTCCTAGCCGGAACGCTACCGCCCTGCGGGCACGCCCCCAAAAGCTCCACACCACATTAACCAGAAACAACGCTAAAGCACTTTAAACCCGACAAATGCCACCGTAAGTGGCTCCAGACGCGGCAACGGGGCGGCCCGGGGTGTCCTTCGACACCCCGGTCCGCCCCGACGCTTGCGGCGCTCGCACGGGAGCGGGAAGAGGGCCCGGACGACCCTTCGGACCGGTTCCGTCCCGTCGGCGGCGAGCGCGGATTGCCGTTGTCTACTGGGTGCCCGGACCCCTCCTGGGTCCAACCCCCCGCCCGGAAGGAGTGCCCCGCCTCGACGGACTGCCGGTCCTGCGCCTGGCTGTACGGACGGGGTGAACCCCCGTCACGGGCGCAGGAGACGGCGATGTCGAATGGCGGCCGACCGGCCAGTCCCGTGCTGGACTGGGCAGCAAACTACCGAGCCCAGCGCAGATGTCAACCGTGTCACTAACTGCGGAAACATCAAGTTTTCGCAGCTGGGACATGATCGACGAGAGCCGTCAATGGTCTCATGTGATCCGATGTCCCTCAAGTCGAGCGAGCGCGTCGGGAAGCGGACCGTCGTGCACGACGCCAAGCCGCCGGGTGGCGCGGGTCAACGCCACGTAAAGGTCGCTCGCCCCGCGCGGGGACTCGCCCAGGATCAGCTCCGGTTCGACCACGACGACCGCGTCGAACTCCAGCCCCTTGGCCTCGGCGACGGTCAGCACCGCCACCTGCGCGTCCAGGGCCGCCGCGCCCGGCCCGGCGACCGCGCCCTCGACGGATCGGACCACGACCTCCCCGTACTCCCCGGCGCGCGACTCGGGGACGATCACGACGAGCCGCCCGCCCTCGACGACCTCGGCCTTGACAACCTCGCCGAGGGAGGCCGTCGGGGATGCCGCCCACGGGCGCGCCCCCGTCTCCCTGACCGAGGCCGGGGCGGTCAGCGCCGGGTCGACCAGGGTGAGCACGTCGGCGGCCACGGCCATCAGCTCGGCCGGGGTGCGGTAGTTGACGCTGAGGGTCTCCTCGCGCCAGCGCCCCGAGACGTACGGGTCGAGGACCCGGCCCCAGGAGCGCGCCCCGGCCGACGAGCCGGTCTGGGCCAGGTCGCCGACGATCGTCATCGACCGCGTCGGGCAGCGGCGCATCAGCATCCGCCAGTCCATCGGCGACAGCTCCTGCGCCTCGTCGACGATGACGTGACCGAAGGCCCAGGTGCGGTCGGCCGCCGCGCGCTCGGCGGTGGTCAGGAAGACGTCGTCGCCGAGGTGGCGGGCGGCGAACTTCTCGGCGTCCATGATGTCGGACAGGCCGGTCAGCTCCAGGACCTCCTTGGCGTAGGCGAGCTGGTGCTGCCGCTCGTCGAGCGCGGCGGCGCGCTGCGCGGCCTGCTCCTCCTCGGCCATCCAGGCCCCGGCCCGCAGCACCGCGGGGTCGATGTCGCCGAGCAGCTCGGCGGCCTCGTCCAGGAGCGGCACGTCGGACTCGGCCCACCAGTTCTCCCCCGTGCGGGGCGGCTCGCGCAGCATCAGCTCGCGCTCGGCCTCGCCGAACTCGGCGGCGGCGTGGTCGAGGCGCTCGCGGGAGGTGAACAGGCCGATCAGGAGCTGCTGCGGGGTGACGTAGGGCCACAGCCGGTTCAGGGCCGCCTTGACGGGCCGCTCGGTGCGCAGGTCCTCGCGGATGTCGGCGAGCTCGTCGTCGTCGATCATCCCCTTGCCGAGCTGCCGGGCGGCCTGCCGGGCGAGCGCGTTGAGCAGGTGGCGGACGAAGACGGCGCGGGCCTCGTTGTGCGCCCTCTTGGAGCGGGCCGCCCGGTTGCGGGCGGCCTCCAGGACGCTGCCCTCCAGCCGGAGGGTGTAGCGGTCGAGCTTGATCTCGATCGGCTTGCGCGGCACCCGCTGCCGCTCGCGCACGGCCCGCGCGACGACCTGGGCCATCCGGGCGTCGCCCTTGACGCCGGCCACCTCGGGACGCTCCTTACGGCCGGGGACGACCCCCGGGTACAGCTCCGAGACGGTCGACAGCAGCACGTCGGTCTCGCCCAGGGAGGGCAGCACCTGCTCGATGTAGCGCAGGAAGGTGAGGTTCGGCCCGAGGATGAGCACACCCCTGCGGGCCAGCTTCTCCCGGTGGGTGTAGAGGAGGTAGGCGGCGCGGTGCAGCGCGACCACGGTCTTGCCGGTGCCGGGACCGCCCTGCACGACGAGCACTCCGTTGAGGTCGGAGCGGATGATGCGGTCCTGCTCGGACTGGATGGTGGCGACGATGTCGCGCATCCGGCCGGTGCGTTTGGCCCCCAGGGAGGCCAGCAGCGCGGCCTCCCCGTTGAGGGTGGCCACGTCCTCCTCGGTGAGGCTGTCGAGGTCGAGGAGGTCGTCGTCGATCCCGATCACCTTGCGGCCCTTGGTCTGCAGGTGCCTGCGGCGGGTGACGCCCATCGAGGCCGCCGGGGTGGCGCCGTAGAAGGGCTGCGCCACCGGCGCCCGCCAGTCGATCAGCAGCCTGCGCTGGTCGTCGTCGGCCATGCCGATGCGGCCTATGTAGAGTGAGGTGTCGTCGGCGTTGTCGAGCCGGCCGAAGCACAGGCCGTTCTCGACCGCCCACAGGCGGCCCAGGCGTTCGGCGTACATCCCGGCGAAGCTGTCGCGCTCGGAGCGGTTCTGATGCGTGCCGCCACTTCCGCCCTGCGCGAGGACGCCGTCCAGCTGCCGCTGGGTGCGCTCGCGCAGCAGATCGAGCCGGGCATAAAGGCAGGAAACATACTCCTGCTCCCGGGCCAGCTCGATTTGACGGGTTGCCGTCGCTCCATTATCGTTGCTAGTAATGGGATACTCCGGGCCATTGCGCTGGTTGTTATGACAAACCATCACCTTAGCAGGTCCGTCGAGAAGTCTACCCACCCCTCGGTCATCACAGCTTGATTGCGGCGCCCCCTGCCTTCTTGACGAAAATCCGCCGGGTTCCTTACATTCACTCGAAGTTAGGAAAGTTTCCTAACTTTGCACCATCCGTGGACGCTCCGTTCGCGGATGCGTCAATCGTGGATGCAAGAACCCCCGCGGAGGATCAGTGGCCCAGCCGACGCCCGGCACTCCCAGCCTGCTGCGCGCGATCAACGACCGTGCCGCCCTGCAGGCGCTGCTGGAGCGCGGCCCGCTGACCCGCCCGGAGATCGGCGCCCTCACCGGCCTGTCCAAGCCCACCGCCTCCCAGCTCCTCATCCGCCTCCAGGAGGCGGGCCTGGTCGTGCTCGACGGCATCCGCGAAGGACTGCCCGGCCGCACCGCCGAGGTCTACCGGCTCAACCCCGCCGCCGCGCACGTCGCCGCGCTGGACGTCACCCGCTCGGGCATCGACGTCAGGGTCGCCGACATCACCGGCGCCGTGGTCGGCGAGCACCACCTGCCCAGCCCCGGCCGCTCGGGCGGCGACGCGCTGGAGCGGGTCCGGGCCGCGCTGGAGGGCGCGGGCGCCCCGGCGGGGCTGCGGCGCGTGGTCATCGGCGTGCAGGGCACGATAGACCCGGGCACCGGCAAGATGGCGTACGCCACCAGCAAGGACATGCCCGGCTGGCACATCCCCGACCTGGTCCGCACCCTCGCCGACGGCCTGGGCGTGCCGGTCGCCGTGGAGAACAACGTCAACCTCGTCGCCCAGGCCGAACAGGCGCACGGCGTGGGCCGCGGCCACCGCGACTTCGTGCTGCTCTGGGCCGACGAGGGCCTCGGCGCCGCGCTCGTCCTCGGCGGGCGGCTGCACCGGGGCGCCACCGGCGGCGCGGGAGAGGTCGGCTACATGCCCACCCCCGGCGCGCCGACCGCCAGGGAGACCGGCCGCTACGCCAACCACGGCTACCAGGCCCTCACCGGCGGCCCGGCGGTGCTGAAGATCCTGCGGTCGTACGGCGTGCGCGGCACCGCGCCCGCGCAGGCGGTGCTGAACGCCGTGCGATCCTCGGCCTCCACCGGCAGGCGCGCCGACGACGCCCGCGCCGGGCTGCGCGACATCGCCTCCCGGCTGGCGGTCGGGCTGGCCGCGATCACCTCCGTCGTCGACCCCGAGATCATCGTGCTGACCGGAGGCACCCTCCTGGCCGGCGGCGACACCCTGCGCGAGCTCGTCGAGCACGAGCTGCACGCGCTCACCATCCCCCGGCCCCCGCTGCTGCTGTCGACCGTCGAGGGCAACCCCGTCCTCGCCGGCGCGCTCGACCTCGCCCTCGCCACCGCCCGCGACGAGGTCTTCAGCTCCACCGTCCCCTCCTGATCCCCCTCCGCCCACCACGCAAAGCCCCGTAGGAACCCCAGCCGGCTCCACAGTCCCCTCCTGCCCCTCGCCGCCCACCACGCAAGCCCCGTACGGACCCCAGCCAGCTCCACCGCCCCCAGGAGGCAGCCGTCGTGCACCGACGCTTTCTCGCTTTCGCCCTGGCCACCCTGACGGCCACCACCCTGACCGCCTGCACCGCGGGCACGGAGAGCGCGCCCGCGCTGGGCTCCCAGCCCAAGCCCTCGGGCTCCGCCTCCGCCGCGCTGCCGGCCTCCACCATCGAGCTGTGGCACGGGTTCTCCGCGCCGGCCGAGGTGAAGGCGTTCGAGGACGCCATCGCGGGCTTCCGCACGAAGTTCCCCCAGATCACCGTCAAGCTGGTCAAGGGCGTGCAGGACGACCAGATCACCCAGGCGGTGCGCGGCGGCAAGGCGCCGGACGTCGCCTCCTCGTTCACCACCGACAACGTGGCCCAGTGGTGCCGCAGCGGAACGTTCCAGGACCTCACCCCGGTGATCAAGCAGGACGGCATCGACCTGTCCGTGCTGCCGGAGGTCTCGCGCTCCTACACCGAGTACGAGGGCAAGCGGTGCGTGATGCCGCTGCTCGCCGACGCGTACGGGCTCTACTACAACAAGGCCCTGATGAAGGGCGAGCAGCCGCCCAAGACGCTCTCGGAGCTGACCGCGCTGACCAAGAAGCTCACCGTCCGCGACGCCGACGGGAACATCAAGGTCGCCGGGTTCGTGCCGAGCTTCCAGTACTACGAGAACTCCGCCTCGCACATGGGCCCGATGGTCGGCGCCACCTGGTACAAGCCGGACGGCACCTCGGCGGTCGGCTCCGACCCGGCGTGGAAGGAGCTGCTGCGCTGGCAGAAGGAGCTCGTCGACTGGTACGGCTACGACAAGCTGGAGAAGTTCCGCAAGAGCCTGGGGCAGGAGTGGTCGGCCGACCACCCCTTCCACAAGGGCAAGATCGCCATGGTCCTGGACGGCGAGTGGCGCAACGCCATGCTCGCGGGCGAGGCCAAGCACATCGACTACGGCACCGCGCCGCTCCCGGTCTCCGACTCCAAGCCCGACCTGTACGGCAGCGGCTTCACCGCGGGCACCGTGATCGGCGTGCCCAAGGGCGCCAAGAACCCGCAGGCCGCCTGGGAGCTGGTCAAGTATCTGACCACCGACACCTCCGCGCTGGTCACGCTCTCCAACGCGCTGCGCAACGTGCCGACCACCAAGGCGTCGCTGGAGTCGCCCGACCTGGTCAAGGACGCGAACTTCCAGACCTTCCTCGACATCTTCGCCCACCCGAAGACGAGCACGGTCCCGGCCAACGTCAACAGCACCTTCAACCAGGAGTCGCTGCAGGAGTTCCTGGTCAAGTGGGAGAACGGCTCGGCCACCGACCTCGACGCCGGGCTCGCCGCGGTCGACAAGCGCCTCGACGACAAGATGAAGCTCTCCGGGGGCTGATCCTCGATGAGCACCGTCCACGCCGCGCCGCCCAGATGGCGGCGCGGCGAGGGCCTCAAGGCCCTCCTTTGGATGTCGCCCTGGCTGGTGGGGTTCGCGGTCTTCTTCGCCTACCCCCTCGCGGCGACGGTCTACTTCTCCTTCCACCGCTACGACCTGTTCACGCTGGAGTTCGTCGGCCTGGACAACTACCGCTACTTCCTGGTGGACGACCGGGCCTGGGTCTCCATCAAGAACACGCTGTGGCTGGTGGTCCTCATGGTCCCCGCGCAGGTGCTCTTCGGGCTGGGCGTGGCCTGGCTGCTCACCCGCCTGAAGTCGGGCGTCGGCTTCTTCCGCACGGTGTTCTACCTGCCGTCGCTGATCCCGGTGGTGGCCGGCACGGTCTCCTTCGTGTTCCTGCTGAACCCCTCGGGGCCGCTCAACCAGTTCCTGGAGTTCTTCGGGATCGCCGCGCCCGACTGGTTCGGCGACAAGGACTGGTCCAAGCCCGGCCTGACGATGCTGGCCATGTGGGGCATCGGCAACACCATGATGATCTTCCTGGCCGCGCTGCTGGACGTGCCCAAGCACCTGTACGAGGCCGCGGCCATCGACGGGGCGGGCGCGTGGCGGCAGTTCAGGAGCATCACGCTGCCGACGATCTCGCCGGTGCTGATGTTCTCGACGGTCACCGGCGTCATCTACGCCCTGCAGTACTTCACCCAGGCGATGATCGCCTCCCGGGTCGCGGCGGGGGTCACCGACTCCCCCGGCAGCAGCTTCGTGCCCGGCTATCCGGAGCTGTCGACGCTGACGCTGGCCCAGTGGCTGTTCCACGTGGGCTTCCGCGACTTCAGCATGGGGTACGCCTGCGTGCTGGCCCTGCTGCTGTTCGCGTTCTCCACGGTCTTCACCCTCATCCTGCTCCGCAGGTTCCGCGCGTTCGACGAAGGAGGCGACCGGTGACCACTGTGAACACTGTGGCCACGAGACCCGCCGGGGCCTCCGTCCCCGCCCCGCGCCCCGCCGCGCGCGGCCCGCGCGGCCGCGCGATCCTGTACTGGATCGCCACCCACGCCATCGCCATCGCGCTGTCGCTGATGTTCGTCGGCCCGCTGGTGTTCGTGGCGCTGACGGCCGTGATGAGCAACGACCAGGCGCTCACCGGCGACCTGTGGCCCCGTACCTGGAACTGGTCCAACTTCGCCGACGTTTTCGCCAGGTCGCAACTGCTGGCCTGGCTGGGCAACACGTTCCTGTACGCCGGGCTCGGCACCGCGTTCGTGCTGCTGTCGTCGATCCCGGTGGCGTACGCGATGGCCCGCTTCCGCTTCCGGGGGCGCAGGCTGGCCTTCCTCGCGGTCATCACGATGATGATGCTGCCGCCCCAGGTCGTCGCGGTGCCCGTCTATCTCATCTGGGCGCGCCTGGACCTCACCGGCACGCTGTGGCCGCTCGTCCTGCCGATGCTGTTCGGCGACGCCTTCTCCATCTTCCTGCTGCGGCAGTTCCTGGTCAGCATTCCCAAGGAGTACACCGAGGCCGCCAGGGTGGACGGCTGCTCGGACTTCCGGACGCTCGTCAGGGTGGTCCTGCCGATGGCGCGCCCCGCGATCGCGGCGGTGGGTCTGTTCCAGTTCTTCTACTGCTGGAACGATTACTATGGTCCGCTGCTCTACGCCTATACGAACGAGGCGAACTGGACGCTCTCCCTCGGGCTGGCGTCCTTCCGGGCACTGCACAGCGTGCAGTGGAACCTCACCATGGCGGCGACGCTGCTCGTCATGGCCCCGGTCATCATCGTGTTCTTCTTCGCCCAGAGGGTCTTCATCGAGGGCGTCACGCTGACAGGAGTAAAAGGGTGAAACTCGCCGTTGTCGGGGGCGGCTCGACGTACACGCCGGAGCTGATCGACGGGTTCGCGCGGCTGCGCGACGAGCTGCCGCTGACCGAGATCGCGCTGGTCGACCCGGACGTTCACCGGCTGGAGCTGGTGTCGGGCATGGCGCGCCGGATGCTGGCGCGGGCCGGGCACCCGGCCACGGTCCTCGCGACCACCTCGGTCGAGGAGGGCGTCGCCGGGGCGCACGCGGTCCTGCTGCAGCTGCGCGTCGGCGGCCAGGCCGCGCGGAACGTGGACGAGACGCTGCCGCTGGAGTGCGGCTGCGTCGGCCAGGAGACGACCGGCGCGGGCGGGCTGGCCAAGGCGCTGCGCACGGTGCCGGTGGTGCTCGACATCGCCGAGAAGGTGAGGAGGCTCGCGCCGGACGCCTGGATCGTCGACTTCACCAACCCGGTCGGCATCGTCACCAGGGCGCTGCTCGAGGCAGGGCACCGGGCCATCGGCCTGTGCAACGTCGCCATCGGCTTCCAGCGCCGCTTCGCCGCGAACCTGGGCGTCGCCCCCGAGCGGATCTCGCTGGGCCACGTCGGCCTGAACCACCTCACCTGGGAGCGTTCCGTCCACCTCGACGGGGTGGACGTGCTGCCGAAGCTGCTGGAGAGCCACGCCGAGGAGATCGGCCGGGACGTCGGCCTGCCCGCCGCGCTCCTGCGCCACCTGGGCGTGGTGCCCTCCTACTACCTGCGCTACTTCTACGAGCACGACCTGGTGGTGGAGGAGCAGCGGACCAAGCCCTCGCGCGCGGCCGAGGTCGCGGCGATGGAGAAGACCCTGCTCGAGCTGTACGCCGACCCGGCGGTGGACACCAAGCCCGAGCTGCTGGGCAAGCGCGGCGGCGCCTTCTACTCCGAGGCCGCGGTGGCGCTGATCGCCTCGCTGGTCGGCGACCGCGGCGACACCCAGGTGGTGAACCTGCGCAACGACGGCACGCTGCCGTTCCTGCCCGACGAGGCGGTCATCGAGGTCCCGGCCACGATCACCTCGGCGGGCGCGGCCGCGCTGCCCGTCGCCCCGCTGGAGCCCCTCTTCGCCGGGCTCGTCGCCCACGTCACGGCGTACGAGACGCTGGCGATCGAGGCGGCGCTGCACGGCGGCGAGGACCGCGTCGCCGACGCGCTGCTGGCCCACCCGCTGATCGGCCAGGCCTCGCTCTCCGGCGACCTGGCCAGGCGCCTGATCGAGGCCAACCGCGGGCACCTGTCCTGGGCGACCGCGTGAGAACGGTCCTGGCCGTCGACGGCGGCAACAGCAAGACCGACATCGCGCTGGTGGCCGAGGACGGCTCGGTCCTCGCCACCGGGCGCGGGGGCGCCTTCCAGCCGCAGACCACGGGGGTGGGCGTCGCGATCGACGTGATCGGCGACGCCGCGCGCTCGGCGCTCGGCCCCGGCGCGACCGCGCCGTACGCCGACCACGTGGCCGCCTACGTGGCGGGCGCGGACCTGCCGGTGGAGGAGGAGGCGCTGCGCGCGGAGATCCTCTCCCGGGGGTACGGCGGGGAGGCGACCGTCGGCAACGACACCTTCGCGCTGCTGCGCGCCGGGGCCTCCGGGCCCGCGGGGGTGGCCGTGGTGTGCGGCGCGGGGATCAACGCGGTGGCGGTCTCCCCGTCGGGGGAGGTGGCGAGATACCCGGCGCTGGGACGGCTCACCGGCGACTGGGGCGGCGGCCTCGGCCTCGGCGAGGAGACGCTCTGGCACGCGGTGCGCGCCGAGGACGGCCGAGGCCCGGCGACCGATCTGGTCACCGGGGTCCGCGAGCACTTCGGCACCCGTACCGTCGAGGAGGTGTCCCTCGCCGTCCACTTCGGCGAGCTGTCCTACGGCAGGCTGAACGAGCTGGTGCCGGTGCTGATGGCGGTCGCGGGCCGGGGGGACGGGGTGGCCCGCTCGCTGGTGGCCCGGATGGCCGAGGAGGTCGTCGTGCTCGCGGTGGTCGCGATGCGCCGCCTGGACCTGCTCTCCGTCCCGATGGAGGTGGTCCTGGGCGGCGGCGTGCTCACCGCCCGCGACCCGCTCATGGGCGAGCTGCTGGAACGGGGCTTCGCCGAGAGCGCGCCGCAGGCCAAGCTGATCGTCGCCGACGTCGCGCCCATCATGGGCGCCGCCCTGCTGGGCCTGGACGCCCTCGGCGCCACCGAGGAGGCCAGGGCCCGGCTGCGGGCCCACTTCCACGCCCTGACCTGAGGTTTCCTGAAATATTGTGACATCGCGCCGCGCACGGCCCGCGTCGAGGGACGCGGGCCGCGGCGCGCGGGGGCACGGGTCGTGGGACGCGGGCCGCGGCGCGCGCGGAGGGGCACGGAGAGCGGCCTCAGGGCCCGATCGTCTTCGCGACCCGGTCGTAGACGGTGAGCAGCAGGTCCCAGAAGCGGCCCACGTCGAGTGAGGTGCCGACCAGGGCGTTGGGGGCGCGGCCCCGGAGGGCGAAGTCGGTCACGGTCATCCCGGCGGTGAAGCGGCCCGCCGTCTCGACGTCCACGACGGCCGGTTCGAGGGTGATCAGCGACGGGTCGATCAGGTGGGCGATCGCGCAGGCGTCGTGGATCGCGGGCCCGCCCTCCTCGGTGATCACGCCGTAGAACCGCACGCACGGCAGGAGCAGATCGGTGCCGAGCCTGCCCATGGCCGCCATGCGCTCCGCCACCGCCCGCGTGGTCACGGCGCCGCGGCTCACGTCGAGGCCGATCATGTTCACCGTCCAGCCCGCGCCGAAGACGACCGCGGCGGCCTCCGGGTCGGCGGCGATGTTGAACTCGGCCGCGGGAGAGAAGTTGCCCCGCGTGTAGGAGCCGCCCAGGATCGTGAGTCCCCGCGCCCAGCCGACGATCGCCGGTTCCCTGAGCACGGCGAGCGCCACGTTGGTCAGCGGGCCGATGGCCACCAGGGTCACCTCACCCGGGGCGGCCCGGAGCGTCTCGACGATGAAGTCGGCGGCGTGCCCGGAGGCCGGCGGGAGCGAGGCCGGGGGCAGCAGCGCCTCCCCGAGGCCGGAGTCCCCGTGCACCCCGGCCGCGTTCACCGGGGGACGTAGAAGGGCGCCCGCGCTGCCCGCGACGACCGGCACGCCGCCGAACCCCAGGAACTCGCGGAGCCGCAGCGCGTTGTCGGTGGTCCTGGCCAGCCCGACGTTGCCGCCGACCGTGGTGATCCCCAGGATCTCCAGCTCCGGGCTCCCGTGGGCGAGGACGAGCGCCAGCGCGTCGTCGATCCCCGGGTCGCAGTCGATGATGATCTTTCTGGGAGGCACCCGTCCAGCTTGGGGCAACCACCACATTCCCGGCAAGCCGCGGACGGCCTCCCGAGGAGGTGAGCGATCACCGCGCCAAGGCCCCTCGAACCCGCCGGGAGCATCCCCGAGACGGTCAGGGGCGCTCCTCGGGCCTCCCGCCGTCCTCGCCCACCGGCTCCGGGGTGCGGTGCTCGTACGGCGTGCTGAGCACCACCGTCGTGCGGGTGGAGACGTTGGCGGCGGTGCGGATCTGGTTCAGCAGCTCCTCCAGCGCGATCGGCGAGGCCACCCGGACCTTGAGGATGTAGCTCTCGTCCCCGGCCACGCTGTGGCAGGCCTCGACCGCGCTCAGGTGGGCCAGCCGCTCGGGGGCGTCGTCGGCCGCCGCCGGGTCGATCGGCTTGATGGAGACGAACGCGGTGAGCGAGAGCCCGATGGCGTCGTAGTCGACGAGCGCGGCATACCCCCGCAGCACGCCGCGCTTCTCCAGCCGGCGCACCCGCTGGTGCACCGCCGACACCGAGAGCCCGGTCTCCCTGGCGAGATCGGTGAAGCTCATCCGGCCATCCCTGGCCAGCAATGTGACGATACGGCGGTCGATCTCCTCCATCCGGTAAACGGTAACGGCATTCGGATACGGTGCGTACCGTCCGCGTGTCACGGCACGGTCCCAACCGCGATCTCCGCGGAGTCCTCCCGTCCGGTCACGACACGTTCCCGGCCGTGATCTCCACGGGGTCCTCCTGTCCGGCCTCTCCCTCACCCTCGCCCACCCGCTCCGGCGCGACGGCCTCGGCGGGCAGCGTGATGACGAAGCGGGCCCCCTCGGTGTAATCGGTGTCCAGCCGGATCGTGCCGCCGTGCTGCTCCACGATCTTCCGGCAGATCGCCAGGCCGATCCCGGTGCCCTCGTAGGCGTCGCGCTGGTGCAGCCGCTGGAAGATGATGAAGATCTTGTCTGCGAAGTTGGGCGAGATGCCGATGCCGTTGTCGGTCACGGTCATCCGCACCTCCCCGTCGAGCCGCTCGGCCCCGATCTCGATCCGGGGCGTACGGCCGGGGTCGCGGAACTTCAGGGAGTTGCCGATCAGGTTCTGCCAGAGCATCACGAACTGGGTCCGGTCCCCGACGACGGTGGGCAGGTCGCCGACCTCGATCTCGGCCCCGGACTCCTCCACCGCCGCGGAGAGGTTGGCCAGGGCCCGGCCGACCACGTCGTTCAGGTCCATCTCGACGGGTTCCCTGCTGATCCGCCCGACCCGGGAGAAGGTGAGCAGCTCGTTGATGAGCACCTGCATGCGCTTGGCGCCGTCCACGGCGAAGTCGATGTAGGTGTTGGCCCTCTCGTCGAGCTGGGAGGCGTACCGCTGCTGGAGCATCTGGCAGAACGACGCGATCTTCCGCAGCGGTTCCTGCAGGTCGTGCGAGGCCACGTAGGCGAACTGCTCCAGTTCGGCGTTGGAGCGCTTCAGCTCCTCGGCCTGGGCGGCGATCCGCACCCGGGAGCTCCGGGCCTCCTCCAGCTCGGTGACGATGCGCCGGCGCATCGCCTCCATGTCGTCGGCCAGCTCGGCGAGGTCGGTGGGGCCGCCGGTGTCGACGTGGTGCGCGAAGTCCCCCATGGTGACCCGGCGGGAGGCCTCGCGCAGGCGGCCCAGGGGGCCGAACACCGCGCTCCTCAGCAGCACCGCCACGGTGACGATGGTGACCAGGAAGGCGGCCAGGATGCCGAAGAAGGTGGCGTCCCTGATCTTGCGGGCGACCTCCAGGTCGGCGCGGGCCAGCTGCCTGGCCTGGGCCCAGGCGTCGTTCTGGGCGACGAGCCCCCTCCTGACGGCGTCGAAGGAGCGCTTGCTCTCCTCGGCCTGCGCGGGGCTCACGCTCTCCGGGCCCTCGGCCCTGACACTCGCGATCATCGGCTCCGCGTAGCGGGTCCGCCAGTCGGCGGCCAGCCGCTGCACCTCGTCGAGCGCCCGCAGCGGGGCCGCGCCCGGCGCCAGCCGCTCGATCTGCGACGACACGGCCAGCTGGTCGCGGAGCCCGTCCGTGTACGGCTGCAGGAACTCCTCCTTGCCGCTGATGACGAAGCCCCGCACCCCCGTCTCCTGGTTCAGCAGGGTCGCCTGCAGGCGCTCCGCCTGGATCCTGCCCACCGAGATGTGGTCGATCAGCCGGTTGGAGGCCGACGCCGCGTTCCGCAGGACCGTGGCGCCGACGATCGCCGACACCCCCAGCAGGAGGGTCATGGCGAGCAACACGACGTTGAACCACGTCTGCGCGCTCCAGCGGCTCTTGCGGGATCCGCCCGGAGGTGTCTCGGTGGTCATTCGGCCTCTCACTTCACACGGTGTCGTCCCGGCGGGGCCGTGGGTGCCCGGCGGGGTGGACGAAAGATACCGGAAGCGGCCGACAGGCACGCGCGTGATCCCCCGGGAGGCGGCGCCCGCCCGGTCCCCGGTGCCCGGAGGTGCCCGATCTCGTCGTACATTCACGGGATGAGCAACCTGGAAACGGACCCGAGGGAATCGGCGTGCGGCGGCCTCGCGGACGTGGCGGCGGAGCCGGTGAGCGAGCTGCTGGCCGGCCGGGACGTGGTCCTGGGCGGTCCCCGGGCGATGAAGGTCACCAGGACCCTGCCGAACCGGGACCTCAGGATGGTCGGCGCGTGGTGCTTCGTCGACCACTACGGCCCCGAGCGGGCGACGATGCACGTCCCCCCGCACCCGCACACCGGCCTGCAGACCGTCAGCTGGCTCGTGGAGGGCGAGATCCTGCACCGCGACAGCGTCGGCAGCGAGCAGCTGATCAGGCCCGGCCAGCTCAACCTGATGACCGCCGGGCGGGCCATCTCCCATTCGGAGGATTCGCCCGCCGAGGCCGCGCTGCACGGGGTCCAGCTGTGGGTGGCGCTCCCCTCGGCCGCCCGCGACACCGCCCCCGCCTTCGAGCACCACCCGGCGCTGCCCGCGCTGACCTCTCCGGGAGTGACGGTGACCGTCATCATGGGCGAGCTGGGCGGTGTCACCTCCCCTGCGACGACCCACACCCCGCTGATCGGGGCCGAGGTGACCCTGGAGGCCGGTGCCACGACGTCGGTAGCGCTGCGTCCCGGCTTCGAGTACGCCGCGCTGGCCCTGTCCGGCACCGTACGGGTCGGCGAGACGCCCCTCTCCCCCGGGCCGCTGCTCTACCTGGGCAGCGGGCGCCCGGAGCTGGCGCTGGGCACCGAGGGGGGCGGGCGGCTGCTGCTCCTCGGCGGCGAGCCGTTCGAGGAGCGGATCGTGATGTGGTGGAACTTCGTCGGCCGCAGCCACGAGGAGATCGCCGGGTTCCGGCGGGAGTGGATGGAGGGCGAGGGGTTCGGCACGGTGCCCGGCACGGGGGCCGCCCCGCTTCCCGCGCCCGCGCTGCCCCTCACCCCCCTCAAGGCGCGCGGCCGCCGCCGCTAGCGGGCCGGGCGGCCCTGTTCAGATCATCCGCCGCAGGGCGGTCTCCACGGCGTCGACGAGCGCGTCACCCTCGGTGCCGGGGTGGCGGGCGAGGCCGAGCTCGACGTCCGGCAGGGTGGGCAGCGCGGCCGCGTCGTGGCAGGCCATGGCCGGTTCGAGGTTGGCGGGCAGGAGCGCCGCGACCCCGAGCCCGGCCCGTAGCGCGGCGAGCACCCCGGCGAGACCGTTGCTCTCGAACGCCACCCGCCAGCGGCGCCCCGTGCCCTCCATCGTCTCCATCGCCTCCAGCACCGACGTCCGCCAGGCGCACGTGTTCGAGAACAGCACCACCGGCAGCGGATCGGCGTCGACGGCGACCCCCTGCCCGACCGCCCAGACCAGCGGCAGGCGTACCGTCCAGCGCGGCGGCCAGGGAAGGTCCGGGACCTCGTCGAGCACGAGCTGGACCCGGCCGGTGTCGTAGGCCTCCCGCATCTCCGCCCTGGAGAGGCTGAGCACCTCCAGCGTCGCGCCGGGGTGCAGCCGCGCGAGGTCGGCGAGCGCCTGGGAGAGGCGGGAGGCGGCGAGATCCTCGATGAGGCCCACCCCGCAGTGCCCGGTGAGCGCCCGTCCCGTCCCGGCGAGCGCCTGTGCCGACAGCGCGAGGATGCGCTCGGCGTAGGGCAACAGCTCCTCGCCCGCCTGGGTCGGCGAGACGCCGGACGGCGCCCGGTGCAGCAGCGGGCTGCCGACGGCCCTTTCGAGCCTGCGCAACTGCTGGCTGAGCGCGGGCTGGGTGCGGCCGAGCGCCGCCGCCGCACGGCTGATGCTGCCCGCCCGCACGGCGGTGACGAACGACCGCAGCAGCGCGGTGTCGAGATCACGTGCCATAAGCGTTCATTATGCCCGGCCCAACGAATTGACGGCTTCCTATGGCCTCCCGGGTTGCCTAGCGTTGAACCGGTGACCGGATTTCGGCAGGTTCTCGCGGTGCCGGGGATGACCCCGCTGCTGGGCGTCTCGCTGCTCGCCCGTGCCGCGATCACGGCGGACGCGATGGCGTTGACCATGTACGTCGTCATCGCCCTCGACATGGGCTACGCGGCGGCGGGGGGCGTGGTGGCGGCGCTCACCGCCGGGGTCGCGCTGGGCGGGCCGCTGCTCGGCCGGATGATCGACCGGCGGGGCCTGCGCGCCGTGCTGCTGTCCACGATCGTGCCGCAGCTCGTGTTCTGGCTGACCGTGCCCGTGCTGCCGTACGTGGTCCTGCTGGGCGCGTCCTTCGCCGCCGGACTGCTGATGGTGCCGGTCCAGTCGGTCACCAGGCAGGCGATCGCCGCGATGACGGCGGCGAGGCTGCGACGGGCGGCGTTCGCGCTGGAGTCGGTGGTGGGCGAGCTGTCGTACATCGTGGGACCGGCGGTGGTGATCCTGGGCGCGGCGACGGTGTCCCCCGGCGCGGTGGCGTGGGGAGTGGGTGCCGCGATCGTCGCCGGCGGCGCGGGGATCGCCCTGCTCGACCCGCCGATGCGGGCCGGGGACGAGGCGGACGGCGAGGCGGGCCTGCCCCGGCCCCGGCGCCGGGAGTGGCTGGGAGCGCGCATGGTCGCCGTCCTGACCATGGGGTTCGGCGTCGCGATGCTGCTCGGCGGCGTCGACCTGGCCATCGTCGCCACCCTCCGGGAGGCCGGTCAGGTCTCGTGGGCGGCCGTGGTCGTCGCCGTGTTCGGGGTGACGTCCGTCGTGGGCGGCCTGGTGTACGGGTCGCTGTCCTGGCCGGTGCCCACCTGGCTGCTGCTCGGCCTGCTCGGGCTGGTGACGGTCCCGGCCGGGCTCGCCCGGGACTGGCCCTGGCTGTGTGTGGCCGTGATCGGCGCCGGGCTGCTCACCGCGCCGACCCTCTCCACGGTCTCCGACGCGGTGAGCCGGCTGGCGCCGGCCGGTGTGCGAGGTGAGGCGACCGGCCTGCAGTCCTCGGCGGCGAGCGCGGGGTTCGCGCTCGGCGCCCCGGTCGTGGGAGTGGCGATCGACGCGTCCGTGCCGGCGGGCGGCTTCGCGGCGGCCGGGCTGACCGGCCTGCTCACCGCGCTGGCGGGGTACCTGCTCTCGCGCCGCTCACCCGCCGCCGCGCCCTTCCCACCGCCCCCACGGTCCCCGTCGCGGGCGGCCGGGTCCCGCGACGCCGTCGCGCCGGCCCCCGTTCCCCGCACGTGAGCGGTCCCCGGCGCGGGGATCACGCCCGGCGTCCTCGAACGCCGTGGAGCGCGCGGGTGCCGCCTCAGGTGTACGTCCGCCTGCCCAGGGCGGTCTCGTAGGCACGCATCGTCCGCACGATCGTGGCGCGCTGCGGGCGCAGGGCGCCCTGACCGGCACGGAGGAGGGCGCCCTGCGCCGTTTCTCGTCCCCCACGGGACCCACAGGGTCCGCAGAACGCCTACAGGGTTCACAAGGCCCGCAGGATCCGCAGTGTCCACAGGCCCGCGGTTCGCAGACCTGCAGGATTCGCAGGGCCGCAGGATCCACGGAACTCGCAGGATTCACAGGAGCCGCAGGGCCTGAGCGGAAGCTCGGAGGCGCGGAGGAAGGCCGGGGACACACCGGGGACACACCGGGGACACACCGGGGGCCGGAAGTGCGGTGAAAGGCCGGGAACGGTCGCGCCACCCGGGCCCGGCAGGCCGCACACCCTTGACATCCCAGTATTCCTACCTGAATAGTATGGATATATTCGAGCCGCCGCGGGACAGCGCCGGGCCGCGCGGATCCTCACCAGCCGCGACCGCGAGGAGACCCTCCGATGCAGGAATCCCCCCACCGTGCTCCTCGGAACGCCCCTCGGAGCGCCCCCGTCCCCGGCGGTCCGGGCCACGAGACGCTCTCCCGCCTTCCCGGCCTGTCACGGCGCCTCTTCCTCGGCGCGGCCGGAGGTGCCGCGCTGACCGGGCTGCTCGCCGCCTGCGCGGGCGGCGCGGGCGACACGGCGAGCGCGGGCGGCGGCGGTCCCCGGACCGCCGCCGCCTCCCCACCGGGCACCCCGAAGACCGGCGGCGTCCTGCGCGCCGGCTCTCCCCCGCCGCCGACCGCGGTCGACCCCGTCACCATGTACGACGGCTCCGCGATCGCGATCGTCCAACTGGTGGCCGACTACCTGATCTGGCTGGACAGGGACTTCGAGCTCGTCCCCCGCCTGGCGGAGAAGTGGGAGTCCGAGGAGGGCGGCAGGCGCTGGGTCTTCTCCCTTCGGAAGGGCGTCACCTTCTCCGACGGCACGCCGCTGGACGCGAAGGCGGTCAAGGCCACCTTCGACCGGCTGCTCGACCCGAAGAGCAAGTCCGCCGCCGCGGCGGCGTTCGACTCGGTGCTGGCCAGGGGCGGCATCGACGTCCGGGGCGACTCGACGGTCGTCTTCACCCTGGAGCGGGCCTTCTCCGACTTCCCGTACCTGGTGTCGGCGGGAAACTACAACGCGGTGATCCTCAAGGAGGACTACGCGGGCGACTTCACCGCCAGGCCGGTCGGCACCGGCCCGTTCCTGCTGGAGTCGTACGACGCCTCAAGCGGCGCGGTGTTCACCCGCAACCCGAAGTACTGGGAACCGGGCAAACCATACCTGGACGGCGTGCGGATCACCTTCTACGCCGACGACCAGGCGGACCTGCTGGCGCTGCAGAGCGGCGAGATCGACGCCCAGATCCTCAGCCGCCCCGCGCTGGCCGGGCCGCTCAAGGGGCTCGGCGACATCGTCGTCGACCAGGTCCAGGGCACCGGCCTGACCGCCTTCACCCTGCGCGTGGACCAGCCTCCCTTCGACAGGAAGGAGGTGCGCCAGGCGATCGCGTACGCGCTGGACCGGCCGGGGGTGAACGCGGGCGTCTACGACGGCATCGGCGCGCTGGGCAACGACCACCTGTTCGCGGCCCTGTTCCCGGCCGCGCCGCCGGACGTCCCGCAGCGGGCCAAGGACCCGGCCAAGGTCGCGTCGCTGCTCGCCGCGGCCGGTGTGGAGAAGCTCTCCTTCGCGCTGACCTACGACCCGCCGAGCAAGGACTACGCCCTCACCGTGCAGGACCAGCTCAAGCAGGTCGGCATCGAGGTGGAGCTCGACCAGCGCACGTCCGGCGACTTCTACGGCGGCGACCAGGAGAAGGACACCCCCTGGCTGTTCACCCGGGCCAACCTGGTGGGCTGGGCCGGGCGCGCGGTACCCAGCCAGTTCATCATCCCGATGGTCAAGAGCGGCGGCGTCTGGAACGGCTCGAAGTACGCCAACCCCGCGCTGGACGCCGCCACCGACGCCTACGACTCGGCGACGACCGACGAGGAGCGCGAGGCCCAGGCCGCGATCATCGCGAAGGCGCTCCACGAGGACGTCCCGGTGATCATCGCGGTCTGGAGCGGCACCGTGCGGGCCTACGACGGCAAGCGGTTCACCGGCGTGGCGGCCCATCCATCGAGCTACGTCGACTTCAGCTCGGTCTCGCGGCTCTAGGGCGGTGGAGGCGGCATGAGACGGTTCCTGCTCCGGCGGCTGGCGGCGATCCCGGTCACCCTGCTCGCGGTGTCCCTGATGGTCTTCGCCGCCACCGAGCTGGTCCCCGGCGACGTGGCCCGCACGATCCTGGGCCGCGAGGCGGGCGAGGAGGCCGTGGCGCGGCTCCGCGAGCAGCTGGGGCTCGACCGGCCGCTCGCCGACCGCTACGCCGACTGGCTGTCGGGGTTCTTCACCGGCGGGTGGGGCGACTCCCTCACCCTCGGGGTGCCGGTCCGCGATCTCGTGCTCGGGCGCCTCGCCGACTCCCTGATCCTGGGCGGGCTGGCGTTCGCCCTGCTGGTACCGGTCGCCGTGACGCTCGGGCTGGTCGCCGGGGTCAACCACGACCGTCCCGTCGACCGGGTCATCAGCGTCACCGGGCTGGCCCTGGGCGCCATACCGGAGTTCGTGACGGGGGTGGTGCTGCTCGTCGTCTTCGCGGTGCGGCTGCGCTGGTTCCCCGCCTCGGCCCAGGCTCCCGACGGCGCGACGATCGCGACCCGGCTCGGCCACCTGGCGCTGCCGGTGATCTCCCTGGTCCTGCTGTGCACCGGCTACGTCGCCCGTCACGTGCGCGCCGGCACCGTGGCGGCGGTGGAGAGCCCGTACGTCAGGGCCGCGGAGCTGCGCGGTCTCGGCCGGGCGCAGGTGGTGCGGCGGCACGTGCTGCGCAACTCCACGGTGCCGGCCACCAGCGCGCTCGGCGTGCAGCTGCAGTTCCTGCTCGGCGGGCTGGTCGCCGTCGAGCTGCTGTTCAACTACCCGGGCATCGGCGCCCTGCTGCTGCAATCGGCGATCGACAAGGACCTGCCGACCCTGCAGGCCACCGCGATGGTGCTCGGCGTCCTCTACATGTCGATCATCCTTGCGGCCGACCTGGCCTACCGCCTGCTCGACCCCAGGGTCCGGCTCGGGGAGGCCGCCGCGTGACCGGGCACACGAGCCGCCCGGCCGTCGAGCGCCGGGAGACACCGGATGCCGGGCGCGGGAGGGAGTCCACATGAGCGCCGTCACAGCGAGCGCGGGCTCAGGCTCGGGCGGGGTGCGGCGGCGGGCGGCCGGGCGCGACTTCCGCGTGGCCCTCGTCGCGGGCGGCGCCCTGGTGCTGGCCTGGGCGGTCGTCGCCGCCTTCTGGCCGCAGCTGGTCCCCTACGACCCGCAGCAGCACGACCCGCTGAGCCGCTTCCTGCCCCCGGGCCCCGACCACTGGCTGGGCACCGACCAGTTCGGCCGCGACACCTTCTCCAGGATGCTCGCGGGAGCCCGCCCGGTGCTGCAGGTCGCGCCGCTCGCGACCGCGCTCGCCGTCGTGGCTGGCACCGCGGTCGGCCTGGCGGCGGGGACGTTCGGCGGCCTCGTCGACGAGATCGTCATGCGGCTGCTCGACGCGGTCGTGGTCTTCCCCGCGATCATCGCCGCGGTGCTGTTCGTGGCCCTGGCGGGCCGTTCGGTGACGGTCATGGTGCTGGTCGTCGCGGGGTCGTTCGTGCCCATCGTGGCCCGCAGCGTCCGCGCGGCGACGCTGGTCGAGCGGGAGAAGGCGTACGTCGAGGCGGCCAGGCTGCGCGGGGAGCGCCCCTGGTCGCTGATGCGGCGGGAGATCTTCCCCAACGTCGGCACGACCGTGCTGGTGGAGGCGACCTCCCGGTTCGGCGACGCGATCTTCGCCGCCGCCACGCTGTCGTTCCTGGGGCTCGGCCAGCCGCCGGGCTCCCCCGACTGGGGCGCCTCGGTCTCGGACAACCGCGTCTGGCTCCAGCTCGCGCCCTGGACCGTGCTCGCCCCGGCGCTGGCCATCGCCTCCCTCGTGGTGGGGGTCGCGCTCGTCGCCGACTCGCTGCGCGGCAGATGGGAGGCGTCATGACCGGGACGGGACACATCGGGACGGCGGGCACCGGCGGACCTCGCCTCTCGCACCCTCGCGGCCCCGGCCTCGCGCCACCCCCCGGGCAGGTCCCGCACGTCCCCGGATCCCGGCCCGGTGAGGAGGAACCGGTGGGCCGGGGGCTGCGTGTGTCGGGACTGTCGGTCTCCTACCGCACGGCGCGCGGCGAGACCCCGGCGGTGACGGACGTCTCCTTCGACGTCGCCCCGGGCGAGACGTACGGGATCGTGGGCGAGTCGGGGTGCGGCAAGACCACGCTGAGCCGCGCGCTGGGCCGCCACCTGCCGCCCGGCGGTTCGATCACCGGCGGCGGGGTGACCGTGGACGGCGTCGAGGTCCCGGCCCTCTCCCCCGCGGACCTGCGGCGCTGGCGGACCACCTCGCTCGCCGTCGTCCACCAGGAGGCGGGCAGCTCGCTCGACCCGACGATGCGGATCGGCGCGCAGCTCGCGGAGGTCCTCAGGCTGGGGGGACGCGGCCGGGCCGAGGCGCGGCGGGAGGCGGTCGCGCTGCTGGCCAGGGTGCGGCTGCCGGACCCGGCCGCGATCGCGCGGCGCTACCCGCACCAGCTCTCCGGCGGCCAGCAGCAGCGCGTCGTGATCGCCGCCGCGCTGGCCACCCGCCCCCGGCTGCTCGTCCTCGACGAGCCGACGACCGGCCTGGACGCGACCGTGCGGCACGAGATCCTCGACCTCATCTGGGCGCTGCGCGCGGAGACGGACGCGGCCGTGGTGCTCATCAGCCACGACCTCGCGCTGGTCGGGCGCCTGTGCGAGCGCGTCGGCGTCCTGTACGCGGGCCGCATGGTCGAGGAGGGCCCGGCGGCGGAGGTGATGGCGGGCGCGCGGCACCCGTACACCTCGGCGCTGCTGGCGAGCGCCCCGCGGCTGGGCGTCTCCCGTCACGCGCGGGAGCTCGCGGCCATCCCCGGCCGGCCCCCGGGTCCCGGCGAGGAGGTCCGCGGGTGCGCGTTCGCGCCCCGCTGCGCCCTCGCCGACGACCTCTGCCGGGAGGAGAGGCCCGCGCTGGTGACCGCCCCCGGCGGGCGGCGGGCCCGCTGCCACCACACCGACCGGCTGCTCGCCATGACGCCCGACACGACCGACACGACCGGGGAGAGTGACGGTGAGCCACCCGGCCCGGCCGGTGCGGCGGACGCCTCCCGCGAGGCGCCGCTGCTGGAGATCCGCGGCCTGACCAGGAAGTACGGCCGGACCACCGTCGTCGACGAGGTGAACCTGACCGTCGGCCGCGCCGAGATCCTCGGCCTGGTCGGCGAGTCGGGCAGCGGCAAGACGACGCTGGCCCGCGCCGTCGCCGGGCTCGGCCCCCGGGGGACGGGGACGATCGCGCTGCACGGGCGGGAGCTGGCCCCGGCCGTGGGACGGCGCGACGCGCTCGACCACCGCCGCGTCCAGATGGTCTTCCAGAACCCCGAGACGTCGCTGAACCCCAGCCACACGATCCGCACGATCCTGACCAGGGCGGTCCGCGGCCTGGGCGGCTCCCGCACCGTCACCGAGCTGGCCGCACGGGCCAACCTGGACGACCACCTGCTGGACGCCCGTCCCGACCGGCTCTCCGGGGGCCAGAGGCAGCGGGCCGCGATCGCCCGCGCCTTCGCCGGGGACCCCGAGCTGGTGGTGTGCGACGAGCCGGTCTCGGCCCTCGACGTGAGCGTGCAGGCGGGCGTGCTGCGGCTGCTGTCGGAGCAGCAGCGGCTCACCGGGACGTCGTACCTCTTCATCTCGCACGATCTCGCGGTCGTCGGCTACCTGGCCGATCGGATCGCGGTCATGTACCGCGGCCGGATCGTCGAGGAGGGGCCCGCCTCGCGGGTGCTCTCCGGCCCGCACCACCCGTACACCGCCTCGCTGGTCGCCGCGTCGCGGGCCCGGCCCGCGGGAGAGGCCACGGGGACCGTACGGGCGGGCGAGGGCGCGCGGGCGGGCCGGACCCGGCGGGAGGGCGCGGCCGGGTGCGGGTTCGCGGCCCGCTGCCCGCTGCGGGTCGAGGGGCTCTGCGACTCGGTGGACCCGCCGGTGGCGCGCCTCGGCGACGGCCACGCGGTCCGCTGCCACCTCGGCACGGGCGACCTTCCACGAACCGGCACCCGAGACACCCGAGTCAAAGAAAAGGAGGACGGATCGACCTAGAACACGCCCTTTTCCCAACCGGCCCTCATGGAGGCACCAATGTCATCCAAACTCGCGGTACCCGAACAGGAATTCGCCCTGCTGCCCGAGCTCGCCGAGAGCCTCGGCCTGCCCGGCCCCGACCCGCACCGCGTCCAGCGCCGCTGGGTCACCGTGGTCAGCGGCGGCCACGTCAGCGGTGTCACCTGGGACACCGGCCCGGCCGAGATCGTCCTGCTGCACGAGGCGCGCCGCAGCGCCCGCTCCTGGGACCGGCTGCTGCTGGCGCTCGGCCGCCCGGCCCTCGCCCTCGACCTGCCGGGCCACGGCCGGTCGGGCTGGCGCGCGAACGGCGTCTACTCCCCGCGCAGGCTCGCCCCCGCGGTGAGCGAGGCCATCCGGTCCTTCGCCCCCGCCTCGAAGGTCGTGGCCGGCGCCGGTCTCGGCGCGCTGACCGCGATCGCGCTGACCGCCCGCTCCCCCGACCTGGTACGGGCCCTGGTGCTGCTGGACACCCTTCCCGGCGCCCCGGGGGAGCCGGGCATCGCGTCCGGCGGCCACGCCTCCAGGGAGGAGGCGCTCGACCGGCTCAGGGAGGCCAGGCCGGACGCCGCCGAGGAGGACCTGGTCGCCGACGTCCGCTACGAGCTCGCCGAGGAGTCCGACGGGACCTGGACCTGGCGCCACCACCTGGGAAACCTGCCCGCCGAGGCCGCGGCGCACCTCGGCGACGAGACCCTCTGGGAGCAGCTGGAGGTCCTCTCCGGGTACGAGGTGCCCATCCTGCTCGTACGTCCCGCCACCGGCGGCCGGCTGAGCGACGCCGCCGCCGGCGAGCTCCCGCGCCGGGCCCCGTCCGCCCGGCTCGTCACGGCGGACACCCCGGCCGAGCTGGCCGGGGTGCTGCGCGAAACGCTCGACACGATCCAAGGGAGAAACGCATGACCGCCCAGATCCCCGTCATCGACCTCGAACTGGCCCTGGGCGACGACGCCCCCGAGGAACTGATCGCCTCGGTGCGCACGGCGGCCGAGCAGGTCGGCATCATCCAGGTCGTGAACCACGGCGTCCCCGCCGAGCTGATCGACGACTTCCACGACCGGATCGGCCGCGTCCTCGCCCTGCCCAGGGAGGAGAAGGTGAGGCTGGCCAGCCCGACCGGGCACCCCTACCGGGGCTGGCGGCAGTGGCCCGACGACTTCGGGCGCCTGGAGCTGGAGCGCTTCAACATCGGCCAGTTCGACACCGTCGAGGAGGCGAGGGCCGCGGGACTGTCGGAGGAGTACGCGCAGCTGTACGCCCACCCCAACGTCTGGCCGCCGCAGGAGCCCGGCCTGGCCGCGGTGGCCAGGCTCTACCACGACGCCTCGGTCGGCGTGGCCGAGCGGGTGCTCGACCTCTACAGCAGGGTGCTCGGCGTGCCCCTGTCGACGTTCCCGATCTCCGGGCGGCCCTACTACACGAGCTTCGTCGTCAACGACTACCCGACCTGGACGCACGAGGACACCGGGGCGGACGACGACAAGCTGCTCCTGCTGGAGCACGCCGACGGCTCGGCGCTGACCGTGCTGCACCAGCGCGGCGACTACGCGGGGCTGCAGGGGCAGGCGCCCGACGGGAGCTGGATCCCGGTGCCGATCGTCCCCGGGGCCCTGCAGGTCTTCTCCGGCCACCTCCTCACCAAGTGGACGAACGGCCGGCTCCGCCCCGGCCGGCACCGCGTCGTGGCGGGCGGCACGGTCACCCGGCGCTCCACCGGCGTCTTCTGGCACCCCAGCCTCGACACGGTGATCGAGCCGCTGGCGCCGTTCGTCGGCCCCGAGGGCAGCGACTTCGAGCCGGAGCTGCTGTGGGACCAGGCCGGCGGGCAGGTCGAGGAGTACCTGCGGGTCTTCGGGCGGCCCGACCAGATCGCGGCCTGGCGCGAGCGCAGGCCCTACGTCGCGGAGCTCGCCGAACTCGCGGAGGCGTAGGCCATGCCCGCGTCAGGCACGTTCAACTGGGAGACCAGCGAGCGGTGGGTACGCGGCACCAGGGGCGGCGTCACGGTCGTCGACAGCCGCCACCCGGTGCTGGTCTGGGAGGCGTCGCACCCGGTGCCCCGCTACGCCTTCCCCGAGGCGGAGGTCCGCGCCGACCTGCTGCGCCCGGCCGCCGCCCCGCCGGCCACCGGCGTCCACGAGGGATCCACGGTCTTCCACGACCTGGTGATCGGCGGCGAGACCGTCGCGAACGCCGCGTGGAGCTACCCGGCCCTGCCCGGCCACATCGCGTTCGAGTGGTTCCTGCACGACGGCGAGGTGCTCGAACACTGGTACGAAGAGGAGGAGGAGATCTTCGTCCATCCCCGTGACCCGTACAAGCGGGTCGACCCGGTGCCCGGCTCGCGGCACGTCAGGGTCGAGATCGGCGGCAGGGTCGTCGCGGAGACCCGGCGCCCGGTGCTGCTGTTCGAGACGGGCCTGCCCACCCGCTACTACCTCCCGCCGGAGGACGTGAACCTGGAGCTGTTCGAGCCGACGGCGACCAGCACCCGCTGCCCGTACAAGGGGATCGCCTCCTACTGGTCCCTGCGCGAGGGCGGCTCCGTCCCGGCCGACGTGGCCTGGGCCTACCCCGACCCGATCCCGGCCGCCGAGCGGATCAGGGACCACGTCGCCTTCTACAACGAGGTCGTCGACATCGTCGTGGACGGCGTGAAACTCGAAAGGCCCGTCACGCTCTTCACCGAGCGCCTGCTGGAGTCCTGAGGGCGAGGAAGGCGAGGCATATCCCCGCCCTCCCCATCCGCCCCGGCCCCGCCCGCGGTTCCCGCCGCGGGCGGGGCCGCTCCGTGCGCGCACCCCAGGGGTGGCTCGCCGGTGAATCCGGCCCGGACCCGCGGGGATCCGGGGCGTGTCCACGGTCCGAGCCCGAGGGTGCGAAGCTGGTATGACCGCGTCGCCGGGGGCGGCGCGCGGTCGATGGCCGGTTCTCTGTGGGAGGTAAGTCGTGTCGGACGAGTTCGACGTGGTGGTTGTGGGCGCGGGGCCCGCGGGCGAGAACGTCGCCGACCGCGCGGTCAGGGGCGGGCTGACCGCCGCGATCGTCGAGAGGGAGCTGGCCGGCGGCGAGTGCTCCTACTGGGCGTGCATCCCCAGCAAGGCGCTGCTGCGCCCGGTGGACCTCACCGCCGAGGTCGCCCGGGTGCCCGGCCTGACACCGGGCCCGATCGACACCGCCGCCGTGCTCGCCCGGCGCGACGAGGCGGTGTCCCACTTCGACGACAGCGGGCAGGTCGAGTGGATCGGAAGCGTGCCCGCGGAGTTCGTCCGCGGACACGGGCGGCTGGACGGCCCCAAACGGGTCGTGGTGACCGCGAAGGACGGCTCGGTCCGCACGCTCACCGCCCGGCGGGCGGTCGTGCTGGCCACCGGCACCGGCGCGACCGTCCCGCCGGTCCCCGGCCTGGCGGAGGCGTCGCCGTGGACGAGCCGTGAGGTGACGGCGACCAGGAGCGTGCCCGGACGGCTGGCCGTGCTGGGCGGCGGCGTGGTGGCCTGCGAGATGGCCCAGGCCATGCACGGGCTCGGCGCCCGGGAGACGACCGTGCTGGCGCGCAGCGGGCTGCTCGGCAGGATGGAGCCGTTCGCCGGGGAGCTGGTGGCCGCGTCGTTCGCCGAGGCGGGCATCACGGTGCGCACGGGCGTCAAGGTGGCGAGGGTCGAGCGGCCCGCACCCGGCGGCCCGGTGACGGTCCACCTTTCCGAGGGCCCGCCGGTGGAGGCCGACGAGCTGCTGGTGGCCACCGGCAGACGTCCGGCGACCGGCGACCTCGGCCTGGAGACCGTCGGGCTGGAGGCGGGCGGCCTGGTGAAGGTCGACGACAGCATGCGCGCCACCGGCGTCCCCGACGGCTGGCTGTACGCCGTGGGCGACATCAACGGCCGCGCCCTGCTCACCCACATGGGCAAGTACCAGGCGCGGGTGTGCGGCGACGTCATCGCGGCGCGGGCCAAGGGCGAGCCCGACGACCTGCCGGGCCTGCGCGACCTGGCGGACGCGTACGGCGCGCCGCAGGTGGTCTTCACCGACCCGCAGGTGGGCTCGGTCGGCCGGACCGAGGCGCAGGCCCGCGCCGAGGGGTTCGACGTCCGCGTGGTCGAGTACGACCTGGCCAGGGTGACGGGGGCCTACCTGCAGGGCGACGGCTACCGGGGCAGGGCCAAGGCCGTCGTGGACGAGCGGCGCCGCGTCCTGCTCGGGGTGACCTTCGCCGGTCCCGCCGTGGGCGAGATGCTGCACTCGGCGACGATCGCCGTCGTCGGCGAGGTGCCCCTCGACCGGCTCTGGCACGCCGTGCCGTCCTTCCCCACGGTCAGCGAGATCTGGCTGCGGCTGCTGGAGACGTACGGGCTCTGACCCCCTGACCCCGCGGTCCGGGCCGGGAGGCGCCCCCTCCCGGACCGGACCGCTTCCGCCGGAACCACCCCGCGGATCACCGGCGCGCGGACGTCACCGCCCGGCGTTCTCCGCGTCCCTGGCGAGGGCGCGGCCGATGACCAGGCGCTGGACCTGGTTGGTGCCCTCGACGATCTGCAGCACCTTGGCCTCCCGCATGAGGCGCTCGACCGGGAAGTCCTCCACGTACCCGTAGCCGCCGAGGACCTGGACCGCGTCGGTGGTGACCTTCATGCACATGTCGGTGGCGAAGAGCTTCGCCATCGCGGCCCGCGTGCCGTAGGGCCGGCCCGCGTCGCGCAGCCGGGCGGCATCCAGGTAGAGGGCACGGGCGGCGGCGATCTGGGTGGCCATGTCGGCGAGCATGAAGCCGACCCCCTGGAAGTCGATGATCCGCGAGCCGAACTGGCGGCGCTCGGCGGCGTACGCGGTGGCGGTCTCGAAGGCCGCCTGGGCCACGCCCACGGCGCAGGCGGCGATGCCGAGCCTGCCGCCGTCCAGGGCGGCCATCGCGATCCGGAAGCCCTCCCCCTCGGAGCCCAGCAGGGCCTCGGGCGCCAGCCGCACCCCGTCGAAGCGGACCTGGGCGGTCGGCGAGGACCTCATCCCCATCTTCCGCTCGGGCGCGCCGAACGACAGCCCCTCCGTCCCGGCGGGCACGTGGAAGCAGGAGATGCCGCGCGCGCCGTCGGCCGAGGTGCGGGCCATCAGCGTGTAGAAGTCGGCTGCGCCGCCGTGGGTGATCCAGGCCTTGACCCCGTCGACCGTGTAACCGGCGGAGCCGCCGTCCCCGGGGACCGCCCTGGTCGCCAGCGCTGCGGCGTCGGACCCCGACTGCGGCTCCGACAGGCAGTACGCGCCCAGCCACTCGCCGCCCAGCATCTCGGGCAGCAGCGCGGCCCGCTGCTCGGCGGTGCCGTAGGCGGCCACCGGGAAGCACGACAGCGTGTGGACCGACAGGCCGAGGCCGACCGCCAGCCAGCCGGCCGCGAGCTCCTCGATCACCTGCAGGTAGACCTCGTACGGCTGCGCCGCCCCGCCGTGCTCCTCGGGGTAGGGAAGGCCGAGCAGCCCCGCGCGGCCGAGCGTGGTGAACACCTCCCGGGGGAAGCGCCCGGCGGACTCGTCGGCCGCGGCCCGGGGCGCGACCTCCTTGCCGATCAGGTCGCGGACCAGGTCCAGGAGGTCATGGGCGTCGCCGGTCGGCAGAACGCGCTCAACGGTCATCTGAGTCCTTCCAGCGTGGAGACCCGCCCCAGGGTTCGCGGGGAGGGAGTCGCGCCCGCGTGCTCCGGGGTCCCGGCGCGGAGTCCCGGCTCCGGGGTCCCGGCGCGGACGGCGAGAGGGCGGCCGGGATCACCGGCCACCCCGATTCTGACACCCGCCGCGCGACCCCGGCCACACGGCCGCCCCCGTGCGCGTGCGATCACAGGCCGTCCCCACGCGCGCACAGCCACACGACCGTCCCCCGCACGCACAGTCACACAGCCGGGCCCACGCGCGCAGCCACGCGATCGTCCCCGCATGCGCACAACCACACGGCCGTCCCCACGCGCAGTCACCCGATCGTCCCCGCATGCGCACGGCCACACGACCGTTCCCTCACACGCACGGCCACACGGCCGGGCCCACGCGACCGCGGTCACGCGACCCTGCGCCGGGCCGTCTCCACGCGACCGGGCCGAAGGCCACCGGCCCGGGAGCCGCTAGACGATCACCAGCTCGCGAGGGCGGTGGTTGACCCGCTCGCCGCCCTCGTCGGTGCAGACGAGGATGTCCTCGATGCGGGCGCCGTGGGCCCCCGGCAGGTAGATCCCCGGCTCGACGGAGAAGGCGAAGCCGGGCGCCAGCGGCTCGGTGTTGCCCGCGACGATGTAGGGCTCCTCGTGGGTCTCCAGGCCGATGCCGTGGCCGGTGCGGTGGATGAAGTACTCGCCGTAGCCCTCGGCCGCGATCACCTCCCGCGCGGCGGCGTCGACCGCCTCGCACGTCACCCCGGGGGCCACGGCGTCGCAGGCCGCCTGCTGGGCGCGCCTGAGCACCTCGTAGTACTTCAGGAACCCGGCCGGGGGCTCGCCCACGGCGTAGACGCGCGTGGAGTCGGAGCAGTAGCCGCCGGGCATCTGGCCCCCGATGTCGATCACGATCGGCTCGCGCTCCTGGATGACGCGGTCCGACAGCTCGTGGTGCGGGCTGGCGCCGTTGGGCCCGGAGCCGACGATGACGAAGTCGACGGTGGAGTGGCCGGCCGCGATGATCGCCTCGGCGATGTCCCTGCCGACCTCGCGCTCGGTCCTGCCGGCCCGCAGGAAGCCGGGCACCTGGGCGTGGACGGCGTCGATCGCGGCGCCCGCCTCGCGCAGCGCCGCCACCTCGGCCGGGCTCTTGCGCATCCGCAGCCCGCGCAGGACGGTCCCGGCGAGCACCTGCTCGGCGCCGGGGATCGCGTCGCGCAGGCGCAGCGACTGCATCGCCCACATCCGGTCGGCGAGGCCGACCTTGCGGACCGCGCCCAGGCGCCCGCCGACGACCGCGTACGGGTCGTCGGTCTCGTCCCAGGGGACGAACTCCACGCCCAGCCGCGACGCCGGGGAGTGCTCGGCCGCGGGCAGCTCCAGGCGGGGCACCATCAGGAACGCCTCGCCCCTGACCGGGACCACCAGGCAGGTGAGCCGCTCCAGCGGCAGGGCCTCGTAGCCGGTCACGTAGCGAAGGTCGGGGCCGGGCGTGAGCAGCAGCGCGTCGAGCCCGGCGGCGGCGGCCGCCTCGCGGGCGGCGGCCAGGCGGGTCACGGGGTAAAGGTCGTCAGAGGGCTCCGTCTTCACGCCGACCAATCTAATCCCGGCCGGAACGGCGGCGCATCCGGGCCGGGCCCGGAAACCGAAAGTCAGGGAAAGGAAGGCACGAAGGCGACTCCGCCACTACAATCTGTTGAAGTACGATCACATTTTGTTGGCAAAATATCCGTAAAGCCATACATTTCGAGAGCGAGCTACATGGTCGGCGTAGTGGGCGGCCACCAGCCACCCCTCCACCCACGAAACGACCAGGTGACCGGCCCGGCCCCGTCGACCGCCGCCGAGACGGCGCGGCGATCGTGCGGTGAGCCGGACGAGCACATGGCCGTGGAGCGACACCTCCTCACCGCACGCCTGGCGCACGCGGAGCGCATGGGCGAGATGGGCTGGGCCGAGTGGGATCTCCAGACCGGAGAGTCCACCTGGTCCGACCAGGCGTACACCATATTCGGCCGTGCCCCCGGTGACGGCCCGATCCAGCTGCGCGACCTGCCCGGTCACGTCGAGGCGGCCGACCGGCCCGACCTCGACCGGCTGCTGTGGTCCGTCGTGCACCGGTCCGAGGGCGGGGAGGCCGAGTTCCGCATCCGCCGCGACGGGGAGGTGCGGCACCTGCGCGCCGCGCTCGACCCCGTCGTGACCGGCGGACGGCCCGCCGTGCACGGCGTCGTGCAGGACATCACCTGCCGCCGTCGCGCCGAGCGGATCATGTCGGAGTCGCGCAGCAAGCTGCTGCGGGTCCGTGAGCAGGTCGCGGAGGAGCACGACATGAGCGTGGCGCTGCGCGAGGCGATCATGCCGGGCCTGGGCGACACCATCGACCTGCCGCACGCGCGCATCGCGGTCCGCTACGTGGCGGCGGGGGTCAAGCCCGGCCTCGGCGGCGACTGGTACGACGCCGTCCCCCTGCCCGACGGCAGGGTGCTGCTGGCCATCGGCGACGTGTCAGGCCACGGGATGCCCGCGATCTCCCAGATGGCCCAGCTGCGTCACGCCCTGATCGGCCTCGCGATGACCGGCCACTCCCCCGACAGGCTGCTGGCCTGGCTCAACGACCTCGTGCTGCACCGGATGCCCGAGACGACGGCGACCGCGGTCGTCGGCCACCTCGATCCGGCCACGAGGAGGTTCACCTGGGGGCAGGCCGGGCACCCGGCGCCGATCCTGGTCCGCGAGGGGACGGCCACCCAGCTCGACCAGCCCGCCGGGGTGCTGCTGGGCGCCACCCCCGACGAGCCGTACGAGCTGGCCGGGGTCGAGCTGCGGGAGGGCGACCTGCTGCTGCTGTTCACCGACGGGCTGGTGGAGCGGCGCACCCGCGACATCGACGAGGGCCTGGCGCTGACCATGGAGGCCGCGGCCCTGCTCAGGGGCGATCTGGACGACGGTCTCGACCGGCTCATCGAGGTGATCGGCGGCCCCAACCCCGAGGACGACACCTGTGTCCTGGCGATCGGGGTGCTCGGCTGATTGGTTAAATGTTCGCCATGCCCGGTCTGATGCTTCTCGACACCCCCTCGCTGTACTACCGCGCCTTCTACGGCATCCCCGAGTCGATGACCGCGCCCGACGGGATGCCCGTCAACGCGGTCCGCGGCGTCATCGACATGATCGCCATGCTGGTCCGGCGCCACTCCCCCGCCGAGCTCGTCGCCTGCATGGACGCCGACTGGCGCCCGGCCTTCCGGGTGGCGGCCATCCCGACGTACAAGACCCACCGGGTCGCCGAGGGCGGCGCCGAGGAGACCCCCGACACGCTCGCCCCGCAGGTGCCGGTGATCGAGCGGGTGCTCGACGCGGTGGGCATCGCCCGCGTTGGCGTCCCCGGCTACGAGGCCGACGACGTGATGGGCACGTTCACCGCGCGGGCGGGCGGCCAGGTCGACGTCGTCACCGGCGACCGCGACCTGTTCCAGCTGGTCGACGACTCCCGGCCGGTCCGGATCCTCTACACCGCCAGGGGGGTGAAGAACCTCCAGCTGGTCGACGAGGCCGCCGTCGCCGAGAAGTACGGCGTCCCCGGCCGCTCCTACGCCGACTTCGCCACCCTGCGCGGCGACCCCAGCGACGGCCTGCCGGGCGTGCCGGGGGTGGGGGACAAGACCGCGGCGGCGCTGATCACCCGGTTCGGGTCGCTGGAGGCGCTGCTGCGCGCCGTCGACGGGGGTGAGGGGGGCGGCGACCTCACCGCCGGGCAGCGCGCCAAGCTGTCGGCGGCCCGCGACTACCTGCGGGTGGCGCCGGAGGTGGTCCGGGTCGCCCACGACGTCCCCCTTCCGGAGGTCGACATCGCGCTTCCCGCCGAGCCCCGGGACCCGGAGGCCCTGGCGGCGCTGAGCGAGCGCTACGGCCTCTCCGGGCCGCTGGAGCGCCTGACCTCCACGTTCTGACTCCCGCTTCCCTCTCACCGCGTCCGGGCTCTGACCTGGCCCCCGGCCGTGCCGGTCACCGTCGTCCCGGCCGGCCGGTGGGGCGGCCCGCCGGGAGCCGGTAGGTTGCTCCCTGTGCCTCACAAGAGCATCCGGGTGCCCGGAGAGTCCCATCCGCGGCTCGACGACGGTTTCGAACGCATCCGCCGTGAGATGAAACTGCCCGAGGAGTTCCCCCGGGCGGTGGTCGACGAGGCCGAGTGGGTCGCCGAGGTGCCCGCCCTGCCCCGGCTCGACCGGACCGACCTGCCTCTGATCACCATCGACCCCCCGGGGGCGATGGACCTCGACCAGGCCGTGCACCTGGAGGAGCAGCCCGGCGGCTACCGCGTCTGGTACGCCATCGCCGACGTCGGGGCGTTCGTCAGGCCCGGCGGCGCGATCGACGCCGAGGCCCGCGTCCGCGGCGAGACGGTCTACATGCCCGACGGGCGCGTGCCGCTGCACCCGCCCGTCCTGTCCGAGGGCGCCGCCAGCCTGCTGCCCGGCGTGACGCGGCCCGCCGCGCTGTGGTGCGTCGACCTCGACGCCGAGGGCCGGATCGTGGGCGCGGACGTGACCAGGGCGCTGGTACGCAGCCGCGAGCGGCTCGACTACGACTACGCGCAGGCAGCCATCGACACCGGCACCGCCGACGGCACGCTGCGGCTGCTGGCCGAGATCGGCCGGCTCAGGCTCGCCCAGGAGCGGGCCAGGGGCGGCGTGACGCTGCCCACCCCCGACCAGGAGGTCGTCCCCGACGGCGACGGCTACCGGGTGGAGCTGCGCGCCCCGCTGGACGCCGAGGCCTGGAACGCGCAGATCTCGCTGCTGACGGGCATGGCCGCCGCCGCCATGATGCTGGACGCCGAGATCGGCCTGCTGCGGGTGCTGCCGCCCGCTCCCGCTGAGAGGATCGCCCAGGTCCGCCGGGTGGCCGCCGCGCTCGGCGTGCCCTGGCCCGAGGGCGCGGGATACGGCGACGTCGTGCACTCCCTCGACCCACAGATCCCCGAGCAGGCCGCGTTCCTGCAGGAGTCGACCGTGCTGCTGCGCGGCGCCGGATACGTCGCCTTCAACGGCGAGCCGCCCGCGCAGGCGGAGCACGCCGCCGTGGGCGCGCCGTACGCGCACGTGACCGCCCCGCTGCGCCGCCTCGTCGACCGCTACGCCACGGAGATCTGCCTGGCGATCGCGGCGGGCGAGCCGGTGCCCCAGGAGATCCAGCGGGCCATGGGCGAGCTGCCGGAGATCATGCACGCCACCGGCCGCCGCGCGGGCGGCGTCGAGCGGGCCTGCGTGGACCTGGTGGAGGCCTTCGTCCTGCGCGAGCGGGTGGGCCAGACGTTCGAGGCCGTGGTGATCGACGTGGCCGAGGACCGGCCGTGGGGCCAGGTGCAGGTCACCGACCCGGCGGTGGTGGCCCGCTGCGACGGCGAGGGGCTCCCGCTGGGTGAGACCGTACGCGTCCGGCTGACGCGCGCCGACCCGACCACCCGCGAGGTCCGCTTCAGCCTGGCCTGAGGCCCTCCCGCAGCCCGGGGTTCGGGCCGGAGGCGGCCTGAGCCCCGGCCGGGCGTCAGGTGTCAGGTGTCAGGTCAGGGACGAGTAGGCCACCACCCCGCGCCGCAGGGCGTCCATCGCCTTGCCCGCGGTCTGCTTGACCTTGCTCCCCGCCGGGGCCGCGTCGGAGATCTGGCCCAGGAGGTCGAGCAGCTGCTTGGTCCAGCGGACGAAGTCTCCGGCGGCCAGCTCCGCGCCCGCGGCGCCGTCGCGGAGCACGGCGTCCAGGGTGTGGCCCTTGGCCCAGCGGAAGGCCGCCCAGGCGAAGCCGAAGTCGGGCTCCCTGATGAACGACAGGCCGTGGTCGCCCTCGATCGACTCCAGATCGCCCCAGAGGCGGACCATGTCGGCCAGCGTCTTCTGGGCCGCCCCCGCGGGGATCCTGGGCTGGCGGGCGTCGTCGGCCTGCCTCGACTCGAAGACCAGTGACGACACGCACGCGGCCAGCTCGGCCGGGTCCAGGTCGTTCCAGAGCCCCCCGCGCAGGCACTCGGCGGTCAGCAGGTCCAGCTCGGTGTAGAGCTGGGCCAGGCGGCGGCCCTCGGCGGTGACGCTCTCGCCGTCGAGGTAGCCGAGCTGGTCGAGCACCCCGCAGACCTTGTCGAAGGTGCGGGCGATCACGTGGGAGCGGCCCTCGACCCGGCGGCGCAGCCCCTCGGTCTCGCGCAGCAGCTTGTGGTAGCGCTCGGCCCAGCGGGCGTGGTCCTCGCGCTCGTCGCACCCGTGGCAGGGGTGCTGGCGGATCTCCCGGCGCAGGCGGTTGATCTCGTCGTCCTCCGCGGCGTGGTCGCGCGCCCTGACGGGCTTGCCGAAGTCGCGGTCGCCGATCTTGGCGTGCACGGAGGAGACCAGGTTGGCCCGCTCCTTGGGCGAGCGGGCGTTGAAGTTCTTCGGGATGCGCAGGTGCTCGACCGGCTCCACCGGGACGGGGAAGTCGGCCGGCGACAGCTTCTTGACCTGCTTGCCGATGGTCAGCACCAGCGGGGAGGGGCCCTCGCCCCGGGAGTTGAGGCCCGGGTCGAGGACGACGGCCAGACCGGCGCGGCGCCCGCCGGGAACCCGGATGATGTCGCCGGGCCTGAGCGCCTCCAGCGAGCGCAGCGCCTGCGTCCTGCGGGCCGCGCCGCGCTGGCGCGACAGCTCGGCCTCCCGGTCGGACAGGGCCCTGCGCATCGCGGCGTACTCCTCGAAGTCGCCCAGGTGGCAGGTCATCGCCTGGCGGTAGCCCTCCAGGGCCTCCTCGGCGCGGCGCACCTGCTTGGCGATGCCCACCACGGCCCGGTCGGCCTGGAACTGCGCGAACGAGGACTCCAGGAGCGTCCTGGCCCGCTCCCTGCCCACCTGGCCCACCAGGTTGACCGCCATGTTGTACGAGGGGCGGAAGCTGGAGCGCAGCGGGTAGGTGCGGGTGCTGGCCAGCCCGGCGACCTGGAGCGGGTCGGTGCCCGGCTGCCAGTGGACGACCGCGTGGCCCTCCACGTCGATGCCGCGGCGCCCGGCCCGGCCGGTGAGCTGGGTGTACTCGCCGGGCGTGAGGTCGGCGTGGGTCTCGCCGTTCCACTTGTCGAGCTTCTCGATCACCACGGAGCGGGCGGGCATGTTGATGCCCAGCGCGAGGGTCTCGGTGGCGAACACGGCCTTGACCAGGCCCCGGGTGAACAGCTCCTCGACGACCTCCTTGAAGGCCGGGAGCATGCCCGCGTGGTGGGCGGCCAGGCCGCGCTCCAGGGCGTCGCGCCACTCCAGGTAGCCGAGCACGCCCAGGTCCTCGTCGGGCAGGTGCGCGGTGCGCTCGTCGACGATCTGCCGGATCTCGTGGCGCTCGGCGTCGGTGGTGAGCCGGATGCCGTCGTGCAGGCACTGCATCACGGCGGCGTCGCAGCCGGCCCTGGAGAAGATGAAGGTGATCGCGGGCAGCAGGGCGTCGGCGTCCAGGCGCTCGATGGCCGCGGCCCGGTCCGGCGGGCCGTTCCTGCGGGGCCGCGAGTAGCCCCGGCGCCCCCTGCCGTACGTCTGGCGCTCCTCGTCCCTGGCGATGCGCAGGAGGTTGGGGTTGATCTGCGGGCGCCGGTCGTCGTCGCCGGTGACGAACAGGTCGTAGATGCGGCTGCCGACGAGCATGTGCTGCCACAGCGGGACCGGGCGGTGCTCGTCGACGATGACGCTGGTGTCGCCGCGGACCTCGCCCATCCACTCGCCGAACTCCTCGGCGTTGCTGACCGTGGCCGACAGGGCGACCAGGCGCACCGACTCGGGCAGGTGGATGATCACCTCTTCCCAGACCGCGCCGCGGAACCGGTCGGCGAGGTAGTGGACCTCGTCCATCACCACGAAGCCGAGCCCGGCCAGGGTGGAGGACCCGGCGTAGAGCATGTTGCGCAGCACCTCGGTCGTCATGACGACGACCGGGGCCTCCCCGTTGACGCTGTTGTCACCGGTGAGCAGGCCCACCTTGTCGGTGCCGTACCGCTTGACCAGGTCGTTGTACTTCTGGTTGGACAGCGCCTTGATCGGGGTGGTGTAGAAGCACTTGCGGCCCTCCTCCAGGGCCACGTGCACCGCGAACTCGCCCACGACGGTCTTGCCCGAACCGGTGGGGGCCGCCACGAGGACCCCGTCGCCCGCCTCCAGCGCCCGGCAGGCGTCGAGCTGGAAGTCGTCCAGCTCGAAGTCGTACAGACCGCGGAACGAGGTCAGCGCCGGCCCGCTCTCGGCCTGGCTCTGACGGAAGGCAGCGTATCGTTCCGCTGGGGTCGTCATGCCTCCAGCCTACCGATATCGGGATTCCGGTCCGTCCCCCCTTTGTCCCGGGAAACACCGGCCTTTGTCCCGGGAACCACCGGCCGCGCGGGCGCTCCGGGAGGTGCCGTACCCCCCCGGGTGACCCTAGACGAGGACCTCCAGCGCGCCGGGAACGATCTCGCACGTCAGCGGGGTGGGGCCGATCCGCTCGCCGTCGGCGTAGGCGATCACTCCGGGCGCCTCCAGGGTCACCCGGCGGGCGCGGCGCATGGTGACGGCGGGGTGGGCGCCGTGGGAGCCCCGGTAGACGCGGGGGAAGGTACGCAGGAACTCCCCCTTGGGGATGGCGCCGAGGATCGTCACGTCCAGCAGGCCGTCGTCGGGGGCGGCGCCGGGGCACACCCGCATGCCCGCGCCGTAGGAGGAGGTGTTGCCGACCGCGACCAGCATGGCCTCGCGCTCGACGATCTCGCCGTCCAGGTCGATCCTGAACGGGATGGGCCGGAAGGAGCGCAGCTCCTCGGCGAGGGCGACCAGGTACCTGGCCATGCCGGGCGGCCAGGTCATCGTGTTGGCCCGCTCGTTGACCCGGGAGTCGAAGCCGCAGGCCAGCACCCCGGCGAACCACTCGTCGCGGCCCACCTTCGCGGCGTCGACCGTGCGCACCCGCCCGCGCAGCACGGTGTCGGCGGCGGCCAGCGGGGCCTTCAGGGGGATGCCGAGCGCGGCGGCGATGTCGTTGCCGGTGCCCACCGGGATGACGCCCAGCGGCACGCCGCTGCCCGCGACCGCCTGGACGGCCAGGTGGACCAGGCCGTCGCCGCCGAAGGCGACCAGCGCCTCGGGCTCCTCCGCGACGGCCGTGCAGGCGCGTTCCAGGGCGTCGGAGGCGGAGTCTCCGAGGATCACCGAGACCTCGCGCCCGCCCTGCCTCAGGCGGTCGAGCACCGGGGAGAGCAGTCCCCGCGAACGGCCGCCGCGGGCGGCGGGGTTGACGAGGACTGCGATCTCTGCGGGCACAGACCGGAACTTATCCCCTATTTGCCGGGATCGGTGTCGGTCGTTCTCGAATCGATAGGAGCGGGATCGCCGACGGGGGTCACGTCACCGACGGGGGCCACGTCGCCCAGGGGCGAGGCGTCGTCGTCGAGCGAGGAGGCCTCGTCGTCGGACAGGTGGGAGAAGTCGTCGTTCTTCGACTGCCTTCTCTCCCTGAGGTACATGAACCCCTCGGCGAGGGCGAACAGCACCACCATCGGCAGGGCGAGCGCGATCATCGTGAACGGGTCGCCGCCGGGGGTGGCGACCGCGCCGAAGACGAACATGATGAAGATGACCATGCGGCGGTGCTTGGCGACCAGCGCGTGCGGCAGCACCCCGATGATGTTCAGGAACACCATGAGCAGCGGCAGCTCGAAGGAGATGCCGAACACGATGAGCATGATCAGCGCGTAGCCGAGATACTCGTCGATCGTGATGCCGGTGAGCGTTCCCGGAGGGGCGAAGCCCAGCAGGATCGACAGGCCCGTGTCCATCACGAAGTAGGCCAGCGCCGCGCCCGCGAGGAACAGCGGGACGGCCAGCATGATGAACAGGATCGAGTAACGCTTCTCGTTGCGGTACAGACCCGGGGTGACGAAACCCCAGATCTGCCACAACCAGATCGGCGAGGAGGCCACGAGGCCGAACATCGCCGCGACCTTCAGGTTGACGAAGAAGGAGTCGAAGACGCCGAGGATCAGCATGGTGCACTGGCCCGGCCGCAACTCCTGCGCCTGGGGAAGCCCGCAGTAGGGGGCCGACACGAAAGACCAGATCGGGTCGAAGAAGATGAAACCGACGATGATGCCGGCGACCAGACCGAGCAGGGCGATGACCAGCCGGTTACGCAGCTCGCGCAGGTGCTCCATGAGCGGCATGCGGCTGTCGCCCGCATCGGCGGGCGGGGGTGCCGCCCCGTTCCGGCCCGATTTGGGCCACTTCAGCAGCGCCATTCACGAATCCTGGGGTGACGAGTCGGACGATCAGGGTAGATCTTCAGGCTACCGCCGATCACTGCGACTTGGGCGCTCCGGCCTGGGCTCGCAGCCGGGCGGCCTGCTCCTCGAGCTGGCGGGCCTGCTCCTCGGTGCTCGGCGCGGGGGCCGGGGCCGGGGTCGCCGCCGGGATCGGCTGCGGAGCCGGGGCGGCGGGCTGGGGCTGTGCCTGGACGACCGTGGCGGTCGCGGTCTGCGGCTCGTCCTCGTCGCGGAGCTTGGCGGTCTCCGACTTGAAGATGCGCAGCGACCGGCCGAGCCCGCGGGCGGCTTCCGGCAGCTTCTTGGCGCCGAAGAGCAGCACCAGGATCAGGCCGATGATGATGAGCTCAGTGGGTCCGAGGTTGGGCATTACACATCCTTACGCCGGGCGACGTGCAGTCTCTGCCCCGATCGTACGCTCCCCGGAGGGCAGACTCATCCCTTCGGCCCCCGTACAGTCGCCGTACGCTCGCCGAACAGGACCCGAACGGGCTCCAGCCGGCCCTGCGTGCGGTCGACCTCACGGCTCAGCTCGGCGGCCGCGCGCATCACGCGAAGGGCCAGGAAAACCAGGACGGCCAGCCCGGCGAGGGCCAGCGAGGCCGCGGCGATGATCCAGTTCATGTCGGAAGGCTCCGGCTCCGTCGCGTCAGGAAATCGACTCGTAACGATTCAGCGCGGCGGTGGCCGCGGCCCGGACGCTCTCGTCCAGCGAGGCGGGCGAGATCACCCTGCCGGTGTCGCCGAGGCGCAGCGCCAGGCGTACCAGCCAGCCCTGGTCCCTGGCCCGCAGGGCCACCCGCAGGCGGCCCTCGCCGAGCTCCTCGACCCGCTCGCACGGGTAGTACTCGGCGACCCAGCGGCCCGCGGCGGTCAGCTCCAGCTCCACCAGCTCGTCGGTCGGCGAGGGCCGGAACACCCCGGGCGTCACCTCGTCGGCCACGGCGTCCTCGGGCGGGTCGGCGGGCACGTCGAGCACGTCGACCGAGAGCATCCGGTCCACCCGGAACAGCCGGACCGCCTCGGCCCGGTAGCACCAGCCCGACAGGTAGGGTCGGCCGTCCACGACGACCAGGCGCATCGGGTCGACCTCGCGCGGGGTGATCTCGTCGCGTCCGGGCACGTAGTAGCGCAGCGACAGCCGCCTGCCGCCCCGCAGCGCCTCGTTGACGACGGGCAGCGCGTCGGGCGCGGCGTCGACCTCCACCGAGACCTGGCTGCTGACCGCCGCCGCGCCCTCGCCGGAGGCCTGCTCGAACTTGGCGATGACCCGGGCCAGCGCGTCGCGCTCCCCGAACTCCGGCATCTCGGCGAGCAGGCGCAGCGCGACCAGCAGGGCGCTGGCCTCGTCGACGCCCAGCCGCAGCGGGCGGGCGATGGTCTCGGCGTTGTCGATGACGATCTCCCCGCCGTCCCACGACACGTCGATCAGGTCGCCGGGGGTGTGGCCGGGCAGCCCGCACATCCACACCAGCTGCAGGTCGTCGATGAGCTGCTTCTCGCTCAGCCCGAAGATCTTCGCGACCTCGGGCACCTGGGCCCCGGGGTGCGACATCAGGTAGGGGACCAGTGCCAGCAGCCTGGGCAGGCGATCGGCCGTGCTCACGCGAGTGCTCCCTTCAGGCGGCAGATGACCGCGTCGCGGGCGTCCGGCGGGCCGACCACCTCGGCGTCGTCGGCGAAGCCCACGATCCACCCGGCCAGCCGATTGGGATCGGTGAAGTCGACGTCCAGCTCGTCCCAGCCGTCGCCGCAGGGCCGCACCGCCTTGGCCACCTGGCGCAGTCCCTGGCAGGTGTCGCGCCTGACCCGGACGAGGGCGGTGCGCTCGCGGACGGCGGCGTCGCTGAAGCCGACCATGGACTTGATGTCGACGCCGTCTGGCACCACCACGGCGCCGGGGCGGCCTACGGTGGTGACCGTGCCGCTGATCCGACTGAGCCGGAAGACCCTCGGCGCGTCCCGGTCGCGGTCGTGGCCGACCATGTACCAGCGGCCCCGGCGGCTCACGACGCCCCACGGCTCCACCGTGCGGGTCAGCACGCTCTGGCTGGCCGCCGCCCGGTAGGCGAAGCGGACCGCGCGCCGGTCGCGTACGGCCTCCCACAGCGCGGGGAAGGAGGGGTCCTGGGTGTCGACGCGCAGCTCCAGCGCCCCGCCGAGCACCCCGTGGGCCTCGTCGGTCTGCACGCCCCCGGCGCGCAGCTTCAGCAGGGCCCCGCTGGCCGCCTCGGCCAGGCTGGCCCGCTGCCACACCTGGGCCGCCAGGCCCACCACGGCGGCCTCGTCGGGCTCCAGGGTGATCTCCGGCAGCTCGTACGCCGAGCGGACGATCCGGTAGCCCGGGTCCTCCTCCCACGGGTCCTTGTGGACCTCGATCGGGATGCCGATCTCGCGCAGCTCGTTCTTGTCCCGCTCGAACATCCGCTGGAAGGCCTCGTCGTTGTCGGCGTCGTAGCCCGGCACCGCCTGGCGGATGTGCTCGGCGCTCAGCGGCCGCCGCGTGGCCAGCAGGCAGATCACGAGATTGAGCAGCCGCTCGGTCTTCCGGCGCGACATCGGGCCTCCTCCCTGTTCGAGTGACGCTACCCTTCCCCCGTGATCAGATGGCGCAGGGGCGAGGTCGTGCGGGTCCGGCGCGAGTGGCCGGGGGCGGTGGAACTCGACGTGACCACCGAGGAGGGTGAGGCGCGCGCGCTCGCCTACCCCGCCCTGGTGGGACGTCCGGAGCCCGGTGACGTGGTGCTGCTCAACACGACCGCGCTCGCGATGGGTCTCGGTACGGGAGGCTACGCCATGGTGGTGGCTGTTCCCGACCGTTTACCGCAAGATCCCCAAGGCCCCGGACACCTGGTGAAGGCACGCTACACCCCGTTGCAGGCTACCGTCCTCGGCGCGGACGAGCAGGACTCGCCCTTCCACGAGGTCCTGCGCGACGCCGACTCCGTGGACGGCATGCCGGTGATCGTCGCTGACCTGCACTCGGCCCTGCCCGCGATCCTCTGCGGCCTGTACGGCGCGAACCCGCCGGAGCCCGGGAAAACCGGGGGCGGGAAGTCTTTGAGGGTCGCCTACGTGATGCTCGACGGGGGCGCGCTGCCCGCCTGGTTCTCCATGTCGTGCGCGCGGCTGCGGGAGACCGGCTGGCTGTGCGGGGTCGTCACGGCGGGCCAGGCCTTCGGCGGCGACGTGGAGGTGGTGACCCCGCACACCGGCCTGCTGGCGGCCAGGCACGTCCTGGAGGCCGACGTCGCGATCGTCACCCAGGGGCCGGGCAACCTGGGCAGCGGCACCCGCTGGGGTTTCTCCGGCGTGTCGGCCGGCGAGGCGGTCAACGCCGCCGCCGTCCTGGGGGGCCGTCCGGTCGCGGCGCTGCGGGTCAGCGAGGGCGACCTGCGCGAGCGCCACATCGGGGTCTCGCACCACTCGCTGACCGCCTACGGCCGGGTGGCGCTCGCCCCGGCCCAGGTCGCCGTGCCCGTGCTGCCCGGCGACTTCGGCAGGCGGGTGGCCGAGCAGTCGCGCCCGCTCGCCGCGCGCCACGAGCTGGTCGAGGTGCCGGTGGACGGGTTGCACGAGGCGCTGCGGGGCTCCCCGGTGCGGCTGTCGACGATGGGCCGCGGCCTGGACGAGGACCTGGCCTACTTCCTGGCCTCGGCCGCCGCCGGACGCCACGCGGCCTCGCTGCTCTCGTAGAAGTCCCTGAAGGTGAAGGCCTCCGGCGTGGGGCCTTCGGCCCTCAGCCGCTCCAGGCGCTCCATCCCCTCGGCGAGCGTCGGCTCGTACCCCTCGGGGATCCACCACATCACCAGGTACGGCTCCGCGATGCGCAGGAACCACTCCCTGCGCCGCTGCAGGAACGCCAGGTGTCCGCTGCGGTAGACGTAGTCCCACAGCGCCTCGCGCGACCTCCACACGGAGAAGGTGATCAGCAGGTGGTCGCCGTACCCGTGCTCGATCATGTCCTCGGGGCCGTCACCCCCCTTGAGGCGCCACACGAAGCCGGGGTCGGCCTCGGCCAGCCGGTTCATGGAGTCGAGGCCCGCCACGAAGGAGGCCAGTTCCGGGGAGTCCTTGGGCGCGCGCGCGTGGGCGACGTTCAGCTGGGCCAGATGCATGGACACAGCAGATCATCCGCGATCCTTCTATGTCAATCGTCATTGTTTTTAGAAAAGGCGACGCAGCACTCCCCGGGACGGGGGTCCAGGCCGGCCGCCGAGGCGTCCCGGCCGAGCGCGTCGAGCAGCCCGCGGCACAGCTCCAGATTCACCGAGCAGACCAGCGGCGGGTGCTCCTCGGCCAGCACGTGGAACGGGCAGTTGCGCAGCCGCACCCGGCCGTCCTCCTCGTACGGCTCGTACCCGCGCCGCCGCAGCACCCCGGTGAGGTCCTCACCCTCCTGCGCGAGCCCGGCCCCCGCGCGCCGGGCGGCCTGCTCGGCCCGCTCGTCCCCGCCGAGCAGCTCGACCGCCTCGGCCAGCACCAGGGCGAGGGTGCGGTAGTCCCTGGCCGGCACGCTGACCTGCCACTCCCCCGGCGCCCTGCGGTAGACCTTCGCCGGCCTGCCGCTGCCGGGCCCGGTCCGCTCCGTCAGCCGCCGGAACCCCGACTCGAGCAGGCCCGCCTCGACGAGCCTGTCGAGGTGGAAGGCGGCCAGGGTCCGCTGCACCCCCACCGCCTCGGCCGCCTCGTTGCGCCCCACGTCCTGGCCCCGGGAGGCCACGTAGTCGTAGACGGCCCGGCGCACCGGGTCGTGAAGTACCGCCACCGTGTCGAGATCGTCACCGCTCACAGCCCGGATTGTAGGCCGGGCCCGCGGGGGTCACGCTCGCCCGTAGCTGCTCGTACGGCGTCCGGGGGCCACGCTCGCCCACACCCACGCGCACCGCGCCCGGGAGCCACGCTCGCCCACACCCACGCGCACCGCGCCCGGGAGCCACGCTCGCCCACACCCGCTCACACGGCGTCCAAGGGCCACCTGACCGGTGCGCGTGCCGGGAGCCCTGCCGGGGAAAGCGCGGAGCCCCGCCCGGAAAGCACGGAGCCCGGCCGTGCGCACGGCCGGGCTCAGGGGGGGCGGGGCGGGGCGCCCCGGCGGCCAGATGGGCCCGCCGGGGCGGAAGAGCAGGTAAGCGGGGTCAGTAGGCGCCCAGCACGTCGACCAGGAACACCAGGGTGTCGGTGCCCTTGATCTTGTCGCCGGAGCCCGCCTTGCCGTAGCCGAGGTCCGGCGGGATGCTCAGCAGCACCCGGCTGCCGATCGGGACGCCGACCAGGCCCTGGTCCCAGCCCTTGATGACCTTGCCGGTGCCGATCTGGAACATGATCGGCTGGGCGCCGCGGGACCAGCTGCTGTCGAACTCGACGTCCGATCCCCAGATCTTCCCGGCGTACTGCACCAGGATCGACTGGCCGGACTTGACCTCGGGGCCGGTGCCCTTGATCACGGTCTCTTTGACGAGCTTCTCGGGGGCCTTCTTCTTGGTCTTGGTGGTGAGCTTCGGCGCGGCGTCGCCGCCCGGGTTCTCCACCTTGACGCCCTTGACACCGGGGTCGACGGCGGTGCCCTTGGCGGCCTTCTCCTGGGGGACGCCGACCACGTCGACCACGAAGACCTGCGCCTGGCCCGGAGGGGCCTGCGCCTGCTGCTCGGCGGGCAGCGCGTCCTTGGCGACGACCGACATGAACCGGCCCCCGCCCTTGGTCTCGGCGAAGCCCTTGCGGAGGATCTCCGGGACCTGCTCGTTGAGCGAGATGACCTGCGGCCCGCCCTCGTCGTAGGTCGAACCGGCGATCTTGTTCTCCTTGCCGTCCCAGGTGAAGACGGTGAAGTTGGCGACCACGTTGGTGCCGAGCTTGGCCGCCTCGCCCGTGGTGCCGGGGGTGAGCACCTTGAAGGAGGAGGTCTCGACCACCTTGGACGGGAAGGCGACGGTCGGCTTGGCGCCGGCCTGCCCGGTCACCTGCAGCTCGGTGACCCCGCTGCTGCTGGCGGGGCTGGAGGCACCGGTGGCCACGCCCCCGCCGGAGCCGCATGCTGCGACGAACATCAGAGGCACTGCGGCCAGTACGGCCATGCTGCGGCGGCGCATAGGTATCCCTCAAGCAGACGTCAGGTTCGCGCCACACTACCCGTCCCGGCGTACGGAGGGGGTAAGGCCGGGACGGGCTTACCGAAGCATGACCGTCACATTCCGGCGATGAGCTTGTCCACCCTCTCGTCGACGCTGCGGAAGGGGTCCTTGCACAGCACGGTGCGCTGCGCCTGGTCGTTGAGCTTCAGGTGCACCCAGTCGACGGTGAAGTCGCGGCGCTTCTCCTGAGCCTTGCGGATGAACTCACCGCGCAGCCGGGCCCGGGTGGTCTGCGGCGGCACCGACTTGGCCTCGAAGATCTTCAGGTCGGAGGCCACCCGCTCCACCGCGCCGCGCTTCTGCAGCAGGTAGAACAGGCCACGGCGGCGGTGCACGTCGTGGTAGGCGAGGTCGAGCTGGGCGACCCTGGGGCTCGACAGCGGCAGGTCGTACTTCTTGCGGTAGCGCTCGATCAGCTGGTATTTGGTCACCCAGTCGATCTCGCGGGCGACCTTGTCGAGGTTGCCCGTCTCGACCGCGTTGAGGGTGCGCTCCCACAGCTCCAGCACCCGGTGGCTGATCTCGTCGCCGCCGCGGCGGTCGACGAAGTCGCGGGCCTTGGAGAGGTATTCCTCCTGGATCTCCAGCGAGGACGCCTCGCGGCCGTTGGCCAGCCGGACCCGCCGCCTTCCGGTCATGTCATGGGAGACCTCGCGGATGGCCCGTATCGGGTTCTCCAGCGACAGGTCGCGCATCACGGTGCCCGCCTCGATCATGCGGAGCACCAGGTCGGTCGCGCCGACCTTGAGCAGCATGGTCGTCTCGCTCATGTTGGAGTCGCCGACGATGACGTGCAGGCGGCGGAACCGCTCGGCGTCGGCGTGCGGCTCGTCGCGGGTGTTGATGATCGGGCGCGACCGGGTGGTGGCGCTGGAGACACCCTCCCAGATGTGCTCGGCCCGCTGGGAGACGCAGTAGACCGCTCCACGCGGGGTCTGCAGCACCTTGCCCGCCCCGCAGATGATCTGCCGGGTGACCAGGAACGGGATCAGCACGTCGGCCAGGCGGCCGAACTCGCCGTGCCGGCCGACCAGGTAGTTCTCGTGGCAGCCGTAGGAGTTGCCCGCGGAGTCGGTGTTGTTCTTGAACAGGTAGATGTCCCCGGCGATGCCCTCCTCGCGGAGGCGCTTCTCGGCGTCGACCAGGAGGCCCTCCAGGATGCGCTCGCCCGCCTTGTCGTGGGTGACGAGCTCCACGACGTTGTCGCACTCGGGGGTGGCGTACTCGGGGTGGCTGCCCACGTCGAGATACAGGCGCGCCCCGTTGCGGAGGAAGACGTTGCTCGATCGGCCCCAGGAGACGACACGGCGGAATAGATAACGCGCTACCTCGTCGGGTGACAGCCGCCGCTGCCCCCTGAACGTGCAGGTGACGCCGTACTCGTTCTCAAGCCCGAAGATGCGACGATCCATTGCCTCACACTATTCGCCGAACCCCTCTCGCGGGAGGGATCATGGGGTTTTCGGTCCTACGGCTTATGCCCCGGGCCGTGAGCGGCTAAGCGCGGACGCGGCCCCGCACCACCCGCGCCCGGTCGGCCGCCGGGCACGGGTGGTGCGGGGGCACCGGGATCGGCGGCCGCGATCAGCCTCCGCCCTGCCAGAAGATCTCGACAACCTTGGTGATCCTGCCGTTCTCGGTGGTGATCAGGGCCGGCCGGTGCAGGCCCTCCACCCCGGTCAGGGAGGCGGCCTCCCTGACGTTGGCGATCAGCGTCTCGCGGGTGCAGCTCTCGGTGCCGAGGTTGGTGGCTTTGTCGTACGTCTGCGTCGTGCCGTCGCAGCCGCTGTCGGCGAGGAACTCGACGTCCTCGGCGAGGGGCGCCAGGTAGCGGACCACGTCGCCCTCCTCGGGGCCGTCGAAGTGGCCGTCCTCGCCGCCGTTCTGGACGAAACGGATGGGCCGGTACTCGGCCACCTCGTTGTCGTCCACGTCGGTGAGCCAGCCGCGCAGGACGCCCTCGAAGGGCGGCGGCCGCCCCTTGCTCCAGTCGTGTTCGGGGGCGGCCTGGAACTCGGTGCCGAAGAGCTCGGGGGTGGCGGCCGGGGTGGGCTTCGCGGCCGTGTCCGGCTCGCCAGCCGGGGAGGCGGTCGCGGCGGGGGAAGGGGCGGAGGCGGTCACGGCTGGGGAGGCGCAGCCGGACACCAGGGCCGCGGCCGCGAGCAGGGCGAGCGCCGCGCCGGCCCTTCTCGGGGAGGCGGGAACGGTCAAAGGGGGGACGAGCCTGGTCCAGGCGCGCGGGGTGGCGTTCTTCACACAGTCTGGGACCGCCGCGAGGCGGTGCCGGTTGCCCGGAGACGGTGTGATCCACGACACACCGGAGCGCCGCCCCCGCGGCGGGGACGGCGCTCCGGGTCGTCGGCGGGCGCGGTCAGCCGCTGGACCCCGTGTCGATGTCGCCGTCGGGCGCGGTCGGCGGGACGCCGGGCGTCTCGGGCGCGGAGAGGGGGTTCTCGCCCCCGGCCGCCCCCGTGGCCGGCTCGGCCGCAGGGGCCCCGTCGGCCAGCAGCCGCTCCAGCCTGGGGCCGTTGAGCCGCAGGAACTTGCGGTGCGGCCGGTTGCGGTCGAGCACCGCCACCTCCAGCTGGCCCGCCGGGAAGCGCTCGCCCCCCGGCTCGGTCAGCGCGAACAGCGCCGCCTCCAGCGCCTCGCCCAGCGACAGGCCGTCGCGGTAGCGCTCCTTGAGACGGCCCGCCACCGCCTCGGCCTGGCCGCCCATGGCCACCAGGCCCGCCTCGTCGAAGACCGAGCCGTCGAAGGTGAGCCGGTAGATGTGGTCCTCGTCGGAGGAGTCGCCGACCTCGGCGACCACGATCTCCACCTCGAACGGCTTCAGCGACTCGGTGAAGATCTGGCCGAGGTTCTGGGCGTAGAGGTTGGCCAGGCCACGGGCGGTGACGTCGTCGCGGGCGTAGGTGTAGCCGTTGATGTCGGCGTATCGGATGCCGCCGAGGCGCAGGGCCTCGAACTCGTTGTAGCGGCCGACCGCGGCGAACCCGATCTTGTCGTAGATCTCGCTGATCTTGTGCAGGGCGCGGGACGGGTTGGGCGCGACGAACAGGATGCCGTCCGCGTACTGCAGGACGACGACACTACGGCCCCGCGCGATCCCCTTGCGCGCGTAGTCCGCCTTGTCCCGCATCTGCTGCTCGGGCGAGACATATCCAAAAGGCATGGACACCTGGGGTGATCCTCTCGTGTTAGCGCAGCGGGGCGACGGGGCCGTCGGGGCGGTCCGCCCGGGAATCGACCACGACCTGGACGAGCTCTCCGACCTCCTCGTCGGGGAGCCGGCGGTATCCGTCGGCGGTGATCACCGCGACGACGGGCCAGATCTTGCGGATCACGTCCGGGCCGCCGGTCGCCGAGTCGTCGTCGGCCGCGTCGTAGAGGGCCTGGATCAGCGTCAGCACGGTCTCCTCGGGGGAGGCGCCCTCGCGGTAGAGCTTCTTCAGGGCGCCCCGCGCGAAGATCGAGCCGGACCCGATCGCGTGGTGCCTGCGCTGCTCGTAGGGGCCGCCGCCCACGTCGTAGCTGAAGATCCGGCCGCCGTCGACGTCGGGGTCGTAGGCGGCGAAGAGCGGGACGACCACGAGCCCCTGCATCGCCATCGGCAGGTTGCCGCGGATCATCGTGGCGAGCCGGTTGGCCTTGCCCGCCACCGAGAGCGTGCGCCCCTCGCGCTTCTCGTAGTGTTCGAGCTCGACCCGGTAGAGGCGGGCCATCTCGATGCCGGTGCTCGCCGCCCCGGCGATGCCCATGCCGGAGTGGTCGTCGGTGCGGAACACCTTCTCCATGTCACGCTGGGAGATGATGTTGCCGGAGGTCGCCCGGCGGTCTCCCGCGATCACCACGCCACCGGCGCACATCGCCGCGACGATCGTGGTGGCGTGCGGGATCTGGTCGCCCACCGGAGTTGCCAGGGTCTCGTTACGGCCAGGCAGCAAGTCCGGCGAATGGGACCTGACAAACTCGGTGAACGAGGAGCTCCCGGTGTCGGTAAAGATATGATTCACCATGCCGGCGGGCAGGTCCCTGTGAGATCCCACGCGACTCCCTCCAAAGGTGCAGTCCTTTAAGGCCCGACCTTACTCATCTTGCCGTGCTGCTTGCACTTCCCTGGATCAGCTCAGCGCGAACCCCCCTCGGCGGGCTTTTGAATCTTCGCGGGTGATCGGTACCGGTCGCCGGATCCCTCACGGAACCCCCCGGGCGCGGCGAAAGCGACGAAGACGACGGATGCGGTGAAACCGGCAACGGGCCCGGATCCGCCGGACCGCGAGGCGGGCAGAGGCTCGCGGAGGGTACGAGGACACGTTCACGGAGAAGGCAGGAGCCCGCGAGGGGCAGGATGACGCGTTCACGGAGAGAGCGGGGGTCGTCCTCCAGCGCGCCGGCCTCCGTCGCCGGAGGTGGCGGGACCGGCGGGAAACGGCCGGCCCGCCGGACCGGGAACGGCCGCGGCCGACTCGGCCCGCGCCTTCCCGTCCCGCACTCCGGACGGTGCTCATGCCCTCCGGGAACCGTTCCCGGAGGGGCCTCCCCTGATCGGCTCGACTGATCGGCTCAACGCGCTCGCGGCGCTCGGCGGCGGAAGGGCGCTCCCGGCGGGGACGGCCGCACGTCACCCGCCCGCCAGGCCCGGCGGGCGCCGGGCCGGGGTCACGGTCAGGACGGGTCCTCCGGCTCCTCGCCGAACCGGCCTCTCACCGGATCGGCTCCTCGCCGGATCCGCCCTCACCCCCGACCCTGGATTCCACCGGGCGGACTACTGGCCGCCCTTCTGCACGTAACTCCTCACGAACTCCTCGGCGTTCTCCTCAAGGACCTCGTCGATCTCGTCGAGGATCGCGTCGACGTCGTCGGAAAGCTTCTCGTGACGCTCCTGGACGTCGGAGGTTTCCGCCTGGGCGGTCTCCTCGACCTCCTTGTCGGTACGGCCGGTCTGCTTCTGGCCGCCGGTGTCCTTGCTTGCCATGTGTGGCACCTCCACCTGGGGGACGGATCTGATTCATATCTTCCCCGAACCGGGCGACATTGCGCGCGGATCGTCCCGCGATCTTTACGGGAGCCCGCACGGGCCGTGCCGAGTTCCTGCCCGCCAGAGAACCCTCCCCGAGTCCCTCAAGGCAAATTCTTATGTCCTTGACTGGATAGCAGCCCTATCCAATAATTGGCTAGCACCACTATCCAACGAGAGGCTCCCCCATGTCACCGTCGTCGCTGAGCACAGCGGGAATACTCCTCATCACCGTGCCCGCCGTGGCCTTCGGCGGGGTCTCCCTGCTCGCGCACATCATGCGCGGCATCCCCGGATACATGGACAATCCGGTACGGCGCGGCCTGTGGCGGGCCGGGCACGCCCACGCGGGCGTCCTGGTGCTCTTCGCGCTCGTCGCGCTGCTCTACATCGACCGGGCGGACCTGTCCGGCGGGCTGAAGGACCTGTCCCGGATCCTGATCGCGGTGGCGCCCATCCTGATGCCGCTGGGCTTCTTCCTGTCCGTGGTGCGCCCCTCCGACACGAAGCCGAACAGGCTGATCTGGCTGGTCCCGGCGGGCGGGGTGTCGCTGGGCGCGGGCACCCTGCTGCTCGGCGTCGGCCTGCTGTGACGCTCCAACGGGCCCGCGCGGCCCCGCGCGAGGCGCGTACGAGCACCTCGGGCCCGTACGCGCCTCGTGTGAGCATCGTCACCCACGAATCCGGGCAGATCCGACACTCCTGGGGAGATAAGGAACGTTCCAGGTAGGCCTTCGGGGCTGGAAACTGCGATCATTGGGGGGTGAGTACCATCATCGCGCGCAGATACAAGCTCGTCTCACGCGTCGGCCAGGGGGCGACCGGCGTCGTCTGGCGCGCATACGACCTGCTTCTGGAGCGAGAGGTGGCCCTCAAGGAGATACTCCTGCCACCCGGGGCCGCCGCGGCCGAGCAGCGACGGCGGGTGGTCAGGGAGGCGCGCATGGCGGCGCGGCTGAGCCACCGGGGCATCGTGACGGTGCACAACCTCACCGAGGAGGCCGAGCGCCTCTGGATCGTCATGGAGTTCCTGGAGGCGCTGACGCTGCACGACACGCTCGTACAGGCGGGCCCGCTCCCGGTGGACCTGGTGGCGGCGATGGGGTGCCGCCTGCTGGAGGCGTTGCGGCACGCGCACGACGGCGGGGTGATCCACCGCGACATCAAGCCCGCCAACATCATGCTGACCGGCGACCGGGTGGTGCTGGCCGACTTCGGCTTCGCCGCGCCCGAGGGCGCGGCGACGACCTCGACGCGGGGCACCCCGGCGTTCATCGCGCCGGAGGCGCTGCAGGGCAGGGGCGGCACCCGCGAGGCGGACATGTGGTCGTTCGGCGCGACGCTGTACATGGCGGTGGAGGGCAGGACCCCGTTCCGTACGGTGAACTCGATGGCGGCGCTGGTCGCGGCGCTGCGCGAGCCGCCGCGCGCGCCGAAGCGGGCGGGCGCCCTGGAGCCGGTGCTGCGGGGGTTGCTGCGCAAGGACCCGCGGGCGCGGCTGAGTGCCGAGCGGACCTCGAAGATGCTGGAGGACGTGCGCTGCTTCAGCGCGGCCTGAAAGCTTTTTCGAGCGTTTCCGAAATTCCTTCACCATCTCCTGGGGCATTTTCCTGAATCCGCAATTAGGGTTTACGGACAGGGAAAAAAACCTCATCATGCCCATGCGTCTGAATCGTTACAGAGAATCACTGTAAGTAATCGCATAGCGCGCTGTTCCGGGTGAAAATATGAATCAGCTGAGGGGCCCGGCTTCTATGTGCAGCAGGTGATTCATGGGAACAGATGCGGGAAAGGCACGCTTACTGGGTGACCGCTATCACCTGGCCTCGCTGATCGGGCGGGACGGCGTGGGCACGGTGTGGCGCGCCCACGACTCCCTGCTCGGGCGGAATGTGGCGATCAAGGAGATCCAGCCCCGGTTCGACGAGAACGGGGCGGACATGCACGACGCGCGGCGCCGGGCGCTGCGAGAGGCACGCTCGGCCGGGAAGCTGAACCACCCGGCGGTGATCTCCGTGCACGACCTGCTGGAGGAGGACGGGCGGCTCTGGATCGTCATGGAGCTGCTGGAGGCCCTCACTCTCAAGGAGACCGTACGGCACCTGGGCCACCTGCCGATCCACTGGGCGGCGTGGATCGGCTTCCAGCTGCTGAGCGGGCTGCGCCACGCGCACGGCGCGGGCGTCCTGCACCGGGACATCAACCCGCGCAACATCCTGCTGACCGGCAACCGGGTGGTGCTGGCCGACTTCGGTATCGCGGCGCTGCACGGCGACCCCGACACCTCCTCCACCGTGCCGGTCGCCCACATCCCCACCTTCGTCGCCCCCGAGCGGCTGCGGGGCGGGCCGCCGACCCCGGCGGGCGATCTGTGGTCGTTCGGGGCGAGCCTGTACTTCGCGGTGGAGGGCCGGCCGCCGCGCCCCCTCTCCCGTACTCCGGCGCCACGCGACCCGGCGGGCGGCGGGCACCAGGAGGCGGTGACGCGGGCGGGGCCGCTGTGGCCCGTCCTGGAGGGACTGCTCCGGCGCGACCCGGCGGCCCGCATCAGCATGGGACAGGCGGGCCGCATGCTGTCGGCGATCCTCCACACGGAGGGGGTGGCCCTGGCCCCGCCCCGGCTGCCCGCGGCCCGGTTGCCGCCGGACACCTTCGCGTAGGACCTATCGGGACCTAGCGGGCGTTCGGGGCGAGGGGGGTCTTTTCCCCGTCTGACACCGGGGCCCGCGACGGCCGGGCGCGTTTCTCCGAATGGACGGAATTCACCGGCATCAGGGGAACCAGAAAAACCATCGAAAGGCCGAGTCGCGATATTTCCGGCATTCTCAGCGTGCGGCACTTCCCGGTTCCTCCCTGATTATCGCGAACCGGCTCGAACCGGCACGAGGTTTCCGGCTGATTCCGGCTGATTCCGGCTGGTTCGAGCCGCTCGGAGCGAGAGAGGGCCGGAGGAAGTCAGACGACCGGGACCCGGCGGCAGGCCTCGACGAACCTGGAGGCCAGCCGGGGGCTGCCGGCCCAGTGCAGGTGCAGGTAGGAGGCGGTGACCCGGCCGTCGGCGAACCCGTCGGCGCCGCCCCGCCAGCGGAACAGCGGCCGGTCGGGGGCGGGCTCGACCGCGGTGCGGTGGAACTCGTGCCCCCGGTAGCGCTCCCCGTCCCTGGTGAGCGGCGAGTCGCGGACGGCCACCGCGTCCCGGTAGCCGAGGGTGAGGGTGCCGGTCATCCTGGCCTCGACGTCGAGGACCCCGCACATCGGCCTGCCGTCCAGCCTCCTGGCGAGGTAGAGCAGGCCCGCGCACTCGGCCGAGATCGGCCCGTCGAACGCGGCGACCCGCTCGCGCAGCGGCTCGTTGGCCGACAGCTCGGCCGCGTAGACCTCGGGGAAACCGCCCCCGATGACGATCCCCCGGGCCCCCTCGGGGAGGGTCTCGTCGACGAGCGGGTCGAAGGGGACGACCTCGGCGCCCGCCGCCGCCAGCAGCTCGGCCTGCTCGGTGTAGCCGAAGGTGAAGGCCTGCCCCCCGGCGACCGCGACCCTCGTGACGGGGGCGGCGGGCGGCCCGGGGGTCCACGGGACGGCCGTCAGCGGCGGCGCCGTACGGGCCAGGCGCAGGATCTCCTCCAGGTCGCAGGAGGCGGCGACCAGGTCCGCGACGGCGTCCATGGCCCGCACGGCCTGGGTGCGGCGCTCGGCGGCCGGGACCAGGCCCAGGTGCCTGGAGGGGGTGGCGACGGCGTCGCTGCGGCGGATCGCGCCGAGCACCGGGACACCGCTCTCGGCGAGCGCCTCACGGCAGATGGCCTCGTGCCGTTCGGAGCCGATCCGGTTGAGGATCACCCCGCCGAGCCTGATCCGGGTGTCGTAGGAGGCGAACCCGTGCACCAGCGCCGCCACGGAGCGGCTCTGCTTGGCCGCGTCCACGACCAGCACCACCGGGGCGCCGAGCAGCCTGGCGACGTGCGCGGTGGAGGCGAACTCGGTGGAGCCCGCCCCGTCGTACAGGCCCATCACGCCCTCCACGACCGCGACGTCCGCCCCGGCGGCGCCGTGCAGGAACAGCGGGGCGACGAGCTCCTCCCCCACCAGCCAGGGGTCGAGGTTGCGCCCTGGACGGCCGGTGGCCATGGCGTGGTAGCTGGGGTCGATGTAGTCGGGTCCCACCTTGTGCGGGGAGACCGCCATGCCCCGGCGGGTGAGGGCGGCCATCAGACCGGTCGCCACGGTCGTCTTGCCCGCGCCGGAGGCGGGGGCCGCGATGACCAGCCGGGCTACCATTCGATGCCCTTCTGACCCTTCTGCCCGGCGTCCATGGGGTGCTTGACCTTGCCCATCTCCGTGACGAGGTCGGCGGCGTCGAGCAGCCGGGGGTCGGCGTCACGTCCGGTGACGACGACGTGCTGGCCGCCGGGACGGCCGCGCAGGGTCTCGACCACCTCGTCGACGTCGATCCAGCCCCACTTCATGGGGTACGTGAACTCGTCGAGCACGTACAGCCGGAACGTCTCGGCGGCGAGGTCGCGCTTGATCTGCTCCCAGCCCTCGCGGGCGTCGGCGGCGTGGTCCTCCTCGCTGCCGGGGCGCTGGATCCAGGACCAGCCCTCGCCCATCTTGTGCCAGGAGACCGGCCCGCCCTCGCCGGAGTCGCCGAGCACCCGCAGTGCCCGCTCCTCGCCGATGCGCCACTTGGCGGACTTCACGAACTGGAAGACCCCGATCGGCCAGCCCTGGTTCCAGGCGCGCAGGGCCAGGCCGAAGGCGGCGGTGGACTTGCCCTTGCCCGGTCCCGTGTGGACGATCAGCAGCGGCCGGGTGCGGCGCTGCCTGGTGGTCAGGCCGTCCTCGGGCACGCTGACGGGTTTGCCCTGCGGCATCGTCGCCCTCCCTTCACTGTCATGCGGCTCACTGTCATGCGGCTCACTGTCATGCGGCTCACTGTCATGCGGCCCACTGTCATGCGGCTCACTGTCATGCGGCCCGCTGTCATGCGGCCCGCTGTCATGCGGCCCGCTGTCATGCGGCCCACTGTCATGCGGCGCCGCGCCGTTCGCGGACCATCCCCGCCAGGTCGGTGAGGTCGTCGAGGCGTACGGTCTCCGCGCCCATCCGTGCCGCCAGCGAGGCGGCGAGGCCGAGGCGCACGTGGCCACCCTCGCAGTCGACCACCACGCCCGCCACCCCGGCCAGCAGTCCCGCCGCGCGATGGGACTCCTCGACGGTGCCCGAGGTGGCCCGCCCGTCGGTGACCAGGACCACCAGCGGGCGCCTGGAGGGGTCGCGCAGGCGCTCGACCCGCAGCACCTCTGCGGCCCGCAGCAGGCCGGCGGCCAGCGGGGTACGTCCCCCGGTGGGAAGCTCGCGCAGCCGGGCCGCGCCGGCCTCGACGGAGGAGGTCGGCGGCAGGACCAGGTCGGCGCGGGCGCCCCGGAAGGTGACGAGCCCGACCTTGTCGCGGCGCTGGTAGGCGTCGAGCAGCAGGCCGAGCACCGCGGTCTTCACCGCCCGCATCCGCTGCCTGGCGGCCATGGAACCGCTGGCGTCCACCACGAACAGCACCAGGTTGCCCTCGCGGCCCTCCCGGACCGCCTCCCTGAGGTCGCCGCGCCGCAGCAGCAACCCCGGCCCGCTCCTGCCCCGCGCCACCTGGTACGGGGCGGCGGCGCCGACGGTGGCCCGCAGGTGGAGGGAGCCGGTGTGGCCCTCGGGGACGCGGGCCCCCGTGGTGCGGCCCAGGGGCGTCCTGGCGCGCGACCGGCGCCCGGGGGCTCCGGCGCCGACGCCGGGGACGGTGAACAGCCGGGTCCTGCCGCCGGGCTCGGCGTCGAAGGTCCGCTCGCGGGCCGGTGCTCCCCCGGCCGTCTCCGGCGGCTCACCGGGGTTCGCGGCGGAGGTAACGGGGTGCGGGGGCTCTTGCGTCCCGGGGTCAGGGCCGTCCGGGACGTCCTGGATCTCGGACCGGGGGGCCTCCCCTCCGGGGTCGCCCCGGTCTTCCTGAGTCCGGTCTCCCTGAGTGGCGTCCTCGGCCTCGGGGCCGCCGTCGGGCGCCGGTCCGTCCGGGCCTTCCTCGGGGCCGGTGCCCCCGGGGCCGCCGGAGCCGTCCGGATCCTCGGGGCCCTCGCGGTCGTCCGGGTCGTCGGGGATCTGGTCCAGAAGGTCCTGGAGCTTGGACTCGTCCAGGCCCGGCGCGTCGAAGGGGTCCCGGCGGCGGCGGTGCGGGAGCGCGAGCCTGGCCGCCTCCCGTACGTCGTCGGCGGTGACGGTGGTGCGGCCCTGCCAGGCGGCGTGCGCGATCGCCGCGCCGGCGGTGACCAGGTCGGCCCGGAGCCCGTCCACCTCGAACCCCGCGCAGACGGTGGCGATCCTGAGCAGCGCCGCGTCCGGCAGCACGACGTGGGGCACCCTGGCGCGGGCCTCGGCGATGCGCGCGGCCAGTGCCCGCTCCTCCTCCGACCAGGCGGCGGCGAAGGCGTCGGGGTCGGCCTCGAAGGCCAGGCGGCGCCGTACCACGTCCACCCGCTGGGACGGTTCCCGCGAGGCCCGGACCTCCACGGTCAGCCCGAAGCGGTCGAGCAGCTGCGGGCGCAGCTCCCCCTCCTCGGGGTTCATCGTCCCGACCAGCAGGAACCTGGCCGCGTGCCGCACCGACACCCCCTCGCGCTCGACGTAGCAGGTGCCGAGGGCGGCGGCGTCGAGCAGCAGGTCAACCAGGTGGTCGTGGAGGAGGTTGACCTCGTCCACGTACAGGACGCCCCGGTGGGCGCTCGCCAGGAGGCCGGGTTCGAAGGACTTCACGCCCTCGGTGAGGGCGCGCTCGATGTCCAGGGAGCCGACGAGGCGGTCCTCGGAGGCGCCGACGGGCAGCTCGACCAGGCGGGCGGGCCGCGCGGCGCCGTCCCGCGCCCCGCCGCCCCGAACTCCGTCCGGCTGAACTCCGCCGGATTCAGCGGCGGGAGGCCGGGCCGCGGAGGACCGGGGCTCCGTTTCCGTACGGGGCTCGTGCGGCCCGTCCGGGCAGCCGGGGTCGGGGGCGGCGGGGTCGCAGGAGAAGCGGCAGCCGGCCACCACCTCGACGGGCGGCAGGAGCGCGGCCAGCGCCCGCACGACCGTGGACTTGGCGGTGCCCTTCTCCCCCCTGACCAGCACTCCCCCGACGCGGGGGGAGACCGCGTTGAGGATCAGCGCGAGTTTCAGGTCCTCCAGCCCCACGATCGCGGTGAAGGGATAGCGGGAATCACGCACCTTCAAGATCTCCTGTCGTCTCGTCGAATCAATGGCTCGCCGGGCGCTCGAACCGTCATGGGAGGTAGCCGAGCCGCCAGCGCCCGCCGCGCCCGGTGAGCGTCACGCGGGCCAGCGGCGCGACGTCGACGCGCCAGAAGGACCGGGCGGGGGCGTCGAGGGCGTGGACGACCGCGGCGCGGATGACCGCCGGGTGGGTGATCGCGACGGCCCTGCCGGGGGCGCGGGCGGCGAGCCAGCCGGACACCCTGGCCAGGAGCGCGGTGACCGGCTCCCCGCCGTGCGGCGCCGCGCCGGGGTCGCCGAGCCAGGAGGCGAGCGCCTCGGGCTCGGCGGCCTCGACCTCGCCGAGCGTCATCCCGCTCCAGCGGCCGTAGTCGCAGTCGGCCAGCAGCGGGTCGTGCTCGGCCCGCAGGCCGAGCGCCGCCGCCGTCTGGACGCAGCGCAGCTCGGCCGGGCAGGCCGCGGGCCCCGGGCCGAGGTCCCGCGCCATCCCCTCGGCCCGGCGCAGGCCGCGCTCGTCGAGTGGTTCGTCACCCGGGAACGCGGCCCGTACCGTCGCCGAGGTGGAGGCGTGGCAGACCAGGAGCAGGCGGGTGACCCCCGAGGGGGTCGTCACACCGGGCCGCGCCTGCGGGCGGCGAAGGCGAACAGCGCGCCGACACCGGCCCAGAAGACCACCTGGGTCCCTATGGAGGCGACCCGGAAGTCCCACAGGAGGTCGGCGGGGAAGCCCCGGGGCACCTCCGAGATCTCCGGCAGCAGGATCCAGGACGCGACGACGGGGACCAGGAAGGTGGCACCGGCCGACAGCCAGCGCACCCACGGCTCGCTCGCCGAGGCGTAGCGGTAGGCGGCGACGGCCGCGGCGACGGCGAGGATCCCGATGACCACCGCGACCAGGTAGAGCACGGTGCGCTGGTTGATGGTCTCCGGGTCACCGACGGCCGGTGGGTTGGCGGGATATTTCACGAAAGGGATGAGGACGACGGAGGTGAACGCGGCGGCGGCGAGGCTCACCGCGAGCACCGGTTCCGAGCGGGGTCCCGCCCGGCCGCGTACGGCCGCGTAGACGAGGGAGAACAATCCTCCGAGCGCCAGCCCGTACAGGCCCAGGGCGAGGAAGAGCCCGAAGCGCTGGCCGTCCCTGCTGACCAGGGCCTCCTCCCCGTCGTGGGAGTGGGAGTGGGCCGCGGTCCCGGTGTCGTCGTGCGGTTCGGCCGGGGAGGCGGCCGCGGCCGCCTCCTCCAGCGCGATGGCCTGGTCGATACGCGGTTCGCCGACGGTGTAGGCGAAGACGGCCGCGAGCAGCCCTGCGAGCAGTCCGACGACGAGGCCCCGGACGATGAGTTTGGTGATCACCTGTGGCTCAGTGGCACGGCACGCCGAGCAGGTGGCGCCCGTCGTGCATGAGTTCGTGCAGGTAGTTTCCCGCCTGGGAGATCGCTCCCTGGTCGAAGGTGACCAGGTAGGCGAGGAGCAGCAGCACCGGTACGGCGAGCAGCCAGCGGGTGAGCGAGTGCCATGGGATGGGCTGAACGTGCGGTGCCGAGATCTGGCTCACGGCCACCTCCTCCGGGATTGACGCGTCCCTTTTCGTAGGTCGGTGGCGGCCGAGTGTGACCTGGCTTCCGGCTCCGGGGAGCCGGTTACAGTGGCGCGACCGCACCGGAATCTCACCGGATTTCCCTCGCACCGCCACAAAACACCCGGAACGTATCCCGGTTCTCCGTCCCCCGTCAATCCGGGTGTCCGGTTTGCCGGGATCCGGCCGGACGTCCGGCGAAACGTCCGGCCGGACAGGGTCCGGGTACGCCGAAAGGGGGGCGGCCCTGCCCGGACCGCCCCCCTCAGGAGGTCACTGCTCGCCGGTCAGCGCCGTCACCAGCTCCGCGGCGGTACGGCAGCGGTCGAACAGCTCGCCCACGTGGGCCTTGGTGCCGCGCAGCGGCTCAAGGGTGGGGACGCGCTGCAGCGACTCGCGGCCGGGGATGTCGAAGATGACCGAGTCCCAGGAGGCGGCGGCCACCGACTCGCTGTACTGGCTCAGGCAGCGGCCCCGGAAGTAGGCCCGGGTGTCGTTGGGCGGCACCTCGATGGCCCGCTGAACCTCTTCCTCGGTGACCAGGCGCTGCATGCGGCCCCGGGCGACCAGCCGGTTGTAGAGCCCCCGGTCGGGACGGATGTCGGAGTACTGGAGGTCGACGAGCTGCAGCCGCGGGTGCGACCAGGGAAGGCCGTCGCGAGTGCGGTAGCCCTCCAGGAGCTCCAGCTTGGCCACCCAGTCGAGCTCCCTGGACAGCTGCATCGGGTCCTCCGCCAGGCGGGTGAGGACCGACTCCCAGCGCTCCAGGATGTCCTTGGTGGGCTCGTCCAGGCCGTTGACGCTGCGCTCCTCGGCGTACTTGCGGGCGAGCTCCAGATACTCCATCTGCAGCTGCACCGCCGTCAGCTTGCGGCCGTCGCGCATGGCGATCTCGTACTTGAGCGTCGGGTCGTGCGAGACCGCGCGCAGGGCCTGGACGGGGTTGTCCACGGCCAGGTCGCGGGTGAAGTAGTTGTCCTCGATCATGGCCAGGACGAGCGCGGTCGACCCCAGCTTCAGGTAGGTCGAGATCTCCGACATGTTGGCGTCGCCGATGATGACGTGCAGGCGGCGGTACTTCTCCGGGTCGGCGTGGGGCTCGTCCCGGGTGTTGATGATCGGCCGCTTGAGCGTCGTCTCCAGGCCGACCTCGACCTCGAAGAAGTCGGCCCGCTGGCTGATCTGGAAGCCCTCACCCCGGGAGTCCTGGCCGATGCCGACCTTGCCCGCCCCGGTGACGACCTGCCGGGAGACGAAGAACGGCGTCAGGTGCCGGACGATGTCGGCGAACGAGGTTGCCCGGCGCATGAGGTAGTTCTCATGGCAGCCGTAGGAGGCGCCCTTGTTGTCGGTGTTGTTCTTGTAGAGCTGGATCGGGGCGTTGGCCGGCATCGCCGAGGCGCGGACCGCCGCGTCGTGCATCACCCGCTCGCCCGCCTTGTCCCAGATCACCGCCGCCCGGGGATTGGTGCACTCGGGCGTGGAGTATTCGGGGTGGGCGTGGTCGACGTACAGCCGGGCCCCGTTGGTGAGGATCACATTCGCCAGGCCGAGGTCCTCGTCGGTCAGCTGGCTCTGGTCGGCCACCTCCCGCGCGAGGTCGAACCCCCGTGCGTCCCGCAGCGGGTTCTCCTCCTCGAAGTCCCATCGCGCGCGCCGTGCCCTGGCCGCCGAGGCCGCCAAATAGGCGTTCACGACCTGAGAGGAGGTCACCATCGCGTTGGCCCCCGGCTGTCCGGGCACGGAGATACCGTACTCGGTCTCGATGCCCATCACCCGCCGTACCGTCATGCGCACCCTCTGTTCGTCAGGGACTGATTCTCTCCGTGGTATCTATTCCCGACCCTAGACCCTTCACTATGCCCGGTGGTCGGACAGTTATGGCACCGAAGCCTTTTCGCCCGTTGAGAGGGGGATCGAGGAGAGCGCGGGGAACTGTGACGAGGGCGGGGATGTGCCCCTTCTCCGCCTCCTGGACTTGACGAATTCCTGAAGCGGGCGCTCGGCCACCCGGTACACCAGGTAGGAGAACGCCATCGCGACCAGCACGGTGACCAGCGCGGTCAGCGCGGGCGGCAGCACGTCCCGCAGGGCGGGGAGGACCAGCACCGCGGCCGGGGTGTGGAACAGGTAGAGCGGGTAGGTCAGCGCCCCCAGGACGACCAGGCCGCGCCAGCGCAGCCAGCCCAGCCAGCCGAGCGCCACCATCGCCATGAGCGCGTAGAAACCCACCACGGTGGCGACCACGGCCCACTCGGGCACGGGCATCGCGGCGTAGCCGACGTTCTCGATCCGCCCGGCCACCCGGTCCAGCGCCGCGCTGACGGCCAGGCCGCCGCTGATCCCCGCCAGGCACCACAGGACGAGCCTGGGACCGAATTTGGTCATCAGGAAGAACGCCATGCCGCCGACGAAGTACGCCGCGTACTTGGGCATGACCACGAGGTCGACCCAGGCCTCCTCGCTGCCCGCGAAGAACCCGGCCGCCAGCAGCCAGACGCCCATGAAGACCAGGCAGCGGTTGAGCGTCACCCCGACGATCACCAGGATCGAGATCAGCACGTAGAAGCGGAGCTCCACCCAGAGCGACCAGTAGACCCCGTTGGCGTCGTAGACGCCGAAGGCCCGCTGGAGCATCGTGAGGTTGATCCCGTACTCGCCGAGGCTGAGCTTGGGGTCCAGGGCCGTGGCGGCGGTGAGCCCGTAGACCGCGGCGGTGACGGCCACGCTGACCCAGTAGGCGGGAAAGAGCCGCACCAGCCGGGAGAGGGCGAACGCCCCCAGGCCACGCCCCCAGATGCTCATCAGGATCACGAAGCCGCTGATCATGAAGAACAGCTCGACGCCGAGGATGCCGAGCCCGGAGACGGTGGAGATCGCCGGGAACAGCTCGGCCGGGCGGTCGCCCCACACCGAGGCGAAGGCGATGAAGTAGTGGAAGGCGAGCACCGCCATGGCGGCGAGGAAGCGCAGGAGGTCGAGCTCGGCGAGGCGGCCACTTCCCCGAAGCGCCTCGCGGGAGCCCGTGCCGTTCACCGGGCGGCCGGGCCGGAATGTTCACGCACGCCACTTGGACGGCGTCTCGATCATTCGGGTTCCCAGGGACGGCTGTCTATTTCCGTTCACTCGCGGGACGGGTGTGAAAGAAGGCGCGAACCTTCACCCCCAAAAGGGACAAAAAGGATTAAGGCTTGCTAATCGCCAAATATCAGTGAAAGTTCGGGAAGACGCCGACGGCGCGGCCCTCGCGAGGAGAGCCGCGCCGTCGATCGAGCGTGGTTACGGGTGGTTACAGGTACTGACCGGTGTTGGCCACCGTGTCGATGGAGCGCCCGGCCTCGGTGCCCTGCTTGCCCGTCACGAGGGTGCGGATGTAGACGATCCGCTCGCCCTTCTTGCCGGAGATGCGGGCCCAGTCGTCGGGGTTGGTGGTGTTGGGCAGGTCCTCGTTCTCGGAGAACTCGTCCACGCAGGCCGCGAGCAGATGCTGGATCCGCAGGCCCTTCTGCCCGGTCTCCAGGAACTGCTTGATCGCCATCTTCTTGCCGCGGTCGACGATGTTCTGGATCATCGCGCCGGAGTTGAAGTCCTTGAAGTACAGGACCTCCTTGTCGCCGTTGGCGTAGGTCACCTCGAGGAAGCGGTTCTCCTCGCTCTCGGTGTACATCCGCTCGACGACCCGCTGGATCATGCCGGAGATGGTCTCCTGGCGGTTGGAGTCGTGCTCGGAGAGATCCTCGGCGTGCAGCGGGAGCTCGGGGATGAGGTACTTGGAGAAGATGTCCTTGGCCGCCTCGGCGTCCGGCCGCTCGATCTTGATCTTGACGTCCAGGCGGCCGGGCCGCAGGATCGCCGGGTCGATCATGTCCTCGCGGTTGGAGGCGCCGATCACGATGACGTTCTCCAGGCCCTCGACGCCGTCGATCTCCGACAGGAGCTGGGGAACGATGGTGTTCTCGACGTCGGAGGAGACGCCCGAGCCACGGGTCCGGAAGATCGAGTCCATCTCGTCGAAGAACACGATCACCGGGGTGCCCTCGGAGGCCTTCTCGCGAGCCCGCTGGAAGACCAGGCGGATGTGCCGCTCGGTCTCGCCGACGTACTTGTTGAGAAGCTCCGGGCCCTTGATGTTGAGGAAGAAGCTCTTGCCGGACTGGCCGGTCTTCTCCGCGACCTGCTTGGCCAGGGAGTTGGCGACGGCCTTGGCGATGAGCGTCTTGCCGCAGCCGGGCGGCCCGTAGAGCAGGACGCCCTTGGGCGGGCGGAGCTTGTGCTCGCGGAAGAGGTCGGCGTGCAGGTACGGGAGCTCGATGGCGTCCCGGATCTGCTCGATCTGCCGCATGAGCCCGCCGATCTCCTCGTAGGAGATGTCGGGCACCTCCTCCAGGACGAGCTCCTCGACCTCGGACTTGGGGATGCGCTCGTAGACGTAGCCCGAGCGGGGTTCGAGCAGCAGGGAGTCGCCGGCCCGGATCGGCTGGTCCACCAGCGACTCGGCGAGCTTGACCACCCGCTCCTCGTCGGCGTGCGAGATCACCAGCGCGCGCTGGCCGTCCTCGAGGAGCTCCTTGAGCATCACGATCTCGCCCAGCTCCTCGAAGCCGAGGGCCTCGACGACGTTGAGCGCCTCGTTGAGCATGACCTCCTGGCCACGCCTCAGCGCCTCGACGTCCACCGCGGGGCTCACGTTCACCCTGAGCTTGCGGCCACCGGTGAAGACCTCCACCGTGCCGTCTTCCCTGGTTTCGAGGAACACGCCGAACCCGGACGGCGGTTGCGCCAGCCGGTCCACCTCTTCCTTCAAGGCGACGATCTGGTCTCTGGCCTCCTTGAGGGTGGCCACCAGACGCTCGTTCTGGCCGGTTACGGCCGCGAGGTTCGCCTGCACGTCATGGAGACGCTCTTCGAGAATCCTGGCCTGCCGGGGAGACTCCGTAAGCTTCCGACGCAACGCGGTGATCTCCTCCTGCAGGAAGGAGACCTGTGTTGTGAGGTCGGCGACCTCCCGTTCGCGCTGCGCGGCACGAGCCTCAGCGTCGTCGCGAGCTGCCACGGCGTCACCTCCTTCCCAGTCGAGACCGACTACTCAAAACCCTACCCATCTGAGGGCTGTCCCTTACCTGGCTGAGCAGTGTTCGTATGACTACATTAAGTGCGTGGTAATTAATCCTTTTTGGCGCTTTTAGTCCTAGAAGTATAAGAACACGAAGGTCTGCTCTCGTGTCACGCTCTCAAGGACCGTCGTGGCCGAATCGTCATCATGTGGCGGAAGACGTGGAAGTCGTGGACTCCTCGCCATGTGCCCCCTTCGCCGGACGTCTACGTCGAGGTGGTGGCGTCACCCCGTCGGCCATGCGACGGGCCGTGACCAGGAACCCGGTGTGGCCGACCATCCTGTGGTCGGGCCGCACGGCCAGCCCCTCGACATGCCAGTCACGAACCAGGGTCTCCCACGCATGGGGCTCGGTGAAACTCCCGTGCTCCCGCAGAGTTTCGACCGTACGCGACAGCTGGGTTGTGGTCGCCACATAACAGCAGATCACACCCCCGGGGGTGAGAGCGCGGGCCGCGGCGTCCACACATTCCCACGGGGCGAGCATGTCCAGGATGATCCGGTCGACGTCGCTCTCGTCGAGATCCTCGGCGAAGTCGCCGACCACCAGGCGCCACTGCTTCATCGGGCCGCCGTAGAACTTCTCGACGTTCTTGGTGGCGATCTCGGCGAAGTCCTGGCGCCGCTCGTAGGAGGTGAGGGTGCCCTCGGCGCCGACGGCGCGCAGCAGGAAGCAGGTGAGCGCGCCGGAGCCGACGCCCGCCTCCACCACCTTGGCGCCGGGGAAGATGTCGGCCATGGCCACGATCTGGGCCGAGTCCTTGGGGTAGATCACCGCAGCGCCGCGCGGCATGGACAGCGTGTAGTCCTGGAGGAGGTGCCTGAACGCCAGATACTGGGTACCGCCGGACGAACGCACCACCGAGCCCTCGGGCTGTCCGATCAGCTCACTGTGCGGGATCCCGCCCTTGTGCGTGTGGAACACGCCGTCTTCCTTCAACGTCACCGTGTGACGCTTGTTCTTGGGGTCGGTGAGCTGAACCTGATCCCCGGCCTGAAACGGCCCATGCCTGCGAAAACCCATGACGGCAAGGTTATCGGCGCGCGGCGGTGTCCTCGGACCGCCGGGGGCGCCCCGGACGCGGCTCGAAGGGGCGTGCCGGGATCTCGCGGTACGGGGCGAGATGATCCACGAAATGATTCGCCCCCACAAGGCGGTACCTGATAGCTGTTGTGGTGTGTTCTCCCCTGATGTGATTCCCGCCGGCCCCGTCGTCCTGAGGCCGCTGGCCCCGGACGACGCCGAGGCGATCGTCCGGGCCTGCGCCGACCCGGAGATCATCCGCTTCCTCCCCCTCATCCCCGTGCCGTACACCATGGACGACGCGCTGCGGTACCTGGAGCTGATGCGGCAGGAGTGGCAGAGCGGAGGGGCGCCGTTCGCGATCGCGGACGCGACGACGGGCGAGTGGCTGGGCAACATGAGCCTGATGGCCCGTCCCCGGGGCATCACCGAGATCGGCTACCTGGTCGCGCCGTGGGCGCGGGGCCGCGGGGTGGCCACGGCCGCCGTCGCCGCGCTGGCCCGGTGGGGGTTCGAGCACGGCGCCGGGCGCATCGAGCTCTTCGCCGACGTGGAGAACCTGCCCAGCCAGCGGGTCGCCCTGGCCGCGGGTTTCCAGCGCGAGGGCGTGCGGCGCGGGGCCGAGGAGCAGCGTGACGGCACCCGCCACGACCTGGTGGCCTTCGCGCGCCTGCCCGGCGACTCCGGCGAGCGCGTGCGGCCCCTGCTGCCGGACTTCCCCGGCGGCTCGCTGACCGACGGGGTGGTGCGGCTGCGGCCGCTCACCGCCGCCGACACCGCCGACTACCTGGCGCTGCGGAACCTGCCCGACATCATGAGGTACAGCGTGCCCTCCGAGCCCACCACCTTCGAGCAGGCCGAGGAGCGCTGCCGCACCGCGGGCGCGAGCCGGCTGGCCGGCACGGGGGCCGAGATCGCGATCCTGGACGCCGAGACGGGCGCGTTCGCCGGGGACATCCAGCTCAGCGGGGTGATCCCCCCGCTGGGGCAGGCCATGACCGGCTACAGCGTGCTGCCGGAGTTCCGGGGCAGGGGCTTCGCCGCCAGGGCGGTGGACCTGCTGGTCGACTGGGCCTTCGAGCACACCTCCCTGGCCCGGATCATCGCCGGCACCTCGCCCGGCAACATCGCCTCGCACCGCGTGCTGGAGCGCGCGGGCTTCACCCGCGAGGCCCTGCTGCGCGGGCTGCTGCCCGGCCCCGACGGCACGCGCCTGGACGACGTCCAGTGGTACCGCCTGCGGGACGACGCCCGGCGCTGATCGCTCACGCGCCCCAGCGGGTCCGGGCGGGCTCAGTCGGCGCCGAAGCGGGCCCTGAGTTTGGCGTAGGCGGCGTCGGTGCCCTGCAGCGCCCGGTCGATGTCGGCGTCGGTGTGGGCGGCCGACAGGAACCAGTTGTGCCACGGATGGAGGTAGACCCCCTCCTCCAGGCAGGCCGCGGCCCAGAACATGCCCTTGTCCAGGGTCGCGTCGCCCTCGAAGGAGAGCCACGGGATCTGCACCGGTCCCGTCTGGTTGACCGTGAAGCCGTGGGAGGCGGCCTGGGCGGCGAGGCCCTCGCGCAGGCGGGTGCCCGCGCGTTCCATCAGGGCGACGCCGTCGATGGCGTGCAACGTCTCGATCGTGGCCTTGGCGGCGGCCATCGGGGCGGCGTTGAACCAGAAGGAGCCGGTGGAGTAGAGCGTCTGGGCGGGCCCGCGCAGGGAGTCGACCCCGGTGACGGCGGCGATCGGATGTCCGTTGGCCATGGCCTTGCTGAAGGCGTACAGGTCGGGGCGCACCCCCAGGGGCTCCCAGGAGCCGCCCAGGTCGATCCGCCAGCCCCCGCGCACGTCGTCGATCACCAGCGCGGCGCCGATCCGGTCGGCGAGGGCCCGCACCCCCCGGGCGAACTCCGCGGCGACGAGCTCCTGGTCCTCGAACGAGTCGTGCTTGAACGGCGTCACGATGATCGCGGCGACGTCGCCCTCCGCCCGGGCCGCGGCGGCCTCGGCGCTGGCCAGGTCGTTGTAGGTGAACTCGACCAGGTCCGCGCGCTCGTTGGGAGTGGTCCCCGACGTGCCGGGCGTGCACCACGGGTCGGCCCCGTGGTAGGCGCCGTGCGCCATGAGGACCTTGGTCCTGCCGGTGGCCGCGCGGGCGACCATCAGCGCCTGGGTGGTGGCGTCGGTGCCGTTCTTGGAGAACATCACCCAGTCGGCCTGCGGGACGGTGTCCACCAGCAGCTCGGCGAGCTCCACGTAGACGGGGCCGGGGCCGTTGAGGCAGTCGCCCGCGGCGAGCTGGGCCGCGACGGCGCCCTCGACGGCGGGGTGACGGTGGCCGAGGACCATGGGCCCCCAGGAGCACATGAGGTCGATGTACTCGCGCCCGTCGGCGTCACGCTGGCGGCAGCCCTCGCCCCCGACGAAGAACTGCGGGTAGGCGGGACCGTGCAGGGCCGCGTTGAGGTGGCCGTACATGCCGCCGGGGACGACCTTGGCGGCCCGCTCCCTGAGTTTGGCGTCGATGGACATGTGTCGTCCTTTCACGTCGGGGTTCACGTCCGGATGCGTTCCGGCGGCCGGGTGCCTCTCCGCCGCCCGCACGGACCCCGGAGAGGCGGGTCCGTACGGGCGGCGAGCTCACCTGTCGTCCCGGAGCTCCCGCGCCCCGTCGAGGCCCGCGTCCGAGCCGAGGCCCCCGGCGACGCGGGCGGCGAGCGCGGTGCCGAGCCGCGCGGCGCCCTCCACGTCGCGGCCGTCGACCAGCCCGGCGACGAACCCGGCGCAGTAGGCGTCGCCGCACCCGGTGGTGTCGACCACCGGCACGTCGAGGGCGGGGACGCGGGTGAGGCCCTTCGCGTCGGCGATCAGGCTCCCGTCGGCGCCGAGCGTGACCAGGACGGCCGAGGGCCCCTCAGGCATCAGGGCCAGCAGGGACAGCGCGGCCTCCTCCACCCCGGCGGCGCCGCTCATCAGCAGCGCCTGCTCCTCGTTGGGCAGGAGGTAGTCGACGTGCGGCAGGAAGCTGCGGACCCCCTGCATGAGGTCCGGCATGTTGGACAGCAGGTCCATGGTCACGATCGTGCCCGCCGCCCGCGCCTCGTCCAGCAGCGCGTAGAACGCGGGGTCGTACAGGCCCCAGGTGGCGTCCATGCCGCCCAGGTGCACGGCCCGCGCGCCGAGGACGGTCTCGCGGGCGACGTCGGCGGTGGACAGGCCCAGGTTGGCGCCGGGGACGTGGAAGGAGGGGCGCCCGCCGTCGGGACGGATCGGCAGGATGGAGGCGGCGGTCTGCTCCCCCGCCCTGCGGACGATCCCGCCCACCTCGACCCCGCGCCGCCTCATCATCATGAGGAGCAGGTCCCCGAGCTCGTCGTCGCCGATCGCTCCCACCGAGGCCACCGGGACGCCGAGCGCGGCCAGATCGACGGCGGTCGCGGCCGCGGCGCCCGCGGCGGTGACGCGGATCTGTTCCAGCAGGTGGGTGTCCTGCCCGGCGGGAATCGACTCCACCGGCCTGGCGAGCACGTCCACGATGTGCACGCCGAGGGTGACGACGGTCATAGCGGGTCCTCCTCGTGTCTTCAGCGGATAATAGACGGGCGACCGACTAAAATGTCAACGGATCCGTTCGGGGAGGGCAGATGCCGAAGATCGTCAATCACGGCGAGCGCCGCGAGGAGGTCGTCGAGGCCGCGCGCCGCGTCATCCTGCGCGAGGGGATCGAGGCCGCCACGACCAGGGCCATCGCCAGGGAGGCCGGTTACTCCAACGGGGTGCTGACCCACTACTTCGCCGACAAGGACGACATCATGCTGTCGGCGCTGCGCTCCTCGCACCGGCGCATCGTGGAGCGCCTGCGCGGCAAGCTGGCCGGTCTCACCGGGCTGGCCGCGCTGCGCGAGCTCCTCCTCGACAACCTCCCGCTGGACGAGGAGCGCGCCGGGGAGAGCGGGCTGGAGATCGGCTTCTGGAGCCGCAGCATGACCAGCCCGGCGATGCTGGAGGCACAGCGCGCCGAGGCCGAGGAACTGCGTTATCTGGTACGCAGCCTGCTCGGCGCGGCGGCCGGCGGCGGGGAGATCGCCACGGCCGACGATCTCGACGACGTCACGGAGCGGCTGCTCGCCCTCGTCGACGGGCTGAGCGCGCACCACCTGCTCTACCCGGACAGGCTCGACGCCGCACGCCTGGAGCGGATGCTCGACGCCGAGCTGGACCGCCTCCGCCCCACCGGCACGTAGACCCACGGGACGGAGGCGCGGCCAGACTCTCAGACCAGCAGTGCGTAGAGCCGGTCGGCCACTCCCCTGGCGGTGGGCCGCTTGGCCACGTCGCCGAGGCAGGACTGGACCAGGTCCGACAGCTCGGGCTCCAGGCCCGGGTCGATCGACGGCGGCGTGCTGTTCAGCTTGCGCAGGGTGAGCAGCGGGTCGTGGGTGGGCAGCTCACCGTAGAGCCCGTTGCCGCTCGCCGCCCAGTGCAGTGTCGCGCCCAGCGACCACACGTCCCCCGCGGGCGTCGGGGTCTCCCCCTGCAGCAGCGCGGGATCGGTGAACTCCACCGAACCGATGTCGCCCATCCCGGTCACCGTCGCGCCCGGCGTCAGCACCTGCGACAGGCCCAGGTCGGAGAGCTTGCCGCCGTCGTCGGTGAGCAGCACGTTGCCGGGACGGATGTCGCGGTGGACGATCCCCTCCTCGTGCAGCGCCTGCGCCGCGTGGGAGACGCAGGCGATCGCGCGCAGCGCCCGCTCGCGCGAGGGGGGCTCCGCGGGACGCGCCAGCGAGCCGCCCGGCAGGTACTCCATCGAGTAGTAGAACACCCCGCCCTGCTGCCCGGCGTCGTAGAGCCGCACCAGATAGGGCGAGCGCACAGCGGCGAACGCCTTCAGCTCCCTCGTCGCGCGGCGGAACGCGTCGCTCCCGGTGCCGCCCACCACCTTCACCGCGACCAGGTCCGCCTCGACGGGCAACCGCTCCGGCCTCTTCGCCAAGTAGAACTCGCCGTGGTTGCCCGCCCCCAGTGACCGGACGAACTCGTAATCGGCGATACCTTCCACCAACGGTCTCCCTCCATACCCGCATGACGTTCGCGACGACATTCCGCACACGGTAACGTCGCCCTCGATATTCTCGGGGCTTTTCTTCACATACGGAAAGCGTGCTGGCAAGTGCTCCATATGGACCTGCTTCTCCTCGACCTTGTCATCGTCCTCGCGGCCGCCCGGCTGTTCGGAGCACTCGCCAGGAAACTCGGCCAGCCACCGGTCATCGGCGAGATCGTGGCGGGCATCCTGCTGGGTCCCACCCTGCTGGGCCCCCTCATCGGCGACCAGCTGTTCGGTCCCGAGATGCGGCCCCCGCTGCAGGCCCTGGCCAACGTCGGCCTCGTGCTGTTCATGTTCGTCGTCGGTCTCGAGCTGGACCAGAAGCTGGTCAGGGGCAAGGGCCGGATCGCGGTGACCGTGGCGCTCGGTTCGACGGTCGTGCCGTTCGTCCTGGGCTGCGTGCTCGCGCTGGCCATCGCGGGCGAGCACGTGGCCGGCGACAGGACCCTGCCGTTCGTGCTGTTCATGGGCGCGGCGATGGCCGCCACCGCGTTCCCGGTGCTGGCCAGGATCCTCACCGACCGGGGGATGCAGCGCATCACGCTCGGCGGCCTCGCCCTGGCCTCGGCCGCCGTCATCGACGTGCTCGCCTGGACCGTCCTGGCGGTGGTCGTGGGCATCGCGGGGGCCGGAGAGGCCGAGGGGCAGTGGAAGGTCCTGCTCGCCCTGCCGTACGCGCTGGTGATGTTCCTGGTGGTCAAGCCGCTGCTGGCCCGCCTGGTGCCCGCGTACGAGAGGGCCGGGCGGCTGACGCCCGGACTGCTCTCGCTGGTGCTCATCGGCCTGATCGGGTCGGCCTGGGCCACCGAGTGGATGCACGTCCACTTCATCTTCGGGGCGTTCGTGTTCGGCACGGTGATGCCCCGCGAGGGGGCGGAGCGGCTCAACCACGAGATCCTGGAGCGGCTGGAGCAGCTCGCCGTGCTGCTGCTGTTGCCGATGTTCTTCGTGGTGGCGGGTCTCAACGTCAACCTGCGTGAACTCGACCTGTCCAGCCTCGGCACGCTCGCCGCGATCCTGGCCGTCGCGATCGGCGGCAAGGTGCTCGGCTCCTACGCCGCCGCCCGGACGCAGCGGCTGCCCGGACGGCAGGCCTGGACGCTGGCCGCCCTGCTCAACACGCGAGGGCTCACCGAGATCGTCATTCTCACCGTCGGCCTGCAGAAGGGCGTGCTCGACGACGAGCTGTACTCGCTGATGGTGGTCATGGCCCTGGTCACGACGGCGATGACCGGCCCGCTGGTGCGCAGGCTCTACCCCGACCGGCGGGTGGCCCGCGACGTCGCCGACGCCGAGCGCGCCGCCCTCGGGGTGACCGCCGCCCACCGGGTGCTGGTGATCGTGCCGGAACCTCCCGCCGAGCAGGCCCCGCTGGTCGGCCTGGCCACCACCCTGGCCCTTTCCAAAACTCCCTCCGAGGTGGTCCTGGGCCACCTGCGCCCCTACCCGGCGGGCCGCCTGGAGGTCGGCAGCGGCCTGTCCTCGGAGCTGGCCGAGCTGGCCGAGACCCTCCAGGAGCTGGAGACGCTGGCCGCCGCGGCCCGCGAGCGCGGCCCGGACACCAGGGTCGTGAGCCGGTTCAGCGCGGACGTGGCGGGCGAGCTGCCGGGGCTGGCCTCCGGAGCCCGTCCCGACCTGCTGGTGCTGCCCGCCGACGTCCCCGGCCACGCCGGCGTGCGCGACGGCGCCACCTGCCGCGTGGTGACCGTGGCCGTGCCCACGACCGTGCCCGCGGTCGTGCCCGCGGTCGTGCCCATGTCCGTGCCCCTCGCTGGATTCGAGTCCCCGTCCCCGCTCGACGGCTCCGGGCCGGTGGCGGTGCACCACGGCGCGGGGAGCGACGCGGCCGTCCACGTGGCGCTCGCCCTCGCGATGTCGTGGGGACGCCCCCTGGTCCTCGCCGGGGGAGGCCGGGCCCCGGCACTGGCCCAGCGGCTGGTCAGGCTCGGGGTGGAGGCGACCTCGGGTCCGGTCCCGGAAGGCGCGCTGGTCGTGGCCGCCGACACGGCGAACGCCCCGGAGGGCACCCACCTGCTGGTCCGCGCCGAGCAGGACGCCGACCCCGTCGACTGGAACGAGGCCGTCCCCGCCCTGCGCGCCCTCACCGCCCCTGTCGCGCGCCCCTGACCGTCCCGCCCGCCCTCACCACCCCGGCCGCACGGCCCCGACCGTCCGCCCCGCGTGCCTCCGGCACCCGGCCGCGCGGGGCCGTCCTGACCGTCCGCCCCGCCGGTCCGGCGGGCTCTGGACGTACACGGTCCCGGACGCACGCGGCCCCGGACGCACGCCGGGCGGCACGGCCGTGGCCGTACCGCCCGGAAGGCGAGAAGCGTCTCTCAGCGGTTGCGGTGCGACTCGTAGCGCATGGTGCGCGAGACGCCGATCCGCACGGTGGTGCCGGGCAGGATCGCGACCGGCTCGTTCGGCGGGATGTCGTAGAAGTTGGGGTCGCCGGGCGGCTGGATCTGGGTGCCGTTGACCGACCCCAGGTCGACCAGGTTGACGTCCCAGCCGTCCAGCGCCACCCGCAGGTGGCGCCGGGAGACCGAGCCGTCGGGGCTGGTGACCTTGGCCGCGCGCACCGAGCCGTCGGCCACCTCCGGGGCCCGCTCGGGGTCGCGGCCCACCAGGTAGTCGGTGTCGAGCCGCAGCGTCAGGCCGTCGTCCAGGAGCAGCACCCCCAGCGGCGGGCGCGGCCCCTTGTAGGGGACCAGGGTGCGCTGGACCAGCGCGATGCCGCAGACCGCGCAGTAGGGCACGCGGGGGTCGTTGAAGTGGTCGTTCTTGCAGTCGACCCCGTAGACCAGCGGCCGTGCCTCGGGCTCGGCCACGGGGCCGGAGGGGTCGTTGCCCGGCTGCGAGCCGCCGGGAGTCAGCAGTTCGTACTCGAACGGCTGGTCGCGCACGTCGATGGGGTCCCCGCCCATCCCGCTCGCCATCGCGGTGTCGATGTCCTCGTGGTGGACGACCGCCGGGGCGGGCCCGGTGGAGGGCCCGCCGGAATGACCGGGAGAAGGGTGGTTGGGAGAGGAGAGCGGACCCTGCGGCGCCGGCTCGGAGTGCCACCCCTGCGGCTGCGGCTCGTGCCGCGGCTCGGCCGGGGGGTAGGACTCGGCCGGTCCCATCGGGTAGGGCGCGGGCGGGGCGGGCTCCGGAGGGGCCGACCACTCGGGGGGCGCCGACCGCTCGGGCGGCGCGGGCATCGGGGTGGGCGCGGGGGTCGAGGGCTCCATCCGGGGCGCGGGCTGCTGGACCTGCGGGACGTGCTGCTGGGCGTGCTGTCCCCGGGGCTCGGCGGACTCCGTGCGCGACACGGCCCGCGGGGCGGCGCCCGCCTCGGTCAGGTCGCACCAGACCCCGCCCGCGACGATCACCCCGGCGTCCAGCCGGGACAGCGGGTGCGCGTCGCCGGCCTCGGGCAGGCGCAGCTCCACCCGGGTCACCGGGCCCGGGACCAACCGGTCGGACCAGGTGAGCGCGTCACGGCCGGCGAGCTGGATCTCACCGTTCGCGCCGGTCACCGACGCGAACGCCGGGCCGCTGACCAGGACTGCCACTCCCCCGCTGACGGGACCGGCGACGGCGCACGCCACCGGCTCGCCCATCATGACGGCGAGGATCTGGGCGACCCGGCGGGCCAGCGCCCGCCCGTCGCCGCCGGAGGCCGCGGTCTCCCGCATCGCCCCCAGCAGATCCTCGACGACGGCCTCGGCCGCGTCGCACACCAGCAGCAGGCCGCCCTCGTGGGCCACCAGCCCGTTGCCCGGAAGCGGACGCACCACCCCGAAGCCCTGGTCGGTCACAGAACTCTCCCTCCCCGGAAACGCCACCGGATGAACGGCACCCTCATGGGACCGTTCGTCACCAACCAGATGCTTACCCAGACGAGTGTGAAATGTGTCCAGAAGGCGGCCGGTGGGACCGGATCGATGAAATCAACTGCACCGGACCGTAGCAAAAAGTACAGCACAAGACCTTCGGGCACGAGTGTCAGCAGGCCGAACAGGGTCGGCCAGTCCTTCTCCCACCTGAACTGCATCAGGAAGTGGTATATCAGCTCCCAGACGACCCCCAGCACGGCCACCGCCACGATGACCAGGAGGCCGTTGACGTAGCGGCCGGAGAGGGACCCGGAGCCGGGGAGCAGCGGGACGATCAGCAGGGTGATGACCACGCCGACGGTGGCGAGCATGAACAGGCGCGTCTGAATACGGCCCAGCAGGGTCGGAACCACGGGAACTACTCCTTACACCGACGAGTTGCGGGCCCATTTGAACCACTGCGCGGTCGAGCGCAGCGGTCCCATCTTCTTGACGAATCCTCGCCGTGCCAGGTCGTCGGCTATCTCCTGGGCCGCGATCTGCAGGCCGAGGAAGGTGTCGACGCCGGGGAAGTAGCCGCCGAGCGTGGCCGACCCGGAGGCGTAGAGGGCGCCGTCGCCGCTGGCGGTCCCCTTTACCTCGAAGTGGCGCTCCACGTCCAGCCTGCCCACCGGGTTGCGGCCCGCCCCGCCGTGCTGGAGCAGGTCCGCGAAGATCCGGTGCTCGGCGATGTCGGCCTCCAGGCCCGTGCAGTCGATGATGTAGTCGGACACCGGCTCCCTGACGATGCCGTCGCCACTGCGCACGTAGCTGACGAGCCGCCCGTCCTGGCTCTCCTCCACCCGGTCGACGGTGCCCTGCACGGCGTGGTAGTAGCCGCCGCTGCGGCCCGCCCGCATCTGCTCCTGCCAGCGCCGCCTGAAGGGGGTGTTGGTGCCGCCCATCTGCTTGTACTTCTTCGCGCGGTCGGCCCCCTCCAGCTTGCGCATCTCCGCCTTGAGCTGGCCGCCCCACACCGACTTGGGGTAGTTGAAGCCCTGGTAGGCCCAGCCGTCGCCGCCCTTGCGGCGCGACCAGACGTGCGGGCCGTGCGAGCCGCTGACGAACGTGCGGAAGATGTGGATGATCTGGGTCTGCAGGTTGTACTTCTCCCGGTCGTCGAACAGACGCTGGAGCACCCGGGAGGCGACGATGCCGCCGCCGCGGATGACCACGGTGCCCGGCCGGGTCTTCAGGAACTCGTACACCTGCTCGTGCGGCTCGTAGGCGTTGACGACGTGCTGGTAGTCACCGTGCTTGGTACGGAACTCCTGCAGGTCGGGCAGGAACTTCAGGCCCGGGTAGCCGATCGCGACGTGCACGAAGCGCGAGCGGAAGATGATGCGCTTGGTCGGCGCCGCGCCGTCGGGCGGGGTGACCACGGTGAAGTAGCCGCCGCCCGCCCTGCGGCGGATCATCCGCACCTGGCCCTTGACCAGCATGTCCCAGTAGTTGATGCGCTTGGCCTCGCGTTCGAGGTTCTCGAAGACGGTGCCGGCGCGCGGGGTCCAGTAGTCGTTCAGGAGCGGCTCGGTGAGGATCTGCCACAGGTACGACGGCTTCTTCTCCTTCCACGCCTCCTCCAGGGCGTAGGAGGGGAATCCCCACAGGTTGTCCGGGCGGGAGGAGGAGTCGGAGCGGATCCGCTCGCCCCGGGGGATCTGCGAGCACCTGGTGAGGAACTCGTAGGTCTGCCACGGATGGTCGATGTTGGACACCACTCGCATCTGCGAGGTGGGAACGCCGTAGATCCTCAGGTAGTCGAGGGTCACGAAGGATCCCATGCCGCCGCCGACCGTGAGGAAGGGGATGTCGTACATGGGGATGCCCGCGGCCGCGACCATCTGGTCGGTCCATTCGGGGGCGCCGAGGAGATCCGGCGTCAGATCACCGGCCGGAGCCGGCGTGTGGGGGGGTGCCAATTGACGTCCCTTAAGCTACTTGACCAGCTCGTTCGCTGGCCAAAACCCTAGTCCTGGTGAGTGCCGAAGACGAGTGGGACGAACAGGCACGATCTTCTCCTGTCGCCCCGCCCCCGTCATCGGCGAGTATCCAGTGAGACGCCTGTAAACGACCTGTGGTTCGCTTAAACCCCGCTGAACACGCGGTTCACGTCCGAGGTCGCGAGCACGCCGAAGATCTCGCCGCCGCGCTCCACCAGGAGATACTCCCCCGCCGGGGACTCGCGCATGGCGTCGATCAGCGACTCCCCCTCCAGGTCGGCGGCGAGCACCAGCGACGGCTCCAGGCTGCGCGACAGCGAGCCCGCCGTCACCCAGGGGCGGCGGCTCTCCGGGGTGGCCTCCACCGCGACCTCGTTCACGATGCCCGTGGGGTGGCCCTCGTGGTCGACCACCACCATCGCCCCCGCCCGCGCCTCCGCGGCCCGGCGCAGGGCCTCGGCCAGCGGCACGTCGCCGGTCACCGCGATGGCCCGCCTGGCCAGAGCCCGGGCGTTGACCTCGGGGATGCGGGCCCGCACGCGGGCGCCGCGCAGCGCCTGGGTGGCGCCGAACCAGATGAAGGCGGCCAGCAGCACCGACCAGATGAGCATCAGGTCCGGCTCCTGCCCGGTCACCAGCGCCGACCAGACGGTGAACACCACCAGGCCGACGGCGAGCGCCCGGCCCGTCCAGGCCGCCGCGATCGTGCCGGTGACGGGCTTGCGGGTGATCTTCCAGACGCCCGCCCGCAGCATGCGCCCGCCGTCGAGGGGCAGCCCCGGCAGCAGGTTGAAGACCCCGACGATCAGGTTGGCGAGCCAGAGCTGCAGGACCAGGACGCCGACGATCGTGCCGGGGGGGATGACGTAGGAGGCGGCGAAGCCGAGCCCGGCCAGCCCGAGCGAGAGCAGCGGCCCGGCGAAGGCCACCATGAACTCCCTGCCGGGGGTCTCCGGCTCGCGCTCGATCTCCGAGACGCCGCCGAGCAGGTAGAGGGTGATGCGCCGCACCGGCAGGCCGTACATCCTGGCCACCACGCAGTGCGCCAGCTCGTGCAGGAGCACCGAGACGTACAGCAGCACCGCGAAGACGAACGCGACGAGGTACGTGAGCGGGACGCTCAGGTCGGGCAGCCAGGAGGCCACCACGCCCTGGAAGGAGTAGGTGATCAGCGCCGCCACGATGAACCAGGTCGGCGAGACGTAGATCGGGATGCCGAACGGGCGGCCCATCCGCAGCCCCGGACCGTCCTGGCGTGGGCTGTCGCTGCTCACCGCTGGCTCACCATTTCCTCGTCCCGTCCACCCTCAGGCCTCGATGGTACGCGCCATCGGGCCCGCGGCAGGCGCCGCGAGGGCACCTCCGGCGCAAACTGTCGTCACCGTGACCTACAGTGCGGTCATGTCACTGACCGAGCCCACGATCGTCGGAGCCCTGTCGCCGTCGCGCGCGGGTGACTTCATGACGTGCCCCCTGCTCTACCGTTTCCGGGTGGTCGACCGGCTCCCCGAGCCGCCGTCGCCGGCCGCGGTGCGCGGCACGATGGTCCACTCGGTGCTGGAGCGCCTGTACGACCTGCCGGCCCCGCAGCGCACGGTCTCCGCGGCCCAGGACCTGCTGGAGCCCCAGTGGCTCAGGCTCCTGGAGGAGGATCCGTCGTACGCCGGCATGTTCACCGGCGACGACGACCGCGCCGAGTGGCTGGCCCAGGCCCGCGAGATGCTGGGGCGTTACTTCACCCTCGAGGATCCCACCTGCCTGGAGCCCGCCGAGCGGGAGCTCTACGTGGAGGCGGTGCTCGGCAGCGGCCTGATGCTGCGGGGCTACATCGACCGGCTGGACGTGGCGCCCACCGGCGAGGTCCGGGTCGTCGACTACAAGACCGGCAGCGCCCCGGGGCCCGCCTTCGAGGCCAAGGCGCTGTTCCAGATGAAGTTCTACGCGCTGGTCCTGTGGCGGTTGCGCGGCTCGGTGCCCCGCATGCTCCAGCTGATGTATCTGGGGGGCGGCGGCGAGGTCCTGCGCTACGTCCCCGACGAGGCCGACCTGCTGGCCACCGAGCGCAAGGTCCAGGCCCTGTGGCAGGCCATCGAGCGGGCCCTGGAGACGGGCGAGTGGCGCTCCAGGCCCAGCAGGCTGTGCGGCTGGTGCAGTTACAAGGACCTGTGCCCGGAGTTCGGCGGCACTCCCCCGCCCGTCCCCGAGCGGCAGCCCGGCGACACCGTCCGCAGCAACCGGCGCCCGGCCAGGACGTCGAGGGCCGCCACCGACGAGCTGTAGCGCCCGTTCCGGGGCCCTCCCGACCCCGGCCCCCTCATCCCCCCGGGGCGGATCCTTCGCGGGGATGAGGGCGATATCCACCTCTGGCAGGGTGGCGCCGGGGGGAGGGCGCCTAAATTGATTGTGTGCGCAACACCATCGTCAGCCTTCGGACGTGGTTCCGCGGGCACCCGCTGATTCCTGACGCGATCTTCGGTGGAGCGCTGGCGGCCGCCTCGGTTCCCTTCGCCCACGCGGCCCACGTCCTCGGCGACCCCGGCCGCCTGAGGGCGCCCGACGCGGTGGGACTCGGCCTGATCGTGGCGGGCTGCCTGTCGGTGACGCTGCGCCGGCACCGGCCGTTCCTGATGCTCTTCCTGGTCTGCCTGGCCGAGGTCGCGCTCGCCTCCACGGGACGCGACCCCTCCCTGCTCTGGCTCGTCACCCTGGTGCTGGTCTACACGATCGCCGCCGGGCGCGGCCTGGCGCTCAGCCTGTGCGCCCCGGCGCTGGCCTTCACCGGTCACGTCCTGTCGTCGTCGGCGGCCGGCGGGGCCGGCGGGTGGAGCGGCGGGTGGAGCGATCACCTGCTGATGGCCGTGTTCACCGCCTCCCTGTGGATCGCCGGCCGGAGCGTGCGGTTGCGCCGGGCCTACCAGGGAGAGCTGCGCGACCGGGCGCGGCGCGTGGAGCGCGCCCGGGAGGCCGACACCCGGGCCGCCAGGGCCGAGGAGCGCTCCCGCATCGCCCGCGAGCTGCACGACGTGATCGCCCACCACGTGAGCGTGATGACCGTCCAGGCCGCCGCGGCCCGGCGGGTGCTGGCCAGCAACCCCGACGGGGCCAGGGAGGCCCTGTCGGCGATCGAGGAGCTCGGCCGGACCGCGATGGCGGAGATGCGCGGCATGGTGGGCGTGCTCAGGACCGACGGGACACCCGCCGAGCGCAACCCGCAGCCGGGGGTGCGCGAGATCCCGGCCCTGGTCGACCAGATGCGCGAGGCGGGGCTGCGGACGCAGCTGTGGATCGAGGACGAGCGGGAAGGCACATCGACGAAGGAGACGCCTCCCGGTGTCGACCTGGCCGCGTACAGGCTGGTCCAGGAGGCCCTGACCAACAGCCTGCGGCACGCGGGGCCGCGGGCGCGGGCCTGGGTGACCGTGCGGCACGAACCGGGCGAGCTGGCCGTACAGGTCGAGGACGACGGTCTCGGCCCCGGGGCGCGCGACCCGGGAGAGGAGGTGACCGGGCACGGACTGGCGGGCATCCGCGAACGTGTCGCCCTCTATGGTGGACTTCTGAGGATCGGCCCGCGTCCCGGGGGCGGATTCGAGGTCAATGCCCGGTTCCCCCTCAAGGACACGTGATGACGATCAGAGTGCTGCTGGTGGACGACCAGCCGCTGCTGCGCACGGGTTTCCGCCTGATCCTGGAGGCCGAGCCCGATCTGACGGTGGTCGGCGAGGCGGGCGACGGCAAGGCCGCGCAGGACCAGTCGCGGGCGCTGCTGCCCGACGTGGTGCTGATGGACATCCGGATGCCCGGGGTGGACGGCATCGAGGCGACCCGCAGGATCGTGCGGGAGGCCACCGCGGGCGCGCACGTGCCCCGGGTGCTGGTGCTGACGACCTTCGACCTCGACGAGTACATCGTGGAGGCGCTGCGCGCCGGGGCGAGCGGGTTCCTGCTGAAGGACGTGCCGCCCGAGGAGCTGGTGCAGGCCATCCGGGTGGTCGCGGCGGGCGACGCCATCGTCGCGCCGAGCGTCACCAGGCGGCTGCTGGACAAGTTCGGCGCGCACCTGCCCTCGGCGCACCAGCAGTCGACCCCCGCGCGCCTGGACCGGCTGACCGAGCGCGAGCTGGAGGTGCTCCGGCTGATCGCCAAGGGCATGTCCAACGCGGAGATCGCCGCCGAGCTGGTGGTGAGCGAGACGACGGTCAAGACACACGTCGGCAACGTGCTCACCAAACTGGGGCTGCGCGACCGCGTCCAGGCCGTCGTCCTGGCGTACGAGACCGGCCTGATCACGCCGGGCGCGCTTCCCTGACCCACCGCACACCACCGCCCGCACGGATGGTCCGTACGGGCGGGATGGGAGCGGTCAGGCGGAGGCGGGCCGCGCGGCCTTCGCGGGGGCGTTCTCCGGGAAGTGGCAGGCGACCTGGTGGCCGGGTGCCAGCGTCTCCAGCGGCGGCTCCACCGTCTTGCAGATCTCCTGGGCCTTCCAGCACCGGGTGTGGAAGCGGCAGGCCGGCGGCGGGTTGAGCGGGCTGGGCACGTCGCCCTGGAGGCGGATGCGCTCGCGGTCCTTGCGCCGGGCCGGGTCGGGGACGGGCACCGCCGACATCAGCGCGGTGGTGTACGGGTGCATGGGCGACTCGTACAGCCCCTTGCGGTCGGCCAGCTCGACGATCTTGCCGAGATACATGACCGCGACCCGGTCGCTGATGTGCCGGATGACCGACAGGTCGTGCGCGACGATGACGTAGGTCAGGTCGAGCTCGTTCTGCAGGTCCTCCAGGAGGTTGACCACCTGGGCCTGGATCGACACGTCCAGCGCGGAGACCGGCTCGTCGGCGATGATCAGCTTGGGCTTGAGCGCGAGCGTGCGGGCGATGCCGATGCGCTGGCGCTGGCCGCCGGAGAACTCGTGCGGGTAGCGGTTGTAGTGCTCGGGGTTGAGCCCGACCAGCTCCAGGATCTCCTGGACCGCCTTCTTGGTGCCCTGCTCGGTCTCGATCCCCTGGATGCGGTACGGGGCGCCGACGATGGCGCCGACCGTGTGCCGGGGGTTGAGCGACGAGTAGGGGTCCTGGAAGATCATCTGCATGTCGCGGCGGAGCGGGCGGATCTTGGCCTGGGACATGTGGGTGATGTCGTGGCCCTCGAAGACGATCTTGCCGTCGGTGGGCTCCAGCAGGCGGGTGATCAGCCGTCCCGTGGTGCTCTTGCCGCAGCCCGACTCGCCGACCAGGCCGAGCGTCTCGCCCTTGCGGACGTCGAAGCTGATCCCGTCGACCGCCTTGACCGCGCCGACCTGCCTGCGCAGCAGGCCCTTGGTCACCGGGAAGTGCTTCTGCAGGCCCTGTACGGACAGCAGCGCCTCGGAGTCGGACCCCCCGGCCGCGCCGCTCCTGTCGTCAACGACGTTGACCGAGGTCACGCGTCCTCCCTAATCCAGTGACCGGCTCGCCGGCTCACGTGCTCTCCATCATCGGCTTGATCTCGTTCTCCCAGATGGACCGCCGTTCCGCGCGGGGCATGTGGCAGCGGACCAGGTGGCCGCCGTCGGTCTCCAGCAGCTGCGGCACCTCCGAGGTGGCCTTGCCCTCGGTGCGGCCGGCGAAGGCGCAGCGGGGGTTGAAGGCGCAGCCGGACGGCACGTTGATCAGCGAGGGCGGGGAGCCCTTGATCGGGAGCAGCCGCTCGGTGGGCTCGCGGTCCAGGCGGGGCATCGATCCCAGCAAACCCCACGTGTAGGGGTGCTCGGGCCGGTAGAAGGTGTCCTCGGCCGTGCCGTACTCGACGCACTTGCCGCCGTACATCACCAGGATGTCGTCCGACAGCTCGGCGACCACGCCGAGGTCGTGGGTGATGACGATCAGCGCGGAGTTGAACTCGCTCTGCAGGTCGCGCATCAGGTCGAGGATCTGCGCCTGGACGGTCACGTCGAGGGCCGTGGTGGGCTCGTCGGCGATGAGCAGCTCGGGGTCGCAGGAGAGCGCCATCGCGATCATCGCGCGCTGGCGCATGCCGCCGGAGAAGTGGTGGGGGTAGTCGTCGACCCGCTTGTCGGGCTGCGGGATCCCCACCCGGCCGAGCATGTCGATCGCGTGCTTGCGGGCGACGGCCTTGCTGACCTGGTTGTGGATCCGGTACGCCTCGACGATCTGGGCGCCCACGGTGTAGTACGGGTGCATGGCGGACAGCGGATCCTGGAAGATCATCGACATCTTCTTGCCGCGCAGGGTCCGCACGTGGTCGGCGCTCGCGCTGACGAGCTCCTCGCCGTCCAGCCAGATCTCACCGGAGATCTTGGCGCGCCCGCCCTTGTGCAGGCCCAGGATGCCGAGGCTGGTCACGCTCTTGCCCGAGCCCGACTCGCCCACGATGCCCAGGGTCTTGCCCCGTTCGAGCTTGAACGACAGGCCGTCGACGGACTTGACCAGGCCGTCCTCGGTCGGGAAGTGGATGCGCAGGTCGCGCAGTTCCAGGAAGGACTCCGGTGCGGGAGTCGTCATGAGAGCCTCACCCTCGGGTCGACCACCGCGTACAGGATGTCCACGATGAAGTTGGCCACGACGATGAAGATCGCCGCGAACAGGGTCACGCCCAGGACGACCGGCAGGTCGTTGCTCCGGATCGCGTCGATGACCAGCTTGCCGATGCCGGGGATGGAGAAGGTGCTCTCGGTGAGCACCGCGCCGCCCAGCAGCAGACCGAGGTCCAGGCCGAAGATGGTGAGGATCGGGGTCAGCGTGGCGCGCAGGGCGTGCTTGGTCACGACCGTCCGCTCCCTGAGACCCTTGGCGCGGGCCGTGCGGATGTAGTCCTCACCCATGGTCTCCAGCATGCCCGCCCGGGTGAGCCGGGCGTACAGGGCGGCGTACAGGAGCGCCAGGGTGACCCAGGGCAGGACGAGCGCCTGGAACCACATGACCGGGTTCTCGGTGAACGCCGTGTAGCTGCCGCCACCGGGGAAGATCCCTAATGTGTACGCGAACAGCGACAGCGACACCAGGCCGGTGAAGTAGATGGGGAGCGACACTCCGGCCAGCGCGACCGTCATCGCCGTCCGGTCGAGCGCGCTGCCGCGTCTCAGCGCGGATATGACGCCCACGCTGACGCCGACGACGACCCAGGTGATCGCGGCGCCCAGGGCGAGGGAGATCGTCGCGGGTAACCGGTCGAGCAGCGTCGGCCAGACCGGCTGGTTGTTGTTGAAGGAGAAGCCAAAGCACGGTGCCGGGCACTCGGCCTTGCGCGGGCCGAGCGAGTAGTCCTGGCCGGCGACGATGCCCTGCGCGAACCGGCCGTACTGCACCAGGAGCGGGTCGTCCAGGTGCAGCCGCTTGACGGCTCCCTGGATCGCCTCAGGGGTGGCGTCTCGCCCGACGTAGCGTGACGCCATGCCCTCGGGGGTCTGTCCCAGGGCGCGCGGGATGAGAAAGAAGATCGCGAAGGTGGCCATGCTGACGATGGCGAGCATCAGCACGGCGGCGATCACGCGGCGGACGATGAAAGCGACCACGATCGTTCGGCCCCGAAGTGCCCGGGAGGATCGCTCCCGGGCACCGTCAGGCCTTCACCTGCCTTTGGCTAACTAGGGAAGGGCTACTGCTGGACGCCGAGCCACGTGTAGTCGTACATGCCGTAGGCCGGGTGCACGTACACGTTGGTCAGGGTCGACGGGCGGAAGATCAGGGTCTTCTCGTAGACGAAGGACATGAAGGCGGCAGACTCCATGACCTTCTGGTCGACCTGGGCCCAGATCTCGTTACGGGCGGCGGCGTCGGTGGTCTGGATGCCCTTGTCCAGGAGGTCGTTCACCGACTTGTCGTTGAGCTCCATCATGTTGTAGTTGCCGGAGTCCTTGATGAAGCGACCGTCGACGATCTGCGACAGGAACCCGAAGCCGGACGGCCAGTCGGAACCCCAACCGGCGATCATGATGCCCAGCTTGTTGGCGTGCACGAACTCCGGCTTGCCGGCGTACTGCGCGCTCCAGTCACCCGAGGGGTACTTCTTGATGGTGGCCTTGATGCCGACCCGGTCGAGGGAGGCCTGGAGGGCCTCGGCGACCTGGACCTCCTTGGTGCGGTCACCGCGGACCGCGATGTTGGTCTCGAAGCCGTTCGGCTGGCCGCAGGCCGCCAGGTGCTCCTTGGCCTTGTTCAGGTCGCCCTTGTGGTCGGCGCCGTTGGGGTACAGGTCGAACTGCTTGTAGCCGACCGTGGTCGGGGTCATCGCGGTGGTGCCGATCTCGCCGCCGAGCGGGCCGCCCCAGGGAGCCTGGGTGGCGGTCTTGTCGGTGGCGTACTGCACGGCCTTGCGGCAGTCGATGTTGTCGAACGGCTTCACCGCGGTCGACATCATCGCGTAGCGGTTGAACGGCGTGAAGGGGTTGTCCGTGGAGTCCTTCAGCTTGGCGTCCGCGACGATCTGGGCGCGGGCCGCCGGCTGCACGCCGGTGCCGCCGAGGTCGACGTGGACCTGGCCGCTGATGAGGCGCTTGTCGATGTCCTCGGCGTTCTGCTTCAGCTGGACCTCGATGCGGTCGGGCAGCTGCTTGCGGGTGGTGTCGGTGGCCGGGTCCCAGTTCTCGTTCTTGACGAGGTTGAACTGCTTGCCGACCTCGTAGCTCTCGATCTTGTAGGGGCCGGTCGAGGCGACGGTCTTCTCGTAGTCGACGCCGGTGTCCTTGGCCTGCGGCACCGGGGCGGACTGCGGGTTGGCGACGAGGAAGTCGAACTCCGCGAACGGCGCCTTCAGCTTGAAGACGACGGTGTAGTCGTCGGGGGTCTCGATGCCCTTGAAGTCGTCGAGGTTCTTGTCCTTGTAGGGACCCTTGTAGTCACCGGCGTCGAGGTACTGGGCGAAGTACTTCGGACCGTCGGTGAGCTCCTCGGTGAAGTTGCTGCGGGCGATGGCGTACTTGACGTCCGCGGCCTTGACCTCGGTGCCGTCGTCGTACTTGATGCCCTTCTTGATCTTGTACGTCCAGGAGAGGCCGTCCTCGGCCATCTCGCCGGGGCCCTCGGCCAGGTCCGGGACCAGCTTCAGGCCGGCGTCGCCGGGCTCGGCGGCGTAGGTCATCAGCGGGCGGGCGTACAGCCTGGTGAAGTTCCAGTTGAACGCGTAGTACGTGTTGCCCGGGTCCATCGAGTCGGGCTCGTCGGAGTAGGCGAACTTGAGGGTTCCGCCCTTGGCGTCGGAGGGGTTGACGACCTTGGTGTAGCCGTCGTTGTGCTTGGCCGCGGCGGCCGCGGCGCCGGTCCCCTGGCTGCCTGAGGACGTGTTGCCACCGCCACCGGCTGTTCCGCCACAGGCGGCCAGTCCCATGGACAGCGCGGTACCCAGCGCGGCGAGCGCCAGTACGTTGATCTTCCTCATCGTGGTGGTATACCCCTTGTCATGAGTGACGGTGATATAGAGGACGGTCGCTTGTTCGCTACCGGGCTCGCGGGTCGAGGGCGTCCCGGAGCCCGTCGCCCAGCAGGTTGAACGCCATAACGGTGATGAAGATCGCTAGGCCCGGGACGATCATGAAGTGCGGGGCGGTCTGGTAGTAGTCGACCGCCCTGGTGAGCATGCCGCCCCAGGAGGCCTGGGGCTCGTTCACGCCGACACCGAGGAACGACAGAGCCGCCTCGAACAGGATGTTCGTGGGGATGAGCAGGGTGGCGTAGACGAGGATCGGTGCCACGAGGTTGGGGAACATCTCACGGAAGATGATGTAGCTGTTGCCCGCGCCCAGGGAGCGTGCCGCGTCGACGAACTCGCGCTCGCGCAGCGACAGTGTCTGGCCGCGCACGATCCGCGCGATGTACGGCCAGTTGAAGAAGCCGATGATGAAGACGATCACCGCGATCCGCAGGCCGTTGCCCTGCAGCCCGAGGGCCTGGTCGGGGACGGCGCCGACGATGGCGATCGCGAACAGCAGCAGGGGGAAGGCGAGGAAGACGTCCATCGCCCGGCTGATGAGGGTGTCGACCCAGCCGCCGAAGAAGCCCGCGAGCACGCCCAGCAGCGAGCCGAGCACCACCGAGACCAGCGTGGCCAGGAAGGCGACCAGCAGCGAGATCTGGGCGCCGGAGAGGATGCGGGCGAAGATGTCGCGGCCGTTGACCGGCTCCAGCCCGAGCGGGTGCTCCAGGCTGATCCCGCCCCAGGCGCCCAGCGGGGCGCTCGTCATGGGGTCGATGAGGTCGTTGTTGGGAATGTTCGGGGAGTCGCCGAACAGCGCGATGAGCCCGCCGAACGGACGCTCCGCGAAGATCGCGACTAACGTCAGGAAGACCACGACGAAAGCGCCGATGATTGCAGCCTTATCGCGCTTCAGGCGCAGCCAAGCGATCTGGCCGAGAGAACGGCCCTCGATGGCTTTTCCGCCCACCCCTTCGAGAACAGCCTCCGGCTGGGCCTCCATGGCCGTGCCGGGGACGTCGAGCGGTGCGGTCATACAGTGGCCCCCTGGATCCCAGACGACGTTGTCCGTCAACGCGTCCCCCGGGTCGGGGCAGCGCGCCGTAAGTCTACGGGCCGTTATTAGTGGTCCCGTGCGCAGAATCTATGGGCTGAACTGCGCTGACCAGTCCTCTGAGGCGCTATGTGGCTCAACTGTGATTCACGTGAAATTCATTCGTTTTGATCTTGAAGGTAATGTCCGGAAGCCGTTCCGCTTATGTCTCGGATTCGTGACACGGAAACGGGGTGACGACACAGCGTCACCCGATCCCCCGGCGCTTCAGGATGTCCTCGATATCGGAGAAGTCGTCGTCGCCCGCCGGCTTCGCCGCGGGCCTGGCTCCGGCGGCGGCCCTGGAGACGGGCGAGGGGGCGGGCGTGCGCTTGGGCAGCGGCTGCGTGACGGCCGTCGCGCCCGGCGCCGCCGGTGCCGCCGACGGCACGGCCCTGTGCTGCCCACCGGAGGCCGGGGCGCTCGCGACGGACGCCGCTGACGCCGAGGACGCGGCTCTGAGCTTGCGGCCACGCAGGAAACCCGAGACCAGGAAGAGCAGCGCGGAGAGCCCGGCCACCCCCACCCCGGCCCACACCGTGGGGTTGAGCACCAGGTTGGCGACGAACGTGACGACCGCCGTGCCGATCTGCCACAGGGTCGGCAGCGCATTGGTCAGGAAGGCGGCGATCGGCAGCAGCGACCAGGCCGCGGCACGCAACCCCGCCGCGGCGCCCCGCCGCCGCATCACCAGGAAACTCAACACCAGCCCCACGCCGGTGACCCCGGCGCAGAGCGGCAACCACGCGATCTGTTCGAACGACATAGCGGACCGCCCCTCGTATCGGCTTACCCCGATCTCCATCCTGGCACGTGGAACCGGGACGGGCCCTCCTTCCTGAGGAGGGATCACCCCTTAGGGGATACGGGCTGGTTCGCCCGAAAGATCAGGGACGATCCCCGACCCCGCCTCCTGTGGTGGCGAGACCGGTATCACGACCGCGGGGCCGAAGCCGGGGAACCCACCGGCGGGGAGCGATCCGGAAAGGACCCCACCGGCGGGAGAGCCGCCCGTGAACGACTAGTCCGTGAACGACTAGTCCGTGAACGACTAGTCCGCGGACGGCTCACCGAGAACCGGCTCGCCGGAGGAGAGCGAGCGCAGGATCGCCACGTCGACCTCCAGCAGCGAGCCGACGACGAGGCGGCCGGGCGCGGCGGGGATCGGCAGCACGCTCGGCACCGCCACCACCCGGCAGCCCGCGGCGGTGGCCGACGTCACCCCGTTCGGGGAGTCCTCCAGGGCGACGCAGCGGGCCGGGTCGACGCCCAGCAGCCGGGCGGCCGTCAGGTAGGGCTCGGGGTCGGGCTTGGTCCTGGCGACGTCGTCGCCGGTGACCACGCGGTCGAAGTTGTGCGCGCCGATGCTCTTCAGGCACGCCTCGGCGATCGTCCGGACCGACGAGGTGACCAGGGCGGTGGCCAGGCCCTGCCCGCGTACCTCCGCCAGCAGCTCGGCGGCGCCGGGCATCATCTCCACCCCGCCCGCGAGTCTGGCGATCATGCCCTCCAGCATCCAGGCCTCCACCTCGGCGGGGGTGGCGCCCCCTCCGGAGATCCTGAGCATGTAGGCCACCGTGGCCGGCATGGAGCCGCCCACCAGGTTCTCCTGGTGCGCCACCCCCCACTCGCCGCCGAGCCGTTCCATCACCTCGGTCTCGACCTGAAACCAGATCTTCTCGCTGTCGACGAGAAGCCCGTCCATGTCGAAGAGAACCGCTTCCATCATTCCCGCCGAACCCCCTTGGCCGACTACGCGCCGGTCATATGTCTCACACGTTGAAATAGTTGGCCTCAGGGTGATGGACGACCAGCGCGGACGTCGACTGCTCGGGGTGGAGCTGGAACTCCTCCGACAGCTCGACGCCGATCCTGGCCGGATCGAGCAGCTCCATCAGTTGAACCTGGTCCTCCAGGTTAGGGCAGGCCGGGTAACCGAATGAGTAGCGGCAGCCGGCGACGTTCACCTTGAGCATGTCCTCCAGGGACTCGTCGCCGCCGATGCCGAGCTCGGAGCGCACGCGCGCGTGCCAGTACTCGGCCAGGGCCTCGGTCAGCTGCACCGACAGCCCGTGCAGCTCCAGGTAGTCGCGGTAGGCGTCCTTGGCGAACAGCTCGGCCGCGGCCTCGGAGACCCTGTTGCCCATCGTCGCGACCTGGAGGGCGACGACGTCGACCTCGCCGGAGTCCTTGGAACGGAAGAAGTCGGACAGGCACAGGTGCCGGTCGCGGCGCTGGCGCGGGAAGGTGAAGCGGGTGCGCTCGTTGCCTCCCTCGTCCAGGATGATCAGCGAGTCGCCGTCGCTGACGCACGGGAAGTAGCCGTAGACGACCGCCGCCTCCAGCAGCCCGTCGGTCTGCATCCGCTCCAGCCACATCCGCAGGCGTGGGCGGCCCTCGGTCTCGACCAGTTCCTCGTACGAGGGCCCGCCGCCGCCACGCGCGGCCTTGAGGCCCCACTGGCCCATGAACGTCGCCCGCTCGTCCAGGAACGCGGCGTACTCGGCGAGCGGCACGCCCTTGACGACACGCTCGCCGAGGAAGGGCGCCGTCGGCACCGGGTTGTCGGCGGCCACGTCGGAGCGGGCGGGCAGCTCCTCCACCGGGGTCCTGGCCAGCGTGGCGCCGCCCTTGACCCGGCGCTCGCGCAGTGGCGGCAGGCCGGCGCCCTTGTCGCCGCGCTTGACCGCCATGAAGGCGTCCATCAGCCGCAGCCCCTCGAAGGCGTCGCGGGCGTAGCGGACCTCGCCCTGGAAGAGCTCCGCGAGGTCCTGCTCGACGTAGGCGCGGGTCAGCGCCGCCCCGCCGAGCAGCACCGGGAACTTCTCGGAGATGCCCCGGGAGTTCATCTCCTCCAGGTTCTCCTTCATGATGACCGTGGACTTCACCAGCAGCCCGGACATGCCGATGACGTCGGCCCTCTTCTCCTCGGCGGCCTCCAGGATGACCGACACCGGCTGCTTGATGCCGAGGTTGACGACCTCGTAGCCGTTGTTGGACAGGATGATGTCGACCAGGTTCTTGCCGATGTCGTGCACGTCGCCCTTGACGGTGGCGAGCACGATGCGGCCCTTGACCTCGCCCTCGACCCGCTCCATGTGCGGCTCCAGGTAGGCGACCGAGGTCTTCATCACCTCGGCCGACTGGAGCACGAACGGCAGCTGCATCTGGCCGGAGCCGAACAGCTCGCCGACGGTCTTCATGCCGTCCAGCAGCACGTCGTTCACGATCTCCAGGGCGGGGCGCCGGGCCAGGCCCTCGTCGAGGTCGGCCTCCAGGCCCTTGCGCTCGCCGTCGACGATGCGGCGCTTGAGCCGCTCCCACAGCGGCAGCGCGGCGAGCTCCTCGGCCTTGCTCTCCTTGAGCGCGGCGGCGTCGACGCCCTCGAACAGCTCCATGAACCGCCGCAGCGGGTCGTAGCCCTCCCTGCGCCGGTCGTAGACCATGTCCAGGGCGACCTGGCGCTGCTCGTCGGGGATGCGCGCCATCGGCAGGATCTTGGAGGCGTGCGCGATCGCCGCGTCGAGACCGGCGTTGACGCACTCGTTGAGGAAGACCGAGTTGAGCACGACGCGGGCGGCCGGGTTGAGGCCGAACGACACGTTCGACAGGCCCAGGACCGTCTGCACCCCGGGGTGGATCCGCTTGATCTCCCTGATCGCCTCGATCGTCTCCAGCGCGTCGCGCCGGGTCTCCTCCTGGCCGGTGGCGATGGGGAAGGTGAGCATGTCGACGAGGATGTCCTCGACCCTCATGCCCCATTTGCCGGTCAGGTCCTCGATGAGGCGGGCCGCGATCTCGACCTTCAGGTCGGCGGTGCGGGCCTGGCCCCGCTCGTCGATGGTGAGGGCCACCACGGCGGCGCCGTACTCGCGGACCAGGGTCATGTTCCGGTGGAAGCGCGTCCCGGGGCCGTCGCCCTCCTCGTAGTTGACCGAGTTGACGACCGCGCGCCCGCCGAGCATCTGCAGCCCGGCCTCGATGACGGCGGGCTCGGTGGAGTCGAGGACGACCGGCAGCGTGGAGGCGGTGGCGAAGCGGAACGCCAGCTCCCTCATGTCGGCCACGCCGTCGCGGCCCACGTAGTCGACGCAGAGGTCGAGCATGTGCGCGCCGTCGCGGGCCTGCCCCCGCGCGATCTCCACGCACTCCTCCCAGTCCTGGGCGAGCATCGCCTCGCGGAAGACCTTGGAGCCGACGGCGTTGGTGCGCTCGCCGATGGCCATGTACGAGGTGTCCTGGCGGAAGGGGACGCTCTGGTAGAGGGAGGAGGCCCCGGCCTCGGGGCGGGGGCGGCGCGGGGCCGGCTCCCGCCCGCGGACCCGCTCGACGACCTGGCGCAGGTGCTCGGGGGTGGTGCCGCAGCAGCCGCCGACCAGGGACAGCCCGTAGTCGCGGACGAAGTTCTCGTGCGCCGAGGCCAGCTCCTCGGGGCTCAGCGGGTAGTAGGCGCCGTCGGAGGTGAGCACGGGCAGCCCGGCGTTGGGCATGCACGACAGGCGGACCCGGGCGTGGCGGGCCAGGTAGCGCAGGTGCTCGCTCATCTCGGCGGGACCGGTCGCGCAGTTGAGGCCGATCACGTCGACGCCGAGCGGCTCGATCGCGGTCAGGGCCGCGCCGATCTCCGAGCCCAGCAGCATCGCGCCGTTGGTCTCGATGGTCACCTGGGCGATGACCGGCACGTCGCGGCCGGAGTCGGCGACGGCCCGGCGGGCGCCGATCACCGCGGCCTTGACCTGGAGGAGGTCCTGGGAGGTCTCGATGATCAGCGCGTCGGCGCCGCCGCCGACCAGGCCCGCGGCGTTGTCGTAGTAGGCGTCGCGCAGCACGTCGTACGGCTTGTGCCCGAGGGTGGGGAGCTTGGTGCCGGGGCCGATGGAGCCGAGCACGAAGCGCGGGCGGTCGGGGGTGGACCAGGCGTCGGCGGCCTCGCGGGCGACGCGGGCACCGGCCTCGGAGTACTCGAAGACGCGCTCGGAGATGTCGTATTCGCCGAGAGCTGAAAGGTTGGCGCCGAAGGTGTTGGTCTCGACGCAGTCGACCCCCACCTCGAAGTAGGCCTCGTGCACGGCGCGGACGATGTCGGGACGGGTGACGTTGAGCACTTCATTGCAGCCCTCATGGTCTTGGAAGTCATCCATGGTGACGTCGTGGGCCTGAAGCATCGTCCCCATGGCCCCGTCGGCGACCATCACGCGCTCGTTCAGGACTTCACGGAAAGACGGAGTGCTTGTCATGCGACAAGAATACTTGGGAGCCGTCCGGGCCCCCTGGTTCCCGGCGGCACCCCTGGCCTCAACTGGACCTTCCGTCCAATTGACCTGGTGAGCGCCCCGCCGGGCCCGTCGCCGCCCGGTGCGCGGGCCGCGCACGGGCCGCGTACGGGCCGCGTACAGGCCACGTACGGGCCACGTACGGGCCACGACGTCCTGATCGTCCACAGCATGTCGGGAAGGTGACGTGAAGGCCCCCTCACCGCATAGGCTTAGCCGGATAGGACGTGAGGTGAGAAGGAGGGGGCGCGTGATCGAGATCGAGGGCCTGCCCGAGCTCGTCGACCCGGTGATGATCGCCGCGTTCGAGGGGTGGAACGACGCGGGTGAGGCCTCGAGCGGAGTGATCGCGCACCTCGAGGAGCAGTGGAAGGCGACCCCGCTCGTCTCCCTGGACCCCGAGGAATACTACGACTTCCAGGTGACCCGCCCGATCGTCGAGATGGGCGAGGGGCTGACGCGTTCCATCACCTGGCCGACCACCAAGCTGTCGGTGGCCAGGCCCCCGGGCGTCGACCGCGACGTGGTGCTGCTGCGCGGCATCGAGCCCAACATGCGCTGGCGCGCGTTCTGCGAGGAGATCGTGTTCGTCTGCCGCGAGCTGGGGGTCGAGCTCGCGGTCCTGCTCGGCGCGCTGCTCAACGACTCCCCGCACACCCGCCCGGTGCCGATCGTGGGCTCGGCGACCGACGAGGGCCTGGCCAGGGCGATCAACCTGGAGCTGAGCCGCTACGAGGGGCCGACGGGCATCGTCGGCGTCCTGCAGCACTCCCTGGGCGCCGCCGGGCTGCACGCCGTGTCGCTGTGGGCCTCGGTGCCGCACTACGTGGCCCAGCCGCCCAACCCGAAGGCCACCATGGCGCTGCTCAGCCGGATGGAGGACCTGCTCGACATCCCGATGCCGCTGGGCGAGCTGGCCGAGGAGTCCCGGGCCTGGGAGCACGGCGTCGACGAGCTGGCCTCCCAGGACAGCGAGGTCGCCGAGTACGTCAAGGAGCTGGAGGAGCGCAAGGACGCCGCCGAGCTGCCCGAGGCGAGCGGCGACGCCATAGCCGCCGAGTTCGAGCGCTACCTGCGCCGGCGCGACCGTGACTCCGACGGCTGAACTCACGGCGTACGGTTACCACCGGGCGCTCTTTTTCGCCTAGGTTGAATCAAGGTTGAATCAAGGTCGAACCCGGGGTCGGGTCCGGGTCGACACGAACCGATCGGGCACGCCCCGGACCGACGGGGGCGTGCCGAGCGGAGAACCGGACGTCGGCGACTCCACGGCCGAAAGGACACGGCCCCGTGGACACCGGCGGACGACACATCACCGTCACGACCATCTGTCCATGTGACTGCGCACGTTAGGGCGACCATGGCGACTCCCTATATCGACCCGTACCAGATCGACCACTACCAGCCGACCGACCTCGACCCGCACCGCAACACCCAGGAGGCGCGGCGGCGCGTCCTCGAGCTGGCCGCGTTCATGAAGCGCGAGGAGGCCGGCGAGGCCACGCACCCGCGCTCGCGGGGCACCGCGTCCGGGCACGCCATCGACCTGTTCCTCGCCCTGCTGCAGGACCGGCTCCCGGTCTGGCGGCGCGTCCTCGACGACCTGATGTACCTGGTCGGCAAGGGCCGGGTGAGCGAGAACCTGCTGCCCATCGCGCGGGCGGGCATCGACTACTACTGCGAGGTCCAGGCGGCGGCGCTGCCCGCCTTCACCTCCCCCTCGGTCACGGTCCGCTTCCGCGAGGCGATGCGCGACAGCGACATCGGGCCGATGTCGGAGATCGTCCCGCTCACCGCGTACCTGGCGGCCGAGCAGCGCGCGGGGCGCCTCTCCCCCGACGTCGTCCCGGTCGCCAGCGCCCGGCTGCTGCTCGCCGGGTGCTTCAGCCACGCCTACTACGAGACGCTTCTCGGCGCCGACGACTTCCTGCCGTCGCGGGACGACGTCGCCGAGGAGATCGTCCGCGAGCTGAGGCTGGAGCTCCGGCAAGCCTGACCACCGCCCGCGACCGGACCGGGGCCTCACCGACCCTGACCGTGCGCGCGCTCGGACCGGGCCCCGGCGAGCCTGCCCCTCACGACCGGACCGGAGCCCGCCGGGCCTGACCGCCCCCCGCGGTCGGACCGGAGTCCCGCCGAGCCCGATCGTCCCCTCACGACCGGACCGGAGCCCCCCGGACCCGGCCGACCCCCCGCGGTCACCGGCTCCGGGCGGGCCCCGCCGGGATCCGCGGGCCCCTGTCGAGACCGGCCGCCACCGCCGCCAGGCGGGCCTGGTCGAACCGGGCCCACACCAGCGCGGCCAGGTCGGCGTCCACCCCCAGGGGAGCGGCGACCAGGTCGGCGCCCGACGCCTCCAGGCGGTCCTGGAAGAAGCCGGGGGCCAGGAGATAGGAGGCCAGCGCGATCCGCGGCGCCGGTCCCGAGCGCAGCCGTTCCAGGGCCTCCGAGATCGAGGGGGCGCCCGTCGCGGCGAAGGCCGCGGTGACCGGGCGGGAGAGCCGCACCGACAGCAGCCGGGCCGCCGCCCGCACGTCGGCCAGCGCGGCCGGGTCGGACGATCCCGCCGCTCCCAGGATCACCGAGTCGGCCGCCCGGAGCCCCGCGGCCGAGAGCCGCCTGGCGAGGACCGCGGTGAGCAGCGCGTGCGGCCCGAGCGGGGCCGCGACCACGGCGTCCGGCCGGGCGGAGGCCACCACGGAGGGCAGGTCGATGTGGACGTGGTAACCGCCCGCCAGCAGCAGCGGGACCACCACGACGGGTCCGGGCAGGCCGGGCAGCACGTCGGCGAGCAGCGGCGAGCTGATCTCCAGGAACGCCTGCTCCACCCGCGTCCCCCGGCGGCACCCGCGCACCAGGTCCCGCAGCCCGGCCAGGGTCTCCTCGCCTCGCGCGCTGCGCGTCCCGTGCCCGGCCAGGACCAGTGTCGTCACAGGCCTTCGCCCCGGTCGCAGGCCAGGCGGTAGCCGCGCTTGACGACAGTCTCGACGATCCCCGCGGGACCGAGCGCGCGGCGCAGGCGGGTGATGGCCATCTCGACCGCGTGCTCGGCCGAGTCGCGCGACGGGCCGCCGGGGAGCACGGTCCGCAGGTCGGAGCGGGCCACCACGTGTCCCGGCTTGTCGGCCAGGCGCTTGAGGACCGCCATCGGCGCCGGAGGCAGCGGCTTCAGCTCGCCGTCCACCGCGACGGCGTGGCCGCGGATCTCCAGCCGGTGGCCGCCCGCGACCAGGCGGGTGACGCTGTGCTCGGGCAGGTGCCTGGCGAGGGTACGGGCCAGCGTGCCCAGGCGGGAGCGCTCGGGCTGCACGGTGGGCACCCCGCGCGCCTCCAGCGGCCCGGCGGTGACCGGGCCCACGCAGGCGGCGACGACCGGCCCGGCGAAGGCCGCGACCAGCGCGTCCTCCAGGCCGTCCGCGCGGGCGGAGTTGAGCATGGCCAGCACGGCCGGGGCGCTGGTGAAGGCCACCGCGTCCACCCCGCCGGAGATCGCCTGGCTGACCAGGCGCCGCAGCGGTGACACGTCGCGGTAGGGCAGCCACCGGTAGACCGGCACCTCGATGACCTCCGCGCCCGCCTCGCGCAGCGCGGCCACGAAACCGGTCAGCGGCTCGCCGTGCAGCTGCACGGCGACGCGGCGCCCGCGCAGGTCCTGGGCGAGCAGGTGCTGCTTGACCTCCTCGCACGACTCCGTGGGCGGGGTCCAGTGGTCGGTCAGGCCCGCCGCCCTGACCGCGCCGCGCGCCTTGGGCCCGCGGGTCAGCAGCCGGGCCGCGGTCAGGTGCTCGGCGAGGTCGCCGGACAGTCCCCAGCCCTCGGCCGCGGCCATCCATCCGCGGAAGCCGACGCCGGTGGTGACCACCACGTCGTCGACCGGGGCGGCCAGGGTGGCGCGGGTCGCGGCCAGCAGGTCGGCGTCCTCGGCCAGGGGCACCAGCCGGATCGCCGGGGCCCGCACCACCCTCGCGCCCCGGCGTTCCAGCAGCGCGCAGAACTCCTCGCGCCGCCGGGTGGCGGTCACCCCGATCGTGAACCCGGCCAGCGCGTCGGGCGCGGTCTCGGGAGAGCCGATGGGACTGTCCAGAACGGCGGTGCTCATCTGTCGTTCACCACTTCTCGCTCGATGTTTCCTCGGTATCCGGCCGCCCGCGTCCGCATCCCGCGCCCGCCCACGCTCACCGGGGGCCCACCTCCACCGTTCCGCCGGTGACGCGGATCGGGTAGGTCGGCACGGCTACCGCGGGCTCGTCCAGGCACACCCCCGTGAGGAGGGAGAACACCTGCTTGTGCATCGGGGAGGCCACCACGGGCTCGCCGCCCCTGGTGCCCACGATCCCCCGGGACAGGACGTGGGCGCCGCTGAACGGATCGCGGTTGCCGATCGCGAACAGGGAGCCGTCGAAGGCGCGGAACAGCGCTATCTGGCTGCCGCCGACGAGCGCGCACGCCCCGCGCTCGGGCAGCAGGTCGGCGTAGGAGCAGACCGCCGTCCAGGCGGTCGTCTCCAGCGTCTCCGGTGTCTCCAGGTCTTCTCTCAGGGCAGTCATCGGCGAAGGCCTCCTCTCCTGGGGTCCTCTGGGTCCTCTGGGTCCTTGTGGTGCGGGCGGTCCGGATCAGGAGCGGACCACCTCCAGCGGGATCAGCACCGGCTTCACCTGGTCGCGCTCGGGCTCGAAGGCGATCGACGGGTCCGGGGTGCCGGGGGCGTTGACGAAGGAGACGAACCGCCGCAGCTTCTCCGGGTCCTCGATCGCGGCGCGCCACTCGTCGGCGTACCCGGTCACGTGCCGCTCCATCTGGGCCTCCAGGTCGGCGCAGATCCCCAGGGAGTCGTCCAGGACGACCTCCTTGACGTAGGCCAGGCCCTGGGCCTCCAGCCAGGCGGAGGTGCGCTGCAGGCGGTCGGCGGTGCGGACGTAGAACATCACGAACCGGTCGATGACGCGGACCAGTTCCTCGGTGCTCAGGTCGGAGGCGAACAGGTCGGCGTGGCGCGGGGTGAAGCCGCCGTTGCCGCCCACGTAGAGGTTCCAGCCCCGCTCGGTGGCGATGACGCCGAAGTCCTTGCCGCGCGCCTCGGCGCACTCGCGGGCGCATCCGGAGACGGCCGACTTCAGCTTGTGCGGCGAGCGCAGGCCCCGGTAGCGCAGCTCCAGCGCGATGGCCAGGCCGACGGCGTCCTGCACCCCGTACCGGCACCAGGTCGAGCCCACGCAGGACTTCACCGTGCGCAGCGCCTTGCCGTACGCCTGCCCGGACTCGAAGCCCGCGTCCACCAGCCGCTTCCAGATCAGCGGGAGCTGCTCCACCCGGGCCCCGAACAGGTCGATCCGCTGCCCGCCGGTGATCTTGGTGTAGAGGCCGAAGTCGCGGGCCACCTCGCCGATCACGATGAGCTTGTCCGGGGTGATCTCCCCGCCGGGGATGCGCGGCACCACCGAGTAGGTGCCGTTGCGCTGGATGTTGGCCAGGAAGTGGTCGTTGGTGTCCTGCAGGGCGGCCTGCTCGCCGTCGAGGATGTGGCCGTTGCCCAGCGAGGCGAGGATGGAGGCGACGACGGGCTTGCACACGTCGCAGCCTCGCCCGGTGCCGTGCTCGGCGATGAGGTGCGAGAACGTCGTGATGCCGCGCACCCGGACGATGTCGAACAGCTCCGCCCTGCTGTACGCGAAGTGCTCGCACAGGGCCTTGGAGACCTCGACGCCCGAGGAGACGAGGAGCTGCTTGAGCGTCGGGACGCAGCTGCCGCAGGTGGTGCCCGCGCGGGTGCACGCCTTGATGCCCGGGACGTCGGTGAGGCCGTGCTCGACGATGGCCGCGCACACCTGGCCCTTGGTGACGTTGTTGCAGGAGCAGACCTGCGCCTCGTCGGGGACCTCCATGTTCGCCGGACCCCCGGTGAACAGCAGCTCACTCGGCGAGCCCGGCAGGTCGCGGCCGACGAAGGGCTTGAGGGTGTTGTACGGGGTGGCGTCGCCGACGCAGATCCCGCCGAGCAGGGTGCGGGCGTCGTCGCTGACGAACAGCTTCTGGTAGACGCCGCCCACCGGGTCCATGAAGGTCACGTCCAGCGCGCCCTCCATCGCTCCGAACTGGGCGACCTCCACGCCGAGCAGCTTGAGCTTGGTCGACAGGTCCGCGCGGGTGAAGACCGCCTCGCCGCCGAGGATGCGGTCGGCGGCGACCTCGGCCATCGTGAAGCACGGCCCCACCAGCCCGTAGACCATGCCCTCGTGCAGGGCGCACTCGCCGATCGCGTAGATCGCCGGGTCGCCGGTGCGCATCCCGTCGTCCACGGCGATCCCGCCGCGCGCGCCGACCTCCAGACCGGCCTGCCTGGCCAGCTCGTCACGCGGCCGCACGCCCGCGGAGAAGACCACGATCTGCGCCTCGACGGTCTCGCCGTCCGGCTTGACCAGGCCCGCCACCCGCCCGTCCGGGCCCGCGACGATCTCCCTGGCCCCGGCCTCGGTGTGCACGCTCAGACCGAGCGCCTCCACGTGGCCGCGCAGGACGGCGCCGCCGCCCTCGTCGACCTGGCGGGGCATGAGCCAGCCGCCCATCTCCACGACGTGCGTCGCCAGCCCCAGGCCGCGCAGCGCGTCGGCGGCCTCCAGCCCCAGCAGCCCGCCGCCGATCACGACGCCGCTCGTGGCGCCCGAGGCGGCCTCCCTGATCGCGTCGAGATCGTCGATCGTGCGGTAGACGAAGCAGCCGTCCAGCTCCCTGCCCGGCACCGGCGGCACGAACGGGCTGGAGCCGGTGGCCAGCACCAGCACGTCGTACGGTTCGCGGTGGCCGTCGGCGGTGACGGCCTCGCGCGCCTGCCTGTCGATCTCCACGACCCTGGACGACAGCCGCAGCACGACCCCCTCCGGCGTCGGGTAGGTAAGGTCTTCGACGCTCCTGCCCGTCAGGTAGGAGGTGAGCGCCACCCGGTCGTACGCCGGCCGGGGCTCCTCCCCCAGCACCGTGATGCTCCCCGCGAAGCCCTTGGCGACCAGAGCCTCGACCAGCCGGTGCGATGTCGGTCCGTGTCCTACCACGACGAGCCGTGACATGGTTGGCCTTTCCCCTCTCGTCCGCTCCGCCCCAGCCTTCACAGGCGTCTGGGGGGGAAGTGAGACCGGCATGGATCCGATGGTGCTTTCAGGCGGTTTCACCGCGAGGTCTCCCCTGTTACCGATGTGCTACAAGCCGCTAACCGTGTTCACATTCGCGATGAGGCGGATGTGAGTCGTCCGTCGGCCGGGCCGGTGCCGGATGTGATCACGGGCGCCCGCCACCCCGGTGGTCACACGCGGGCCGCGGCCAGGCTCGGCACCGATCCCGCGGTACGCAGGTAGCAGGCCCAGGTGATGACCGCGCACACGACGTAGAAGGCGGCGAAGGAGGCCAGGGCCGCCCCCGCTCCCCCGGTCGCGGCGATGGAGCTGCCGAACCCACGGTTGATGAAGAACCCGCCGAAGGCGCCGATCGCGGAGATGATCCCGATCGCGGCGGAGGCGTCACGCTTCCCGACGGCGGCGGCGGCCTCGTGGGCGTCCGTACCGGGGGCGATGCCCGCCACGGCCTTCGCCCGGAAGATCGCCGGGATCATCCGGTAGGTGGAGCCGTTGCCGATGCCGGTGGTGGCGACCAGGAGCATGTAGGCGCAGAAGAACAGCGCGAAGACGTGCTGGGACAGGCCCTGCCAGACCAGCGCCGCCGCCCCCGCCATCGCGGCGAAGTTGAAGAGCGTCACCCGCGCCCCGCCGAGCCGGTCGGACAGCCAGCCCCCGACCGGGCGGATCATGGAGCCGAGCAGCGGGCCGATGAAGGCCAGTCCCACCAGGGAGGCCTGCTCGGGGAACTGGCTCTTGATGAGCAGCGGAAAGGCGGTGGAGTAGCCGATGAAGGAGCCGAAGGTGCCGATGTACAGGACCGACATGATCCAGGTCTGGGCCCGGCCGGCGACCTTCAGCTGGTCGGCGGGACTGGCCTTGGCGGAGGTCAGGTTGTCCATGAAGAAGTAGGCGCCGATCGCGGCGGCCAGGACGAACGGGATCCAGAACAACCCGGCGGCGGCCAGGCCGAACGCCCCGATCACCAGGGGCATGACGAGCTGCACGGAGCTGACCCCGATGTTGCCGCCCGCCGCGTTGAGCCCGAGCGCCGCCCCCTGCCTGTCCTGGGGGTAGAAGTAGGTGATGTTGGCCATGCTGGAGGCGAAGTTGCCACCGCCCAGGCCCGCCGTGGCCGCGATCACCAGGAACATCCAGTAGGGGGTGGCCGGGTCGCCGACCGCGATGGCGAGCAGCACCGCGGGCACGAGCAGCAGCAGGGCGCTGACCACGGTGAAGTTCCGGCCGCCGAACCTGGCCGGGGCGAAGGTGTAGGGGATGCGCAGCGCCGAGCCGACCAGGTTGGGCAGGGCGACGATCCAGAAGAGCTGGTCGGTGGAGAACTCGTAGGAGCCCAGCTGCACGGCCACGATGCTCCACACGGTCCACAGCGTGAACCCGAGGTGCTCGGCGAAGATGGAGAAGACCAGGTTCCTGCGGGCCACCTTCCTGCCCCGCTCCCGCCAGAAGGCGGGGTCGTCGGGCCGCCAGTCGCTGATCCAGGGCTTGGCCATCTTTTCCTCCTGCGGGTTTCGGGGGCTTCGATCCCGAAACTTAGGAGGGCGGCATTACGCACATTCACTATCTGTGATGGTGCGCCGGTTACGTGTGACTAACCATGGAAATACGCAATGCACACGTCGCACATCGGCAACCTCCCGGAAACGCGAAGGACGAAAGGGCAACGGTTGAGCCGCGCGGCAACGGGAATCGTCTCCGTTGCCGATTCGTTCGCCTCGGGGAGTGCGCGTGGCCGTCCAGCCGATCCGACCGTTCACCGATCCCGTGCTCCGCACGGTGTCCGAGCCGGTGACCACCTTCGACCGCCCGTTGCGCGCCCTGGTCAAGTCGCTCCAGGTCACGATGCGGGCCGGCGCGGGCCGCGCGGGGCTGGCCGCCCCGCAGATCGGCGTCCCCCTGCGGGTCGTCGTCTACGAGCTCGACGGCAGGTCCGGTCACCTGGTCAACCCGCGCCTGGAGCTGTCCGAGCGCAGGATCGTGGCCGACGAGGCCTGCCTGTCGGCGCCCGGCCGCTGGTGGCCCCTGGAACGCTCCTACATGGTCACCGCCCGTGGCCGCGACATGTTCGGCAAGCCCGTCACCGTGCGCGCCCTGGGCATGCTCGCCCGCGTCCTGCAGCACGAGGCCGACCACCTCGACGGCACCCTGTTCGTCGACCGTCTCCCCGAGGACGAGCGCGAGCGGTTCTTCGCAACCATCTCGTGACTTGCGCACCTTGGGATCGTCAGATAGGCTTGCATGGTTGCAGTCGTAGTTCTCAGCTTAGCCTTATCATCTCAAGTGCTTATGAGAAGTCCGCCGACAGCGGACGTTACACAGTTTCTCCGGATGGTTTCCGCGGGTGCATGGTAGGGTCCGCAACGCAGCCCCGTGCCGCCGACCTGGTGGTTCGGTGAGGCTCCCAATGAGGAGAAGTAGTTTTGTCTGAGGGCACCGTTAAGTGGTTCAACGCCGAAAAGGGCTTCGGATTCATCGCACCGGATGACGGCACCGCCGATGTCTTCGTGCACTACTCGGCTATCAACTCCGGCGGCTACCGCAGCCTGGAGGAGAACCAGCGTGTCAGCTTCGTCACCACGCAGGGCCAGAAGGGCCCGCAGGCCGACCAGGTTCAGGTCATCTGATCCGGTCTGACCTCAAAGGCTTCAGATAGGGCCCGCACCGCGCAAGCGGTGCGGGCTCCGTCGTTTTCCAGGGCCACACGTTTCCAGGGCCACATCCGGCGGGGCGCCCCGGTGCCGCTCGTGGCGCACGCCACGCCGCGGGCCCCACCGTCTCCCGGGCCGTTTCCAAGGTCACACCCGGCGCGGGCCGACCCCGTGCCATCCGTGGCGCACGCCACGCCGCGGGCCCCACCGTCTCCCGGGGGCCGGCGGCGCACCTGGATCGAACCGGGCGCCGCCGCGCGCCAGGAGGCCCGTCACGCCCCCCGAGCTCCGCACCCCGGAGCGTCTAGAGCGCGACCCCGAGCAGCGCGTCCACGGTCTCCCTGACGAGGACGGGCGCGTTCGGGTCACTGCCCCCCTCCGACAGGGCCCGCTCCGCCCAGTCGTCGACGGCCGCGAGGGCCCCGGGGGCGTCCAGGTCGTCGGCCATCCGGGCGCGCACCCTTTCGAGCACGACACCGGCGTCGGGGCCGGTCTGCAGCCCCGCGGCCGAGCGCCAGCGCGCCAGCCGCACCTCCGCCGAGCCCAGCTGCTCGGAGGTCCACTCCCAGTCGGAACGGTAGTGGTGCGCCAGCAGGGCCAGCCGGATGGCCATCGGGTCGGCCTCCCGGCGCAGGCGCGAGACGAAGATCAGGTTGCCCTTCGACTTGGACATCTTCTCGCCGTCCAGGGCGACCATGCCCGCGTGCACGTACGCCCTCGCGAAGGGCCACTCCCCGCACGCCACGTGGCCCTCATGGGCGCCGCACTCGTGGTGGGGGAAGATCAGGTCGGAACCCCCGCCGGCGACGTCGAAACCGCTGGACAGGTTCGCCAGGGCGATCGCGGTGCACTCGATGTGCCAGCCGGGCCTGCCGGGGCCGAACGGCGAGGGCCAGGACGGCTCCCCCGGGCGCTCCGCGCGCCAGAGCAGCCAGTCGAGCGGGTGCTTCTTGCCCGGCCGGTCCGGGTCTCCCCCGCGCTCGCCGAACAGGGTGAGCATGTGCTCCTCCGGGTAACCGGAGACGGCCCCGAACTTGGGGGCGGCGGCCACGTCGAAGTAGACGTCGCCGTCGAGGACGTAGGTCGCGCCCTTGTCGCGCAGCGACACGATCAGGTCGGCGACCTGGTCGATCACCTCGGTCACGGCGACGTAGTCACGCGGCGGGAGGATGCGCAGCGCCTCCATGTCGGTCCGGAACAGCTCGATCTCACGCTCGGCCAGGTCCCGCCAGTCGATGCCGGTCTGCCCGGCACGTTCCAGCAGGGGGTCGTCGACGTCCGTGGCGTTCTGGGTGAAGTGCACCTCGTGACCGGCGTCGCGCCAGGCCCGGTTGACCAGGTCGAAGGCGAGGTAGGTGTTGGCGTGGCCCAGATGGGTGGCGTCGTAGGGCGTGATGCCGCAGACGTACATCCGTGCCGTGCGGCCCGGCTTTGTGGGGCCGGTCTCTCGCGCGGCGGTGTCGAACAGCCGCAGCGGGACACCGGCACCGGGAAGCCGAGGAACCTTCGGCTCAGACCACGATCTCATAAAATGAAGCCTATCCAGCGGTTGGACCACCCCGGTTGGCTCGGGATGGTGGATAACAGGGGCACTCACCTCAACTCCGGGAGCCGACCGGATCATTCCGTGCGGATCTCGCGGAAGGCGCCCGGATCACGAGGGTCTGCGGTGAACTCGTAGCGGACGCCGCCGGGCGCCAGGGCCAGCAGGGTCACGGAGCCGGAGGCGAAGGTCCGCCCGTCGGGCAGCTCGTGACGGACGATCATCGTGCGGGGGTCCTCGAAGGGAATCCCCGCCCCGGTGGCGAGTTCCCGCCACTCCTCCCAGGGGCCGTCGAGCTCCAGGGGGCGGCCCGCCTTGGCGAACAGCGGGCGGAAGAACGCCACCCGCTCGTTCTCCGCGCCGCGCTCCCAGCCGCTGTTGACGATCATGTGGGTCCCCGGCGGGAGGTCGTCCCGCTCCAGGGTGATCCCGTCCCAGTGCCACAGGCGGGCCCCGTCGGGATCGGCCCTTAGCAGGTGGAAGGGGTCGTAGTGTTCAAGCTCGTCCTCCGCGGGCCCGCCCCCGGCCGCCGCCAGGAGCGCCAGGTCGCCCCGCGAGCGGCGGGCCTCCTCGGGGGCGAGCACACCGAGCCCGTTGAGGAGGGCTCCGACCCGCCTGGCCCCGGGGTCGACGGCGAGCCAGGTGCCGCCTCCCCGCAGATCACGCCCGCCGATCGGGCCGGGCCCGCCGTCCGGCCAGTGCCGGGCCGGGGGAACCCAGGGGCGGTCGACGAACTCGTCGCGCACCCCGACCACGATCAGGGGGATCTCGGCGCTCGGATCGATGCTGACGACAACCGTGCACATGCCCCGGAGGCTACGCCCTCGCGGGGGGCGGGCGCGGACCGGGGCCCTCCGTCGGGAGGGAAACCGAGGTCACGGAGGCCGCGACCGGAGAGCCGCCTCCTCGCGGGACGCCGGTGCCCGGGGCGGCGGGCCGGCGCGCGAGGACCTCAGATCGGCGGCCAGGGGATGGCGGGCCAGTCCTTGGAGGGGAGGGGGTGCAGGCCGGTGTCGAGCAGCCTGCGGACCCGCGACCAGGTGGCCTCGACCTCGTGGAGGGTGAGGAGCTCGCGAAGGCGGCGGCCGAGGCGGCCCTGCTCCAGGTCGGACTCCAGGCGGGTCAGGACGTTCATGGCCTCGCGGGACAAAGGTTTGCCGCGCCACTGCCACAGCACGGTGCGGAGCTTGTCCTCGGCCGAGAAGGAGACCCCGTGGTCGACGCCGTAGACGTGACCGTCGGCGAGCGGCAGCAGGTGGCCGCCCTTGCGGTCGGCGTTGTTGACGATGGCGTCGAAGACGGCCATCCGCCGCAGCGAGGGCTGGCGGCTGCGGATCAGCACCATCAGGTCGGTGCCGGGGTCGGTGTCGATCCAGAGCTGGCACATCCCCGGGCCGAAGGGGCCGTCGCGGTAGACGGTGGGCGGCACGATCCGCCAGCCGATCGCCGCGGAGACCTCGTAGGCGGCGACCTCGCGGGCCGCCAGGGTGCCGTCGGGGAAGTCCCAGAGGGGGCGTTCGCCCCGTACCGGCTTGTACACGCAGGCCGCCGCGAGCCCGCCGAGCCGGACCGAACAGTAGAGCGTCATGTTGGTCGCCTCGACCAGGCGGCCCGCCACGTCAAGTTGGCCGTCACGGAGCAGACGCGTCGCGGTCTCGTCGTCCAGCCCCGCGGCCGGCGCCGCACTCAGCGTCGGCTCGCTCTCAGCACTCATTCGCCTCCTCCAGCAGATGAAGCGCTACTACCCCGGTAACCATTGAGCCGCACACAAATATGCCCCTCGGCGTCGAGAGGCTGGGCGCAGAGAGGGCAGGGCGGGCGGCCGGCGGCGACGAGCGCCATGGCCCGCTTGGTGAAGGCCCTCGCGGCGCCGGGGCTGATGTGCACGCGCAGCACCGTGGGCTCGACGAGCGGGGACGGCTCGAACTCCTCGTCCTCGGCGACGGCCTCCTTGGCCTCGATGACCACCTGTGAGGCCTCGGAGTCCCAGGCCAGGGCCATGACGCCGACACGGAAGTCCTCGCTGATCGGCACGTCGAGGGGGGCGTTGTCCGCCAGCGCGGCCGGGGCGACGGCGGGCACGGGGACACTGCCCTCACCGCGTCGCAACACCTCGTCGAGCAGCTCGTCGAGACGGTCGGCCAGCGCCGCGACCTGGAACTTCTCCAGCGCCACGGTGGTCAGCCTGCCCTGGCCCCGGGCCTGCAGGAAGAAGGTTCGTGACCCCGGTTGCCCCACGGCACCGGCCACGAACCTCTCGGGTGGATCGTAGTCGAAGACCGGCATAGCCCGACCTTACGTGGTTCCGGATCCGCCGCCGACTGCGGCATCGCTCCCGGTGGGATTTTCTCCCCCTTCCGCGCCCTCCGAACCCTCCCCGAGGCGCAATCCGGCCACATCTCCGCCCAGGTCGTTGAGCCTGAGCACGAAGGGGCGCAAGGGGGTGTAGCGAATGGCGGTGAGCGACGCCGGGTCGGCGGTTATCCGCTGGAACTGGTCCAGGTGCAGCCCCATGGCGTCGGCCACGATGGCCTTGATCACGTCCCCGTGGCTGCAGACGAGATAGACCGCCTTGGGGCCGAGGCGCTCGTTCCACTCCCTGACGGCCGTCACGGCGCGGTGCTGGACGGCGGACAGGGACTCCCCGCCGGGGAACGTCACCGCGCTCGGGTGGGCCTGCACGACGGGCCAGAGGGGGTCCTTGGCGAGCTCGGCGATCGGGCGGCCCGTCCAGTCGCCGTAGCGGCACTCGCCGAAGCGCTCGTCGGTCAGCACCTCCGCCCCCCGCCGTCCCTCCGCGACCGCCTGCGCGGTCTCCTGGCAGCGCTCCAGCGGGCTGGAGACGATCGCGTCGAGCTCCAGGGAGGTCAGCCGCGCGGCGAGCGCCTCCGCCTGGGCCCGTCCCGCGTCACTGAGGTGCACGTTCGGGGTCCAGCCCGCGAGGACCGGACCGGTGAGGTGGGTAAGGCCGTGTCTGGCCAGCAACAAGGTCGTCACGCGGGCAAGTCTTGCAGCCTTCGCTCCACTACTTTTAAGTGGCCGGGCGGTAACCTGGCCGGATCATGGAGCAGCGCTATGTGGGCCGGAGCGGCTTGTCGGTGTCCCGCCTGGGACTGGGGACGATGACGTGGGGACGTGACACCGGCGCCGAGGAGGCCGCGGCGCAGCTCCGCACGTTCGCCGAGGCCGGCGGCACGCTCATCGACACCGCCGACGTCTACACCGGTGGCGACGCCGAACGGCTGCTCGGGCGGCTGCTGCGCGACTCGGTGCCGCGTTCGGAGCTGGTGCTGTCCACCAAGGCCGTGCTCACCCCGGCCGGGCGCAGGCCCCGCGACGCCTCCAGGAAACACCTGGTCGCCGCGATCGACGCCTCCCTCACCCGCCTGGGCGTCAACGAGGTCGACCTGTGGCAGCTGCACGCCTTCGACCCCGACGTCCCGCTGGAGGAGACCCTGGCCGCCGTGGACGCCATCGTGTCCTCGGGCCGGGCCGCGTACGCCGGGGTGTGCGACTACGCGGGCTGGCAGCTGGCGACCGCCGCCGTGGGGCAGCGGGCGGTCCCCGGCAGGGTGCCGATCGTCGCCGCCCAGGTCGAGTACTCGCTCCTGGCCAGGGAGGCCGAGCGCGAGCTGATCCCCGCCGCCGAGCACGTCGGCGCGGGTGTGCTCGCCTGGTCGCCGCTCGGGCGCGGGGTCCTCACCGGGAAGTACCGGACGGGCATCCCCGCCGACTCCCGGGCCGCGACCCCGCACTTCGCCGACTTCGTCACCCCCTACCTCGACGAGCGCTGCCGCCGGGTCGTGGAGTCGGTGACGACCGCCGCCGAGGGGCTCGGCGTCTCGCCGCTGTCGGTGGCCCTGTCATGGGTACGCGACCAGCCGGGGGTGGCCTCCGCCATCGTCGGCGCCCGCACCCACGCGCAGCTGTCCGGGGTGCTCCAGGCCGAGGACCTGACGCTGCCCGTGGAGATCAGGGAGGCGCTCGACGACGTGTCCGCGGACTGAGGCTCGAGACCGGGGAGGCATCGAGGAGACACCGGGGAGACACCGGCGCGGACGGCCTCCCAGGAGAACCGGACTCTCAGAAGAACCGAACCCTCAGGAGAACCGAACGAGAATTCGTCTCGCGTATCACTAGTCGATACCGAATGACGACTTTCCGTGGAAAAAACGAGCCTCCCTACAAAACTGTCAAACAGGTGGCAGGGGGGCACCTGGATGCCGGCGGGATCTCATGGCCGGCATCCGGTCCGGGGTGAAGGAGACGAGTGCGAACTGCGATGGCGGCAGGCGTTCTGGCGCTGGCGCTGGGGGGTGGGATTCCGGCTGTCGCGATCGTGCCCGTGAGCACCGCCCGGGCGAGCACGCGGACGGACGACTGCGACCGCGGGGGGCTGCTGGGCACCGTGACGGGCCCGGTCTGCCAGGTCGTGGACGACGTCGTGGACGGCCTCACGAAAGAGGGCTCCCCGCTCTCCCCCTCACCCCTGCCCTCCGGCGGAGGCGCCGCCGAGGACAACTCCCGGCTGCCCGCCGAGGAGGCACCCGCAGAGACGGAGACGTCGCAGACCCCGCAGACCCCGCAGACCTCGGCACCGGCCCCCTCCGCCTCCAGGACCCCCTCCGGAAAGAAGCCACCCGCCACGAAGGACACGGAAGGATCCTCCGGCGGCACGCAGCCGTCCCAGCCCCAGGGCCCCGCCGACTCCTGCCGGTCCGTGGCCTCCTCCAGGTGCGCCGACCCGTCGGTGGCCCCCCTCAGCCAGGATCCGCAGCAACCGGCGACCTCCACGGAGACGAGCCGGCCCCAGGCCTCGCCGACCCCCAGCCCGTCGGCGACGCCCTCGGCGAGCCCCTCGCTGGACCAGGGCGCCGCCCCGGCGCGAAAGAGCCCGGTTCCGGCGCCGGCCGACCCGGGGCCGCTTCCCGTGCCCCACCCGGTGACCAGGACGCTCACGGCCGACGTGGGCGAGCCGGTGGCCCCCAGGCCCTCGTCACCCGTGGTCGACGCCGAGGCGCCCCGGGTGGAGCTGTTGTGGCCCGCCCCGCTGATGCAGGAGCTCCAGCGGCAGATGCCGGAGGCGCAGCCGGTGACGCCCACCCGGTCGTCCGACACGGCGAGCACCGTGCTCACCACGGCGGTGCTCGTCTCGACGATCCTCGCGGTCCGCCTGCTGTACAGCAGGCGCAAGATCAGGGAGTCGATACCGTTCGAGCCCGCCCCGCCGGGACACCACCGGGTGGCCTGACCGCGCCGCCCCCGCCCCTCGGCTCGGTCGTTCCACGGCCGCCCGCGACATCACCGTTCAGTACGGCGTCCCCCCGGCCGGCCGTCGCCCGCCGGGGTGTGGACGGCTCAGCCGCCGATGGCGTGGACTCCGCCGTCGACGTGGACGATCTCGCCGGTCGTGGCGGGGAACCAGTCGGACAGCAGGGCGACGCACGCCTTGGCCGCCGGGATCGGGTCGTTGATGTCCCAGCCGATGGGGGCCTTGGCGGGCCAGCTCTCCTCGAACTCGACGAAGCCGGGGATGCTCTTGGCGGCCATGGTCCTGATCGGGCCCGCGGCGACGAGGTTGACCCGGATGCCGTGCTTGCCGAGATCGCGGGCCAGATAGCGGGAGCAGGACTCCAGGCCGGCCTTGGCCACGCCCATCCAGTCGTACACCGGCCAGGCCTTCGTGGCGTCGAAGTCGAGGCCGACGATCGCGCCGCCCTCCTTCATGAGCGGGAGCGCGGCCACCGCGAGCGACTTGAACGAGTACGTGGAGACCTGGACGGCGGTCGCCACGTCCTCCCAGGAGGTGTTGAGGAAGTTGCCGCCCAGGGCGGTCTGCGGCGCGAAGCCGATGGCGTGCACCACGCCGTCCAGGCCGCCGAGGTGCTCGCCGACCCGGTCGGCCAGCGAGTCGAGGTGCTCGGTGCTGGTGACGTCGAGCTCCAGCACGGGGGGCGGCTCCGGCAGGCGCTTGGCGATGCGCTCGACCAGGCTGAGCCGGCCGAACCCGGTGAGCACGATCTGCGCGCCCTCCTCCTGGGCCAGCTTGGCCACCGAGAAGGCGATGGAGGCGTCGGTGAGCACCCCGGTGACGAGGAGCCGCTTGCCTTCGAGGATTCCCACGTCAGTGCCCCATTCCAAGGCCGCCGTCGACGGGGATGACGGCCCCCGTGATGTAGGCGGCGTCCTCGCCGGCCAGGAACCTGACCACGCGCGCGATCTCCTCCGGGGCGGCGTAGCGGCCCAGGGGGATGTTCTTCCTGATCTGCTCCTGGTAGGCGTCGTCGAGCTCGGCCGTCATGTCGGTCTCCACGAAGCCGGGGGCGACCACGTTGACGGTGATGTTGCGCGAGCCCAGCTCCCTGGCGGCCGACCGGGCGAAGCCGATCATGCCCGCCTTGGAGGCGGCGTAGTTGCTCTGCCCGGCCGAGCCGAGCATGGCGACCACCGAGGAGATCAGCACGATGCGCCCGCGCTTGAGCCGCAGCATGCCGCGGGTGGCGCGCTTGGCGACCCGGTAGGCGCCGGTCAGGTTGGCGTCGATGACGTCGGTGAAGGTCTCCTCCTTCATCATCGGCAGCAGCGTGTCCTTGGTGATGCCCGCGTTGGCGACGAGCACCTCGACCGGGCCGTACTCGGCCTCGACCTTCGCGAAGGCGGCGTCCACGTCGGCCGTGCTGGTGACGTCGCAGCGCACGCCGAACAGCCCCTCCGGGGGCTGGCCGGAACGGTAGGTGACGGCGACGTCGTCGCCTGCCTGAGCGAGTTCGCGGGCGATCGCGAGGCCGATGCCGCGATTGCCGCCGGTTACGAGAACAGATCGAGCCATGGTCAGACGGTATCGGCTACCGGCGGGTAACCACCTTGTCCGGGAGGGACAAGATCACAGGGCTAGGATCGTCGACATGCGCCAGATCGACTCCGACTTCCTCGCCCTGCCGCTGCGCCGGCTGGCGGACGCGGCCCTGCAGCGCGCCCGTGACCTGGGCGCCGAGCACGCCGACTTCCGGCTGGAGCGCATTCGCGGGGAGACCCTGCGCCTCTCCGACGCCGCGCTGGAAGGTTCCATCGACGCTGACACCCTCGGTTACGCCGTACGGGTCGTCAAGGACGGCACCTGGGGCTTCGCCGGGGGTGTCGAGCTCACCCCGGAGGCGGCCGTCAGGGTCGCCGAGCAGGCGGTGGAGGTGGCGGTCGTCTCCGCGGCGGTCAACCGCGAGCCCGTCGAGCTGGCCCCCGAGGCGGTCCACTCCGACGTCACCTGGGTCTCCTCCTACGAGGTCGACCCGTTCGAGGTGCCGATGCGCGACAAGGCGGCGCTGCTCGCCGACTGGTCGGGCGCCCTGCTGAGGGATCCCGGGGTGGACCATGTCCAGGCGTCGCTGATGCAGGTCAAGGAGCAGAAGTTCTACGCCGACACGGCCGGGACCGTCACCACGCAGCAGCGGGTGCGCGTACACCCCCAGCTGAAGGCGACCAGGGTGCTGGAGGGCCGCTTCGACTCGATGCGGACGCTCGCCCCGCCCGTCGGCCGGGGGTACGAATACCTCACCGGCACCGGCTGGGACTTCCCCGGGGAGCTGACGCGCATACCCGAGCTGCTGGAGGAGAAGCTCCGTGCCCCCTCCGTCGAGGCGGGGCTGTACGACCTGGTGGTCGACCCGTCGAACCTGTGGCTGACGATCCACGAGTCGATCGGGCACGCCACCGAGCTCGACCGCGCCCTCGGTTACGAGGCGGCGTACGCCGGGACGAGTTTCGCCACCTTCGACCAGCTCGGCACGCTGGTGTACGGCTCGGAGCTGATGAACGTGACCGGCGACCGCACCGTCGAGCACGGCCTGTCCACGATCGGCTACGACGACGAGGGGGTGGCGACCAGGGAGTTCGACATCGTCTCCGACGGCGTCCTGGTCGGCTACCAGCTCGACCGGCGGATGGCGCTGCTGAAGGGCCTGGGCGCCTCCAACGGCTGCGCCTTCGCCGACTCCCCCGGCCACACCCCGATCCAGCGGATGGCCAACGTCTCGCTGCGCCCGGCGTCCGACGGCCCCACCACCGAGGAGCTGATCTCCGGCGTCGACCGGGGCATCTACGTGGTGGGCGACAAGAGCTGGTCCATCGACATGCAGAGATACAATTTTCAGTTCACCGGTGAGCGGTTCTATCTGATCGAGAACGGCAGGCTCACCGGGCAGCTGCGCGACGTCGCCTACCAGGCCACGACGACCGACTTCTGGCGATCGATGGCGGCGGTCGGCGGGCCCCAGACGTACGTGCTGGGCGGGGCGTTCAACTGCGGCAAGGGGCAGCCGGGCCAGGTCGCGCCGGTCAGCCACGGCTGCCCGTCGGCGCTCTTCCGCGGCGTGCGCATCCTCAACACCGTCCAGGAGAGTGGCAGTTGAGCACGCGCGGCGAGCGGGTGGCGGAAGGCGGCGGCCGGGAGGACCGGTGGGAGAGGCGGGAGAGGAACGGGATGACCCCTCAGGAGATGATCGAGAAGGTTCTCGAGCTCTCCACGGCCGACGACAACGTCGTGATCGTGGACGAGACGTCGAGCGCCAACCTGCGCTTCGCGGGTAACACCCTCACCACCAACGGTGTGTCCCGTTCCACGCAGCTGACGGTGATCTCCATCGTGGGCCGCGGCGTGGGCGTGGTGTCGCGGGCGGCGGTCCGTCCCGAGCAGCTCGACGACATCGTGGCGGCCGCCGACCACGCCGCCGAGGACGCGCGGCCGTCCGAGGACGCCCGTCCGCTGCTGGAGGCCACCCGCTCCGGCGACTGGGACGCCCCCGCCGAGGCGACCTCGATCGGGGTGTTCGGCGCCTTCGCCCCCGCGCTGGGCGAGACCTTCGCCACGGCCGAGGCGGGCGGGCGCAGGCTGTACGGGTTCGCCGAGCACACCGTCACGACGACCTTCGTGGGCACCTCGACCGGCACCCGGCTGCGGCACACCCAGCCCACCGGCCGCCTGGAGCTCAACGCCAAGTCCCCCGACATGCGGCGTTCGGCGTGGACCGGCGTGTCCACCCGCGACTTCTCCGACGTCGACGTGGCGGCCCTGGACGCCTCGCTGGCCCAGCGCCTGGAGTGGGCGAGGAACCGCGTCGAGCTGCCCGCGGGCCGCTACGAGACGCTGCTGCCGCCGACGGCCGTGGCCGACCTGATGGTCTACCTGTACTGGACGACCGGGGCGCGCGACGCCCTGGAGGGGCGCACGGTCTTCTCCAGGCCCGGCGGCGGCACCCGCGTGGGCGACGTCCTCTCCGAGCTGCCGGTCCACCTGTACGGCGACCCCTCGGCGCCGGGCGTCGAGTGCCCGCCGTTCGTGGTGGCGCACGCCTCGGGCCGGGAGAACTCGGTGTTCGACAACGGGCTTCCGCTGGAGCCCACCGACTGGATCTCCGGCGGGAGGCTGGCCAACCTGCTGCAGACGCGGCACTCGGCCGAGCTGACCGGCCTGCCGGTGACCCCGGCCGTGGACAACCTGATCATGCGGGGGCCCGAGGGCGGGCGGTCGCTGGAGGAGATGATCGCCTCCACCGAACGCGGCCTATTGCTCACCTGCCTGTGGTACATCCGCGAGGTCGACCCGCAGACGCTGCTGCTGACCGGGCTAACCCGCGACGGCGTCTACCTGGTGGAGAACGGCGAGGTCGTGGGCGAGGTGAACAACTTCCGCTTCAACGAGAGCCCGGTGGACCTGCTCCGGCGCCTCACCGAGATCGGCGCCTCCGAGCAGACCCTGCCGCGCGAGTGGAGCGACTACTTCAACCGCGCGATCATGCCTCCGGTCCGGGTGCCCGACTTCAACATGTCGACGGTGAGCCAGGCCAGCTAGCTCCTCCGCCGGTACGGGCGGGGGGGTGTACCGCGTCCGTCTCCTCCCGTTCGACTCCGGGCGGACGAGAGGGGCGCGCCGCGTCCGTATCCCGCCCCGGCCGGGCGCTCAGCGCTGGACGAGCGGGATGGTGTGCACGGTCTCCCAGCGCTGGCCCGCCACCACGCGGGCGGTGGCGTCTGTGAGGTCGTAGACGACCGACCAGCGGGTGTGCGTCTGGGCCACCTTTCGCAGCAGGCCCATCGCGCCCTGCCAGTCGCGGGTGGCGGGCAGCCCCTCGGCGAGCGTGCGGTAGCGGTGGTCGGCCCGGCGCTGGGCGGCGGAGGTGCCCGTCATTCCGAAATTGGTGAGCATCCGGTCGTCGATGACGTTGAGCCTGCCCCCGGCGTACTCCACGACAGCCGACTTGCCCGCCGCGTCGGCGATGAGGTAGTGGATCTGCGGCCCGATCGTGAAGTCGACGTCGTAGCGGCGCATGATCGCCAACGCCTCGTCCACGGTCGCGGCCTTGTCGAGCATGATCCTGATGACGCGGACGCTGGTGATGTCGGGGCGGTCGGGGGAACGGGCGGGCAGCCCTCCCTCGGGGGAGGTCGCCATGCCGATCGCGAGCCCCTTCTCGTTGACCCCGTCGTAGGGGGCGAGCACCGCGTGAGCCATCCTGCGGCGGTCGGGCGCGGCGGACAGGTCCGGCGGGGTGGAGCCTCCGATCAGGTGGAACAGGTCGACGACGGAGACCGAGGCGTAGCCGTCGGGCGGGTCGGCGTGCACGATCAGCGCCGGGTTGGGGTCCCAGTCGAAGTTGCGGCCGAACAGCGGCCGGTCGCCGCCCAGGGCGAACAGGGAGCAGGCCCAGCCGTCGGCCCGTCCCGCCAGTTCCTCCTCCCCCAGGGGCGCCTCGCGGTCGTACGACCCGTGGTAGGTCATCTCGTACAGCGGCAGGTCGTCGATCTTGCGGATACTGCCGATCGTCCGCGCGACGTCGGCGGCGCTCTGGCGCAGCAGGGGTTCCTGCCCGGTCCCGGCTCGCGGCGCGGTGATCGTGGGTACGGGCGCGGTTCGCGGGGCGGACACGGTGGTGGCGGGCGCGGCGGCGGGGACGGGGGCGGACACGGGGGGCGCGCCGCCCGCCGGGGCGGCGCAGCCCGCGGGGAGGATCACCGCCGCGGCCAGCGCGGCCCGCGCCACCGCCCCCATCCCCGCACCGCGCGGTCTTCCCGTTCTCGCGGCCCGAGTCTCTTCCATGCCCGCAGTCTGCGGCACGGGACATCCGCCGTACAGGCTCAGTCGTCCTCCAGACGGAACCCGATCTTCAGGCCGACCTGGAAGTGGCCGATCTCCCCCTCCTCGATGTGTCCTCTGATCTCGGTCACCTCGAACCAGTCGAGATGGCGCAGGGTCTGGGAGGCGCGGCGGACCCCGTTGCGGACGGCGGCCTCGATGCTCTCCCCCGAAGTGCCGACTATCTCGGTCACCCGATACGTTCGATCTGTCATCCCCTGCTCCTTCCCGGAAAGCCACGATTACATGACCGTTCACACCCAGCCGATATGAGGCTTAGATTGGGAGTTGTGAAGGTATGGGGTAAGCGTCCGGTGGTTCACCAGGTGACGGACGCCCAGCCCTCACTGAGCGCCGACATAGGCAAGCGCGAGAAGAGCTACTTCATCAAGATGGGGATCCGGCTGATCTGCCTGGTCCTCGCCTTCACCGTGCCCGCCCCGATGCCCGTACGGCTGCTACTCTTCGCCGGGGCGATCTTTTTACCATACCTTGCCGTGATCGGGGCCAACGCGCCGCCGCGCGGAGTTCCGCGTGCCCCTGACATGGAAGATTCCGGACAAAGCGAGATTCCACGCCACCGACGCGAGATCGGGTCGTGACTAAGTCTTGACGCACCCCAAGGGTAGTAGGTGTACGCTTTAGCCAAGTGCCCTGGTCCCCCGTCGGGGCACTGTTGCCGGCGTTCCGGGCCCCCGTCGGAACGCCGATGAAGCGACGCCGGGTGGTTTGCCCCCGTAACCACCCGGCGTCGCCCTTTTCTCAGACTTTTACATCAAAACGTCTCACCTTTTGGCATTATTTGTCGCCCGGTGTCTCGGCCGTCGCCTGTTCCCAGTTGCGCGCCAGCGCGGTCAGCCTCTCCACGGCGTCCGGCGGCGCCGTGCCCGCTCCCTGGGCCAGGCCGAGCAGATAGGCCGTGAGCGGCGCGGCCGGCCTGGCCACCCCGTGCGCGACCTCCTTGGTCAGGTCCAGCACCTCGTCTCGATCCAGCGTCGCGGGGTCGACACCCAGCTCCCGGCAGACCAGCGCGGTCCATTCCGCCAGCACGTTCATCTCTCGCTCCTTGTCCGCGGCCGCGCCCGTACCGTACCGTCGCCGCTCTCGCGGCCCTCGCCGGAACCGGCCCTTCCGCCCTCGGAGCCCGGCTCCAGCGTCCGGGCCCGCTGTAGATCGTCCATGGTGTCGCAATCGAACCACGGCTGCCCGGTGAGATGAAGCGTGGCCGGGTCGAGCGGGGCCAGCAGCCCGTGCAGCGACCGCCCCTCGTAGCGGGCGAGCGCCCGCGCCAGGCTCTCTACGTGCCACACCCCGGCGAGCCACTGCTCGCGCCCGCCGTCGTCGAGGAGCACCGCCCCGGCCCGGCGCTCGCCCGTTTTCCCGGTACGCTTCCCGGCCCCCGCGTACGGCATCGTTTCTCGCCCCGCCGGGTCCTGCCCGTCCCCCGCCCCCGCGGCGTCGAGCAGCGCGGCCACGTGCTCGGCGGTCAGGAACGGGAGATCGGCGGCGAGGAGCGCCACCCACGGGGCGGTCACCTCGGCCAGGCCCGCCCGCAGCGCCGGGACGGGCCCGCCCCCGGGCGGGTCCTCACGCCGGAAGATCGCGCGCGGCAGCCCGGGGCGGGGCGGCCCGACGACGATCAGCCGTGCCGCGCCGGGCACGGCGGCGGCGACCGACTCGACCAGCGGGCGGCCGGAGACGTGCAGGCCGGGCTTGTCGCGCCCGCCGAGCCTTCGCGCGAGGCCGCCCGCCAGGATGCAGGCGTCGTGGCGGACGGTCATCGGGCACCTCCAAGGGCTCCGTGTCTCTGCGTCTCCAGGGCTCCAGGGCTCCGGGGCTCCGGGGCTCCGGGCGGGGACGTCAGCCGCCGATGGCGGACATCGGGCGGGACGGCTGCAGGAAGGTCGGGTCGTCGATGCCGTGACCGGCCTTCTTGATCCGGACCGCGGACCGCCAGCGCTCGGCGATCTCGTCGTCGTCGGCGCCCGCGCGCATCGCGGCCCTCAGGTCGGACTCGTCGGTGGCGAACAGGCAGTTGCGGATCTGGCCGTCGGCGGTGAGTCTCACCCGGTCGCACGCGCCGCAGAACGGCCGGGTGACCGAGCCGATGACCCCCACCCTGGCCGGGCCGCCCTCGACGAGGAACAACTCCGCAGGGGCGCTGCCGCGCTCCGCCGAGTCGGCGTCGACCAGGTCGAAGTCGGCCTTCAGCATGGCGAGGATCTCGTCGGCCGTGATCATGTTCTCCCGGCGCCAGCCGTGCTGGGCGTCCAGCGGCATCTGCTCGATGAACCGGAGCTCGTAGCCCCGCTCCAGGCAGTAGCGGAGCAGCGGCACGGCCTCGTGGTCGTTGATCCCGCGCATCAGCACCGTGTTGACCTTGACCGGGCGCAGTCCGGAGGCGTCGGCCGCCTCCAGCCCGGCGAGGACGTCGGCCAGGCGGTCGCGGTGGGCGAGCCTCTTGAAGGTCTCGCGATCGAGGGTGTCGAGGGAGACGTTGACCCGGTGCAGACCCGCGGCGGCCAGGGAGGCGGCCATCCGGCCCAGCCCGATCCCGTTGGTGGTCAGCGAGACCTGCGGGACGGGGTCGAGCGCGGTGGTGCGGGCCACGATGTCGACCAGCTCGCGGCGGAGCAGGGGCTCGCCGCCGGTGTAGCGGACCTCGGTGATGCCGAGCCGCTCCACCCCGATGGTGACCAGCCTGACGATCTCGTCGGCGGTCAGCAGCTCGGGTTTGGGCAGCCATTCGAGGCCTTCGGGTGGCATGCAGTAGGAGCAGCGCAGGTTGCAGCGATCGGTGAGGGACACCCGCAGATCAGTCGCCACGCGACCGAACGAGTCCTGCAACACGGGACGCCACCTCCAATTGATCACCTGTTGGAACAGGGGGCCAGCCTACGGCCAGCCCCCCTTCCGGCCCTAGACAGGCCTCACTGTTCCAACATCACCAAGAGATGGTTGATTCCTGGATATGTCGTCGCATGTCCCGTTTCCGGCCGTCAGCCCTTGACGCAGACCAGCTGCCGCAGGTGGGCGACGACCTCGACCAGGTCGGCCTGCGCCGCCATGACCGACCGGATGTCCTTGTACGCGCCGGGAATCTCGTCGATCACCCCGGTGTCCTTGCGGCACTCGACACCGGCGGTCTGCGCCTTGAGGTCGGCCAGGGTGAAGGTCTTCTTCGCCCTGCTCCGGCTCATCCGGCGGCCCGCGCCGTGCGAGGCCGAGTTGAACGCGGCCGTGTTGCCCAGGCCCTTCACGATGTAGGTGCCGGTCGCCATCGACCCGGGGATGATCCCGAACTCGCCGGAACCCGCCCGGATCGCGCCCTTGCGGGTGACGAGCACGTCCACGCCGTCGTAGCGCTCCTCCGCCACGTAGTTGTGATGGCAGGAGATCGGCCGCTCGAAGGTGATGCCCGCCAGGTGGCGCCGGAGCACGTCGCAGACCAGGGCCATCATGACCGCGCGGTTGCGCCGCGCGTAGTCCTGCGCCCAGAACAGGTCACGCCGGTAGGCGTCCATCTGCGGGGTGCCCCCGACGAACACCGCCAGGTTCCGGTCGGGCAGGTCCTGGTTGTGCGGCAGGTGCTGGGCCTGGCCGATGTGGTGCTCGGCCAGCTCCTTGCCGATGTTGCGCGACCCGGAGTGCAGCACCACCCAGACCGTGCCCTCGTCGTCGGCGCACACCTCCAGGAAGTGGTTGCCCCCGCCCAGGGTGCCCATCTGCACCTCGGCGCGCTCCCGCCTCGGGCGGACCGCCGGGGCCAGCGTGTCGAAGTCCTTCCAGAACCCCGCCCAGTCGGCGGTCTTGAGCCCGTGCAGTTTGGTGGGGTCGACCGGCCGCTTGTGGTGCCCGAACCCGACGGGAATCGCCTGCTCCAGCTTCGAACGCAGGTGGGCCAGGTTGTCGGGAAGGTTCTCCGCCCTGAACGAGGTCTTCACCGCGGTCATCCCGCACCCGATGTCGACCCCGACCGCCGCGGGCGAGACCGCGTCGCGCATCGCGATGACCGACCCCACCGTCGCACCCATCCCGTGGTGCACGTCCGGCATCACCGCGACTCCCTGCACCCACGGCAGGTTCGCCACGTTGCGCAGCTGCTGCATCACGTTCGGCTCGACCTCCGCCGGGTCGGCCCACATGCGGATCGGCGCACGCCCACCCATCACCTCGTTGTACGACATCTCCACATCGCCTCCTCCCGGCCACATCCCGAACGTGATCAATAAGGCCAGAAAGGCCATCCACCCCGCAACTCAATAATCATCGGGTCACGGCCTCGGGCGGGACACCGGGGAGGGTCGGAGCCCGAGCTCGGGCGGTTCGTCGCCGGTGAAGGTGAGCTTCACGACGGGGAAGGTCCCGTCGCCCATGAAACGGCGGAGGTCAGATGCGGTAGTCCCAGTCGAGCAGGCCCGCGCGCAGGTCGCCGGTGAGGCCGCGGACGTAGTCGAGTTCGGCCCTGAGCACGGCCCGCTGGTACTCGGACTCCACCAGGAAGACGCGGGGCAGGAACCTCGCCCCCTCGGTGAGGCCGGTGTCCAGCTCCGACAGCCGCGTCTCCAGTGAGGTGACGCGCTCCTCCAGCGCGGCACGGACCTCGCCGGGCGGCAGCACGGGCAGGAAGGCGAGCGCGGCGGGGAACTCGGGGAACTCGCGGGCCCGCGCGGAGAGCATCGTCCGCATCCACTGCCGCAGCGTGTCGCGGCCCGCCTCGGTGGGCTCGTAGACGGTCCGCTCCGGGCGGTTCTCCTCGCGCGAGGTCTCGCGGACCGCGATGAGCCCGTCGCGCAGCAGCCGCTCGATGGTCTGGTACACGCTGTTGCGCTGCGCGACGTTGACCACGTCGTCCTTGTGCCGTTCCTTGATCAGCCGCTGCATCCGGTACGCGTGCATCGGCGCCTCGACGACCAGGGAGAGCAACGCCATGGCCAGGGGAGATCGCCTCGTAGACATGGCGAACATCGTAGGGCCCGCCGTTTGATGGTTATTCTATGTATAGTCATGTTATGACTAAAAAAGCGTTGATCATCGGCGGGGGCATCGCCGGTCCGGTGACGGCCATGGCCCTGCTGCGCGCGGGCGTGGACTGCGAGGTCTTCGAGGCGTACGACCGCGGTTCGGAGGGGGTGGGCGTCTTCCTCACGCTCGCGGCCAACGGGATCGAGGCCCTGCGCCCCCTCGGCCTACGCGACCTCGTCCACGATCTGGGCATGGACTCCTCGCGGATGCTGATGCTCAACGGCCGGGGCAAAGTGCTCGCCTCCACCCGGCAGCCCAGCCGGACGCTGAGGCGCGCCGACCTCTACCTGGCGCTGCGCGACGAGGCCGTGCGGCGCGGGGTGCGGATCCACTACGGCAAGCGCCTCACCGACGCCTCGATCACCACGGACGGGGTACGCGCGGCCTTCGCCGACGGCGGCACGGCCGAGGGCGACCTGCTGGTCGGCGCCGACGGGCTCCACTCGCGCACGCGCACGATCATCGACCCCGGCGCGCCCCGCGCCCGGCACGTCGGGCTGCTGAACACGGGCGGTTTCGCGGACGGTGTGAAGGTGCCCGGCGAGCCGGGGACGTACCACTTCGTCTTCGGCAAGAAAGCCTTCTTCGGCTACCTGGTCCACCCGGACGGGCAGGTGTGGTGGTTCGCCAACCCGCCGAGCCGGAAGGAGCCGACCCCGGAGGAGCTCGCGGCGGTCACCCCCGAGCGGTGGCGCGCCACGCTGACGGAGTTGTTCGGGGACGACACCGGGCCGATGCTCGACATCATCCGCGCGACCGCCGACATCCCGGCCGGATGGAACACCTACGACTTCCCGACCGTGCCGAGGTGGTCCAACGGGCGCATGGTGATCCTGGGCGACGCCGCGCACGCGACCTCGCCCTCGTCGGGCCAGGGGGCGTCCATGGCGATCGAGGACGCGGTGGTGCTGGCCAAGTGCCTGCGTGACGTCCCCGGCACCTCCGACGCGTTCGCCGCCTTCGAGAGGCTGCGGCGAGGCCGGGTGGAGCGGATCGTGGCGCACGGCAGGCGCAACGGGAGCGGCAAGGCCCCGGGAGCCGTCGGCGCCTTCCTGCGCGACCTCGCGCTTCCCGTCGTCATGCGGCAGGTGGACAGGAGGGACGCGCTGGCCTGGATACACGACCACCGGATCTCCTGGGACGACCGGGTGCCCGCGGTGCCGTCGGCCTCTCGCTGAGACTCGGACGCCCGCACCGGCCGGGGAGCGGACCGGGCCGATCTGGGGCGGTCCGGTCGGAGGCGAGCCGTCGGGGCGGGGATCGACGGCCCGACATGAGCGGAACGAAGCGCGGATCAGCCGGGGCGGGAGTCAGGGGGCGGTGATGGCGGTGCCCCGGGCGAGGAGCAGGACGACGTCGACCGCGGCGACCGCTATCGCCATGGCGAAGGGGACGCGCGACGAGCCCCGGCCCAGGGCCAGCCCTCCGGCGGTGAACGCCCCCGCCGCCGCCAGGGCGATCCAGCCTCCCGCGCCCGGCGGCTCCGGGGGACCGAAGACGAGCAGGGCCGTCGCGGCCAGCGGCGGCAGCGGGATCAGGGCGCGGACGCGGGCGGTGCCGAGCCGCTGCGGCCAGCCGCGGACCCCGCCCGCGAGGTCCGCGGGGATGTCGGGGAGCACGTTCGCCAGATGCGCCCCGCAACCGAGCAGCGCGGCGGCCGCCACCGCCCACCAGGCGGGCCACGGGCTTCCCGGCAGGCCCAGGGTCACGAACCCCGGCAGCGAGCCGAACCCCACCGCGTACGGCAGCCAGGACAGCGCGGTCGCCTTGAGCCCGAGGTCGTAGGCCCACGCCGCGGCGACGCCGGCCAGGTGGACGGCACCGGCGGCGGGACCGGAGGCCAGCGAGAGCGGCACGCACAGCGCCAGGGCCACGAGCGCGGCGGCCCACACCGTGCGGACGCCCACCGCGCCGGAGGCGACGGGCTTGGCGGCGCGTCCCGCGGCGGCGTCGCGCGCGGCGTCCACCGCGTCGTTGCACCAGCCGATCGAGAGCTGCCCGGCCAGCACGGCGGCGGCCACCAGGGCGCACCCGGCCGCGTCACGCCCGCTCGCGACGGCCAGCGCGGTCACCAGGGCGGTGACCGCCACGGTCGGCCCCGGGTGACAGGCCAGCAGCAGCCCTCGTACGGCCCGGAACGACGGCTCGGGGCCCAGGCGCGATGGCCGACTCGTCGTCACAGGTCGATCGTAGGCGGGAACCCCACCGGGCGCGGGGCCCCCGCGGACCGGAACGCGGCCCCCGATCGCCGGCCAGCCTCTCATCGCCGGTGAGTCCCTGATCCGCCGGTCAGTTCCTCGTTGCCGGTCAGCCCCTGATCCACCGGTCAGCTCATTGCCGGCGAGTCCCTGATCCGCCGTCGGCCCCGATCGCCGGTCATCCGCTCTCCGGTCATCCGTCTCACTGTTTCCCGCTTCGCGGAGCGGTGGACCGGAATGCCGTGGAAAGCGGGCAGGGAGGACTTCGTGACGCATGCCGCTACGGCAGATGGGCAAAAGGGAAGTGTCCGCTGTTTGCGAGCCGGGGGTTAATAGATGACGCGAATCATCGCTGTCCGCGGCGCACTCCCGCCGAACCACCACTCCCAGGCAGAGATCACCGACGCGTTCGCGCGAGCGTGCCTTCCCGAAGGGGCCAGCCGCGGGCTGCTCGACAGGCTGCACGCCTCCGCGCGGGTCGAGTCACGGCACCTGACGTTGCCGCTCGAACGGTACGCCAAGCTGGACGGCTTCGGCGCGGCCAACGACGCCTTCGTGGAGACGGCGGTGGAGCTGGGCGTCGAGGCGGTGAGCGGGGCGCTGGAGGACGCGGGGGTCGTCCCCGAGGACGTGGACATGATTCTCTTCACCTCGGTGACCGGTGTCGCGGCGCCCTCGGTGGACGCCAGGCTGGCCGGGCGGCTCGGGCTGCGCCCGGACGTGAAGCGGATACCGGTCTTCGGGCTGGGCTGCGTCGCGGGAGCGGCCGGGATCGCCCGCCTCCACGACTACCTGCGCGGCTGGCCGGACCATCTGGCGGTGCTGCTCTCGGTCGAGCTGTGCTCCCTCACGCTGCAGCGCGGTGACGCCTCCGTCGCCAACATGGTCGCGAGCGCCCTGTTCGGCGACGGTGCGACGGCAGTGGTGGCCTGCGGATACGAGTGGCGGCCCCGGCGTACCGGCTCCCCCGGTAGCTTCCGCGCCACTGGGGCGAGCGACGTGTTCGCGACGACGCGGGCCGCGGGACCCGCCGGGTCCTCCCCGCCGAACGGCGCGCCCGCGACGCGACACCGGCTCCCCCTCCCCGGCCCCTCCGCGCCTTCTGCGCCTTCCGCGTCTTCCGCGTCTTCCGCGTCTTCCGCGTCTTCCGCGTCTTCCGCGTCTTCCGCGTCTTCCGCGTCTTTCTCGACCTCCCCGGTTTCCGCGTCTCCGGGATTCGTGAGCCCCTCCCCCGCAACGCACCATCCGCTCCCCGACCAGGCGGAGGCGTACGGGATCCCGGGGCCGACGGTGGTGGCCTCGCGCAGCCACCTGTATCCCGGCTCCGAGCACGTGATGGGCTGGCACGTCGGCGACACCGGCTTCCGCGTGCTGCTCGACGCGAGCGTCCCCGAGGTGGTGCGCACCTACCTCGCGGAGGACGTACACGGCTTCCTCGGCGACCACGGCCTGCGGGTCGAGGACGTGACGGCGTGGGTGTGTCACCCGGGCGGCCCGAAGGTCCTGGAGGCGGTGGCGGAGACGCTGCGGCTTCCCGAGGGCGCGCTGGACCTCACCTGGCGCTCGCTCGCGGCGATCGGGAACCTGTCCTCGTCCTCGGTCCTGCACGTCCTGCGGGATACGCTCGCCCTGCGGCCACCACCGCCGGGCACGCCGGGACTCCTGCTCGCGATGGGGCCGGGATTCTGCTCCGAACTCGTCCTGCTGCGCTGGTAGGGGTCCGATGTCCTGGCATCTGTCGTCCTGGTATCTGCTCCTCGTGCTGCTCGTCGGTCTGGAGCGTGTCGCCGAGCTGGTCGTCGCGCGCCGCAACGCGCGCTGGAGCATGGCGCGCGGCGGGGTGCTGTCCGGGCAGGGGCACTACCCGTGGATGGTCGTCCTGCACACCGGCCTGCTCGCCGGGTGCCTGGCCGAGGCGGGCCTGGCCGACCGGCCCTTCGTGCCCGCGCTCGGCTGGCCGATGCTCGCGCTGGTGGTCGCCGCGCAGGGGCTGCGCTGGTCCCGAGGTGGTGCGCACCTACCTCGCGGAGGACGTACACGGCTTCCTCGGCGACCACGGCCTGCGGGTCGAGGACGTGACGGCGTGGGTGTGTCACCCGGGCGGCCCGAAGGTCCTGGAGGCGGTGGCGGAGACGCTGCGGCTTCCCGAGGGCGCGCTGGACCTCACCTGGCGCTCGCTCGCGGCGATCGGGAACCTGTCCTCGTCCTCGGTCCTGCACGTCCTGCGGGATACGCTCGCCCTGCGGCCACCACCGCCGGGCACGCCGGGACTCCTGCTCGCGATGGGGCCGGGATTCTGCTCCGAACTCGTCCTGCTGCGCTGGTAGGGGTCCGATGTCCTGGCATCTGTCGTCCTGGTATCTGCTCCTCGTGCTGCTCGTCGGTCTGGAGCGTGTCGCCGAGCTGGTCGTCGCGCGCCGCAACGCGCGCTGGAGCATGGCGCGCGGCGGGGTGCTGTCCGGGCAGGGGCACTACCCGTGGATGGTCGTCCTGCACACCGGCCTGCTCGCCGGGTGCCTGGCCGAGGCGGGCCTGGCCGACCGGCCCTTCGTGCCCGCGCTCGGCTGGCCGATGCTCGCGCTGGTGGTCGCCGCGCAGGGGCTGCGCTGGTGGTGCATCACCGCGCTGGGCCCGCAGTGGAACACCCAGGTCATCGTCGTGCCCGGCCTGCCGCCGGTGGAGCGCGGCCCCTACCGGCTGCACTGGTTGCGCCACCCCAACTACGTCGCGGTGGCCGTCGAGGGGGTGGCGCTGCCCCTGGTGCACACCGCGTGGGTCACCGCGCTGGTGTTCACCGTGCTCAACGCCGCGCTGATGGTGGTGCGGATCCGCTGCGAGGAGGACGCGCTGGCCCTGCTCGCCACGGCCCCGCCAGGCGACGGGCCACCGCGGTCCACCGGCGGGCCGTCGGCGTGATCGACGTCCTGATCGCGGGCGGGGGCCCGGCGGGGCTGGCCACCGCCATCCACGCCGCCCTGGCCGGGATGGAGGCGGTCGTCGTCGAGCCCAGGGCCGTACCGGTGGACAAGGCGTGTGGCGAGGGGCTGATGCCCAGCGGGACCGCGGCCCTGGGGGCGCTGGGGGTGCGGGTGGAGGGCAGGCCGCTGCGCGGCATCCGCTACCTGGACCGCCGGTACGCGGTGGAGGCCGCGTTCCGCGACGGGCCGGGCCTGGGGGTGCGGCGGACCGCGCTGCACGCCGCGCTGGCCCGGCGGGCGCGGGAGCTGGGCGTGCGGGTCGTACCGGGCAAGGTGGACGGGGTGCGGCAGGACGGCCGCGGGGTCGAGGCCGCGGGCCTGCGGGCCCGCTGGCTGGTGGCCGCCGACGGCCTGCACTCCCCGCTGCGCGCCCTGCTCGGGCTGGAGCTGCCGGGGCGCGGGCCGCGCAGGTACGGGCTGCGGCGGCACTACCCGGTCGCGCCGTGGACGGACTTCGTCGAGGTGCACTGGGCCGCGGACGGCGAGGCGTACGTGACGCCGGTGGGCGAGAACCTGGTGGGCGTCGCCGTGCTGAGCTCGCGGCGGCGCGGCTACCCGGAGCACCTGGCGGACTTCCCCGCGCTCCTGGAACGGCTGCGGGGACCGGCGGCGACCCCGGTGCGCGGGGCCGGGCCGCTGCGCCAGCGGGTGCGCGCCCGGGTGGCCGGGCGGGTGCTGCTCGTCGGCGACGCGGCCGGATACGTCGACGCGCTCACCGGGGAGGGGGTGTCGCTCGCGCTGACGTCCGCGCGGCTGCTGGTGGACTGCCTGCGGGCCGATGCCCCCGGGTCGTACGAGGCCGCCTGGCTGCGGTTGTCCCGGCGGCACCGGCTGCTCACCGGCGCGCTGGTGGGCACCCGCCAATACCGGACGGCGGGGCGGCTGATCGTCCCGGCCGCCCGGCGGATGCCCGCCCTGTTCGGCGCGGCGGTGCACGCCCTGGCCTGACCCGGAGGCCGGTCCGTGCTTCTTCCCGGCCCGGGTGCTCCCGGCCGGTCGTCGGCGCCCGCGGGGTTGCTGCTAGCGCGAGACCTGGTGGACGATGCCCAGCCTGGGGGCGTAGTGGTTCGTGCCCTGGAAGCGGATCCGCCACTCGCCGCCCGTGCGGTCGCCCACGGTCCGGGCGAAACGGCCGTGGGAGTCGGTCGTGGCCCCGGCCACCCTCGTCCATCCGGCCTTCTCCCTCTCCTTCTCCCTCTCCTTCGGCCGGTGCAGGATCTCGACGGGCTGGCCGGGGAAGGGCGCGTAGTCGAGGTCCCCCTGCGGATCGACCCTGTTCAGCACGCCCGTCACCCGCACGCCCGAGTTCCCCCTCACCGCCTCCACGCCGCCGAACCTGGTCAGGCGCTTCAGCAGGAAGCCCGTGTGCCCGGTGACCTCGGCGCCGTCCACGCCCCTGGCGGTCACGGAGACCGTCCAGGGGCCCGCCGGGTACCAGCGGCTCAGGCTCTTCTCCGGGGCGAACCGCCAGGTCACCCAGCCCTCCCCCGGCCCCTCCCCCGGCAGGGAGACGATCCTCTCCTCGGTCGCCCCGGCCGTGCCGTGAGCGAGGCGGGCGGCCACGATCGGGCCGGGTGCCGGGCCGGGCGCGAGAGCCGGCCCCTGTCCGGGCTTCGGCTGGGCGGGTGTCTCGCGGCGCGGCGCGGTGACGGGGAAGGACGTGCCCGAGGCGGGAGGCGCGCCGGGCTCGACCCTGATCCTCACCCCTCCGGGGCCGGTGACGCCCCGGGCCACCACCTCTATCACCATGCGCACGGAGTCGGCGGGCCCGACCACGGGGCTCGCCGGGCGCAGGGTCACCGAACGGATCGTCAGGTCCTCGACGGCCGCGGCCGGTGCTCCGGCCGGTACCGGCAGGGTCACTGCCCCGGCCGCCAGGGATGCGAGAAGGACTCTCATCGTCATGATCAGGACGCTAGGAGGCCGCCGGTAACAAGCAGGTAGAGGACACACGCCCCGTTGGGCAAAGCGCGGGGCGTCCACCGGGGGACGCGGCGGCCGCGAAGAGGGGACCCGGCGCCCGGCGACGGCGGGCGCCGGGCGGCTCGCGCGCGGCCCGAGGTCTCCTCGTGGTCAGCTCTCGTACATGCCGACGCGGTCAGCTCTCGTGCATACCGACGCGGTCAGCCCTCGTGCATACCGACGCGGTCAGCTCTCGTGCATACCGACGCGGTCAGCCCTCGTACATGCCGACGCGGTCAGCCCTCGCACGTGCCGACACGGTCAGCCCTCGTACATGCCGTCGATGATCTCCGAGTACTTGGCGTGGATGACGCGGCGCTTGAGCTTCAGGCTCGGGGTGAGCTCCGCGCTCTCGGCCGTCCACTCCACCGGCAGCAGGCGCCAGCGCTTGATCTGCTGGACGCGGGCCAGCTTCTCGTTGGCGACGGCGATCGCGCCCTCGACGGTCTTGAGGACGTCGGGGTGCTCGGCGAGGTCGGCCAGGGTGGTGAACGTGACGCCGTTGGCCTGCGCCCAGCCGGGGGCCACCTCGCCGTCGAGGGTGAGGATCGCCACCGGGTACGGCCTGCCGTCGCCGTAGGCGAGGGCCTGGCCGATGAGCGGGTGCTCCTTGAGGTAGTTCTCGATGTTGGCCGGGGAGATGTTCTCGCCCCCGGAGGTGATGATGATCTCCTTCTTGCGGTCGACGATGCTGACGAAGCCGTCCTCGTCGACGGAGCCCACGTCGCCGGTGTGCAGCCAGCCGTCGTCGTCGAGCAGCTCGGCGGTGGCCTCGGGCCGGTTGAGGTAGCCGCGGGTGTTGGCCGGGCTGCGGGTGATGATCTCGCCGTCCTCGGCGATCCTGACCTCGACGCCCGGACCCGCCTGGCCGACCGTGCCGAGCTTGTAGCGGTCGGGGGCGTTGGCGGTGAACGCGCCGGTCGTCTCGGTCATGCCGTACACGTCGAGGACCCGCAGGCCGAGACCGGCGAAGAAGCGCTGGACCTCCAGCGGCATGGGCGCGGCGGCGGTGGCGAGCCAGCCCGCGTTCTCGAAGCCGATCATCGCCCGGATGATCGACAGCAGCGCGGCGTCGGCCTGCTCGTAGGCGGCCACGACCTCGGGCGAGGGGGTGCGCCCGTACTGGTTGGCCTCGATGTAGGCGAGCCCGGCGGCCATGGCCTGGCGTACGCCCTCCTGCTGCTCCTCCGGCTGGGTGGCGAGCAGCGCCTGCAGGCGGGCCATCATCTTCTCCCACACGCGCGGCACCCCGAAGAACAGCACCGGCTTGACCTGGCCGAGGGTGGCGCCGAGCTGGGCGAGGTCGGTGCAGAAGTGGGTGTGGGAGAACTTGAAGAGCGGCAGGTAGAGGCTGAGCACCCGCTCGGCGATGTGCGCGTAGGTGAGGTAGGAGATCTGGGTGCCGTTGCTGGGCAGCTCGGCCATCCGGTTGGTCGCCACGACCTCGAAGAACACGTTGGCGTGGGTGAGCGGCACGCCCTTGGGGTTGCCGGTGGTGCCGGAGGTGTACAGGACGGTGAGGACGTCGTCGGCGGTCACCGCCTGCCAGCGGGCGTCGACGGCGGCGGGGTCGGCGGCGAGCGTCTCGCGGCCGAGGGCGAGGAAGTCGTCCCAGGAGACGAACCGGTCGCCGGCCGGGGCGCCCTCCAGCACGATGATCTTGCGAAGCCCGGGAAGGTCGTCCAGGACCGGCTCCCACCTGGCCAGGTCGGCCGCCCCGCCGAGCACCGCGATCCTCGCCCCGACGTCGCCGGCCACGAAGGCCACCTGGTCGGGGGCGAAGGTCGAGTAGACCGAGCAGGACACGGCACCGGCGTGCACCGCGCCCAGGTCGGCCAGGACGTGCTCGCTGCGGTTCACCATCATGAGCGCGACCGCCTCGCCGGGCTCCAGCCCGAGCGCGGCGAAACCGGCGGCGATCTCCAGGACCCGCTGCCTGGCCTGGGAGTAGGTCAGGGTGGACCAGCCCCCCTCGACCGGGTCGGAGTACGCGGGCGCGTCGGGATTGCTCTCGGCCGCCTCCTTCAGCTGACCGCAGACCGTGCGGCCCGCGATCTCCCTCTCGATCGCCGCCCGCTCCTCAAGGACACCGGCCATGACGCGCCTCCAGAAAGTGTTCACTTGCACGAGTGGCATGCATCGCACCACACGCCGTTCCCCTCGGACAAGACCCTGAAAGGGAGAAGAAACGCCACATTGCACATCCGGCTTTCCCGTCCCGGCGGGAGGCGTACGTAGAGTTAGCCTCTGATCACGCGATGACGTTCGGGGGGACGCATGCCATCGGGAACACGGGCTCGCGAGAGGACCTTCTTCGGGCACCCGCGCGGCCTCGCCACGCTGTTCGGCACCGAGATGTGGGAGCGCTTCAGCTGGTACGGCCTGCGGGCCATCCTCGCCACCTTCATGGCCGCCTCCCCCGCCACGGGCGGCCTCGGGCTGACCGAGCAGACCGCCCAGGCGATCATCGGCATCTACGGCGCCCTCATCTATCTCGTCGCGCTGCCCGGCGGCTGGATCGCCGACCGGGTACTCGGGGCCCGCAGGGCGGTGCTGTGGGGCGGCGTCGTCATCATGTTCGGCCACATCAGCATGGCGATCCCCGCCAGGACCGGCGCCTTCGTCGCGCTCGGGCTGCTCCTCATCATCGCCGGGACCGGGCTGCTGAAGCCCAACATCTCCACGATGGTCGGCAAGCTCTACCCGCGGGACGACGACGCGCGCAGGGACGCGGGCTTCTCGATCTTCTACCTCGGCATCAACATCGGCGCCTTCATCGCCCCCATCGTCGTCGGCCGCCTCGCCGAGGGCGACCGCTGGCACCTGGGCTTCGGCGCGGCGGCGGTCGGCATGGCCCTGGGCCTGACGCAGTACGTGCTGGGCAGGCGCCACCTGCTGGGGACGGGCGAGCGGCCGGGCCACCGGATGACCCCGCGCGAGCGGCGGCACTTCACCCTCGCCGCCGTCGCGGCCGTCGTCGTGGCGGGCGGCGCGCTGGCCGTGTGGGCGGCCACCGGAACGTTCAGCCTCGACACCTTCGCCCTGGTGATGACGCTGCTCATCGTGGCGGTGCCGGTGTTCTACTTCGGCTACATCCTGCTGGGCAGCCACAACCTGACCGACGACGAGCGCTCCCGGATGAAGGCCTACGTCTGGCTGTTCGCCGCCGCCGCCGTCTTCTGGATGGTCTACGACCTGGCGCCGACCGTGCTGCTGTTCTTCGCCCAGAACAACACGGACCTGTCGCTGTTCGGCCTGCGGATCACCCCGGCGACCACGCAGGCGTTCAACCCGCTGTTCATCATGATCTTCGTGCCGGTCTTCGCGGCGCTGTGGGTCCGGCTGGGCAACCGGGTGACCGCTCCCCACAAGTTCTCGCTGGGACTGTTCGTCAACGGGCTGAGCTTCATGATCATGGCGCTCGCCGCCACGCTGGCCGCGACCGGGAGGATCTCGGTGTGGTGGCTGGTGCTGGTCTATCTCGTCCAGGTCTTCGGGGAGCTGGCGCTGAGCCCGGTCGGGCTCTCGGTCACCACCAAGCTCGCCCCCGAGGCGTTCAAGAGCCAGATGCTCGGGCTGTGGTTCCTCTCCTTCTCGGTGGGCGACGCGGTGGGCGGGCAGACGGGGCGGCTGAAGAACCACATGTCGGAGGCGGCGTACTTCCTCACCCTGGCCGCGATCTCCATCGTGGCCTCGCTGGTGCTGCTCGCGTTCGCGGGCCGGCTGCATGCGATGATGCGCGAGCACCGGGCGCCGGAGGCGTCCCCCGCGTCCTGACCGTCCCGCTCACCTCCTGGAAAGCGCATATATCCGGTCATGGGATGATTTATCCGTGAATCATGTGCTCGATCTCGTCGGGATCTTCGTCTTCGCCCTCTCGGGCGCCCTCGTCGGTGTGCGCAGGCGGCTCGACGTGGTGGGCATGACCGTGCTGGCCGAGATGACCGCGCTGGGCGGCGGCATCGCGCGCGACCTGATCCTGAACGTGCGGCCCGCGGCCTTCTCCAGCGTCGGGTACGTGGTCGTGCCGGTGGTGGCCACGGCGATCGTGTTCTTCTGGCACCCCCAGGTCGAGCGGTTGATGCCCGCGGTGAACGTCTTCGACGCCGCGGGGCTCGGCCTGTTCTGCGCGGTCGGCACCGAGAAGGCGATGTCCTTCGGCCTCTCCCCGCTGCACGCGGCCCTGCTCGGGGTCACCACCGGAGTCGGCGGCGGCATCCTGCGCGACGTCCTCTCCGGGCAGATCCCCAACCTGCTGTACGACCGCCAGTTCTACGCGGTGCCCGCCATGCTCGGCTCGGCGCTGATGGCGCTGCTCTACACCCTGGACCTGCACGGCTGGCCGGCCACGCTGGCCGCCGCGCTGCTGGCCTTCGGGCTGCGGATGGCCGCCGTGCGGCTGAGGCTGCGGGCCCCGCTGGCCAGGGGCGTCACCATCTCCGACTGAACCACGGGATCACAGGCTCGGGGTGAGGGGCTCGGCGGGGCGGATGCCGTACGCCCCCCTCAGCCTGGCCTCGGCGATGCGCCGCACGGCCTCGACGAGGACCCGGGGCGGCTGGGTGAAGGGGAGGCGGAGCCGGCCCTCCAGGGTGCCGTCCACCCCGAACCACTGCCCGGGGGCGAGGCGGACCCCCTGGCAGGCCGCCGCGTCGACCAGCGCGACGGCCGAGGGGCCGGACAGCCGCACCCAGAGCGAGCCGCCGCCCCGGGGCGTCAGGAAGCTCCAGTCGGGCATGCGCGCCGCCAGCTCGGCCGCCAGGACGTCCCTGGAGGCGCGGAGCAGGCGGGCCCGCTCGGCCCTCGCCTCCTCGATGCCCTCGAACAGCCCCGTCACCACCAGCTGCTCGAAGAGCGGGCTGGCGATGTCCACGGAGGCGCGGAGGACGGCCAGGCGGCGGACCGTCGCGGCGGTGGTGCGGATCCAGCCGATGCGCAGCCCGCCCCACCACAGCTTGGACGCCGAGCCGACGGTGATCACCCTGCCGTCGGTGTCGAACGCGGCCAGCGGCGTGGCCCGGGCCCCCTCGTCGATCGCCAGCTCGCACCAGCTCTCGTCGGCCACCAGCGTGGTGCCGTACCGCCTCGCCGCGGCGGCCAGGGCCGCCCGCGCCGTGTCGTCCATCAGGTGCCCGGTCGGGTTCTGGAAGTCGGGGATGACGTACACCAGGCGGGCGGCCGACTGGCGCATCGCGCAGGTCAGCAGGTCCAGGTCGCGCCAGCCCTCGTCGGGGACGCCGACCGGGACGATCCTGGCCCCGCGCGTCCTGGCCAGGTCCAGGACGTGCGGGTAGGTGGGCGACTCCACCAGCATCGGGTCGCCCCGGGAGAGCAGCAGCGTGGTCACCAGGTGGATGGCCTGCTGGGCCCCGGTGGTGACGAGGATCTGCTCGGGGCGGGTGGCCACCCCGCGCGCGGTGTAGCGGGCCGCGATCGCCTGGCGCAGCGGGGCGATCCCGACCGGGTCGTAGCCCATGCCGAGGGTGTAGCGGGGATATCGGTCGGTGGCGGCGGCGATCGCCCCGGGCAGCGTCGAGATCGCGCTCGGGGCCGCGGCGTGCAGCGGCAGCAGTCCGTCGTCCCCGGCGGCGAGCCAGGGGTTGTCGGTGCCCAGCGAGCCCGCGTCGGGCAGCGCGGTCCAGCTTCCCGCGCCCTGCCTGCTCTCCAGGTACCCCTGCTCGCGGAGCAGGTCGTAGGCCGAGGTCACGGTGGTGCGGCTCACGCCCAGGGCCGCGGCGAGATGCCGTTCGGCGGGCATCCGCACCCGCACGGGCAGCCGCCCGTCGAGGACCAGCGACCGCACGCTCCTGGCCAGGACCCGGTAGTACGGCCTGGCCGCGGGGTCGATCGACAGCAGGCGGGCGAGCTGGGGGCCGCTCAGGTACCGGTCCATGACGGTCATCGTAAGGCCACTTATCGCGATTGGCCCTTTTGATCTGACCCTATGGCCCTGACGATTGACGCCATTATGAGCGAACTCTCCCTGCCCGCCCTCGTCTCCCTTCCCAACCGGCTCACCCGCCTGTACGCGGGCCTGGCCCTCTACGGCGTCGGCGTGGCCCTGCAGATCGAGTCCCGGCTGGGCGGCAGCCCCTGGGACGTGTTCCACCAGGGGCTCTCCATCCACATGGGGCTGTCGATCGGCACCTGGATCATCATCGTGGGCGCCCTGGTCATGCTGCTGTGGATCCCGCTGCGGCAGCGGCCGGGGGTGGGCACCCTCAGCAACGTCGTCTTCCTGGGCCTGTTCGCCGACGCGGCCATGTGGCTGCTCCCGACCCCGGACGCGCTCGCCGCGCGCTGGGCGTACCTGCTGCTCGGCGTCGTGGTCACCGGCGCGGCGACCGGCCTGTACATCGGCGCGGGGCTCGGCCCCGGGCCGCGCGACGGCCTGATGACCGGCCTGAACCGCCTGGGCCTGTCCATCCGCTCGGCGCGCACCGTCATCGAGGTCACCGTGCTGGCGGCGGGCTGGCTGCTGGGCGGGACGGTGGGGGTGGGGACGCTGGTGTTCGCCCTCGCGATCGGGCCGCTGAGCCAGTTCTTCATGCCCAGGACCCGGCCGGGCGCCCAGTTCCTCCGGAGGTCACCGCGGACCCCGTGAAGGGGTTAACTTCGAGGCATGTGGATCGAGGACTACGCTCTCATCGGCGACATGCAGTCGGCGGCCCTGGTCGGCCGGAACGGCTCCATCGACTGGCTCTGCCTGCCGCGCTTCGACTCGCCCTCCTGCTTCGGGGCGCTGCTCGGCGACAAGAAGAACGGCCAGTGGTGGATCGGTCCCGCGCACGCCGAGCGTCCGCACGCCACCCGGCGCCGCTACCGGGGTGAGACCCTCGTCCTGGAGAGCGAGTGGGACACCCCGACCGGCACGGTCCGGGTGACCGACTTCATGCCCACCCGGCACACCAACCCCGACCTGGTGAGGATCGTGGAGGGCGTGTCCGGCACGGTGGAGATGGCCACCGAGATCCGCATCCGCTTCGACTACGGCCGCATCGTGCCCTGGGTGCGCCGCAGCGACGGCCTCCTGCAGGCCGTCGGCGGGCCCGACTCGGTGTGGCTGCACTCCCCCGTCCCGCTGGAGGGCGGCGACTACGCCCACCGGGCCAGGTTCGAGGTCTCCGAGGGCGACAGCCTCGCGTTCGTCTTCACCTGGCACCCCTCGCACGAGCCCCGGCCCGTCGAGATCGACCCGTACGAGCAGCTGGCCGAGACCGAGACGCTGTGGGCCGAGTGGGTCGAGCAGTGCACCTACCGGGGGCCGTGGCGCGAGGCCGTGGTCCGCTCGCTCATCACGCTCAAGGCGCTCACCTACGCCCCCACCGGCGGCATCGTCGCCGCCCCGACCACCTCGCTGCCCGAGGACCTCGGCGGCGTGCGCAACTGGGACTACCGCTACTGCTGGCTGCGCGACGCCACCATGACCCTGGACGCCCTGATCGGCGCCGGGTACCTGGAGGAGGCGGGCGCGTGGCGGTCCTGGCTGCTGCGGGCCATCGCGGGCCGCGCCCAGGACCTGCAGATCATGTACGGCGTCGCCGGGGAGCGCAGGCTGACGGAGCTGGAGCTCGACTGGCTGCCCGGCTACGAGAACTCCCGGCCGGTCAGGATCGGCAACGGCGCGGTCGACCAGCTCCAGCTGGACGTCTACGGCGAGGTCATGAACTCCCTGCACCTGTCGCGCGTCTCGGGCCTGCAGGCCGACCACCGGGCCTGGACCCTGCAGTACGAGCTGATCTCCTACGTCGAGGAGCACTGGGGCGACGCCGACGAGGGCCTGTGGGAGGTCCGCGGCCCGCGCCGGCACTTCGTCCACTCCAAGGTGATGTGCTGGGTCGCCGTCGACAGGGCGGTCAAGCAGGTCGAGGCCTTCGGCAAGCCCGCCCCGCTGGCGCGCTGGAAGGAGCTGCGCGACCGCATCCACGCCGAGATCTGCGACAAGGGCTTCGACCCGGTGCGCGGCACCTTCACCCAGTCGTACGGCTCGCAGGAGCTGGACGCGGCCCTGCTGCTGATCCCGATCGTCGGCTTCCTGCCGCCGGAGGACCCCCGCGTGGCCGGGACGGTGGAGGCGATCCAGCGCGAGCTGATGGTCGACGGCTTCGTGCTGCGCTATCCCGTCTCCCCCGACAACGACGTGGACGGCCTGCCCGGCGGCGAGGGCGCGTTCCTGGCGTGCAGCTTCTGGCTGGCCGAGGCACTGGCGATGATCGGCCGCAAGGACGAGGCCGTCGAGCTGTTCGAGCGCCTGCTGTCGCTACGCAACGACGTCGGCCTGCTCGCCGAGGAGTACGACCCCCGCTACGGCCGGATGGTCGGCAACTTCCCGCAGGCGTTCAGCCACGTTCCGCTGATCCACACCGCCCGCGCGCTCAGCTGAGACGGGGACATCCAAGCCCCTTTGTCGCTTTTCATCCCTTTTTATCGGGATAAGGGACGAGACTCGGCCGACTTTTCGGAAATTCACTAAGAAATCTGGGATCGGGCTGCAACAATCCGGTGCGATCGTCACTCTCATCTGACGTAACAACACCTGAAAGGAACGAACCAATGAGCGATTTCGACGTGACCACCACCGACCTGGTCGACTACGACGGCGACGGGGGCACCGACGCCCAGCTGATCGACACCGACGGTGACGGTCTCGCCGACGAGGAGCGCTACGACACCGACGGCGACGGCGTCACCGACGTCGTCTACCTCGACCACGACGGCGACGGCTACATCGACGAGACCCGGGTCGACCTGAACGGCGACGGGGTCTCCGACTACACCGAGACCGCGGGCCCCTTCCCGACCGTCTGATCCGGCGAGACCGGCACGAGCCCGTGTGACTCAACCCGCCTCCACCGGGGGACCCGGATCCGGGTTCACACGGGCCGCCGACGAAAGGCTTGCGATGAGGGACCGGCGCGCGTTCCTTCCCCTGCTCCTGGCCTGGCCGGCGCTGACCGGCTGCGGCGTGGTGACCGGGTTCGGAGGGGAGGCGTCCGGCGCGCCGTCGGCGCCGCTGCGCGACGGCGGCGTGCGCTCCCTGCGTCCCGGGGAGGGGGAGTCCGTCACGGTGGGCACACCGTTCGGGTTCCTCCCGCCGCCCCTGGTGCTCGCGGTGGCGGCGGGCGCCCTGGCCCTGGTGGTCGCGGGCCTGTACCTGTGGCACCGCGGCCGCCGCCCCACCCCTCCGGCGCCCCTTCCCGGCACCTGGGGAGCGGCTCCCGCGTCCACCGTGATGCCCCCGTTCCCGGCGTCTCCGGCGTTCCCGGCTTCCTCTGCGTTCCCGGCGTCTCCGGCGTTCCCGGCGTTCCCGGCGGGCGAGACGGGCGAGACGGGACGGGCGCAGGGGCACCCCGGCGCGGACCGCGCCGCGCCGCCGCCCGTACCGCCGTCCGCACCGCCGTCCGTGTCACCGTCCGTGTCACCACCTGTGTCACCGGCCGACCTGTCGGCGGACCCGCTGGCCGGGGCGCTGGCCGAGGTCGCGGGCAGCGGGGTCAGCGCCGCGCTCGCCCAGCAGGTGGAACGGCTCCTGGCCGGGGGCCACCCGGGCCGCGAGGCCCTGGTGGCCGCCTGCGTCGGCTACCGCGACCAGCTCGCCGAACGGCACCCCCGGCTGGCCGGGACGCTGCTGGAGGCGCTGAACCGGGCCGGCGTCCGGGAGATCGTCGCCGACGGGCGGCGCTTCGACCCGCGCCTGCACGAGGCGACCGGCACCGAGGCGGCCGGACGCCCCGAGCTGCACGACATCGTCGCCGAGACCGTCAGGTGGGGGTACGCCGACGGCGAGCGCGTGATCCGCGTGCCGCAGGTCGTCGTCTACCGCCACGACTCGCCACCGGACCAGGGGACCGGGCGGTGAGACCCCCCTCCCCGCCGCACCACTCCCTCACCCCCCGCACCGCCCCGGGGAACCGGGCCGCGAATGGTCCCTCCCACGCTCCCCGTACCGACCCAGGAGACGATCCCGACATGCCCGCTCAGACGCCCGTACCGGACGGCCGGGCCCACGCACCCGCCCTCGGGAACACCCCGGGCGGCCGGGACGGTGACGCGTGAACGCCGGGCCCGCGGACCTGCTGCGCCGCCTGTGCGACACCACCGCGGCCAGGCTCTCCGGCGCCGAGCTTCGCGAGCGGGTGCGGCAGGTGCGCGCCGGACTCGACGCCCCGCTGCGGGTCGCGGTGGCGGGCGCGGTGAGCAGCGGCAAGTCGACGCTGGTGAACGCGCTGCTCGGGCTGCCCGTCGCCCCGGTGGACGCGGGCGAGTGCACCTTCGTGGTCACCCAGTACGAGTACGGCGAGGACGACGGCCACATCACGGTCGAGCTCACCGACGGCGGGACGGTCCACTCCCGGCTGCTGCCCGGCCACCGGCTCCCCGCCGAGTTCGGCGTCGAGGTGGCCAGGATCCGGCGCCTGCGGGTCACGCTCGACCTGCCGTCGCTGCGCACGATCACCATCGTCGACACCCCCGGCATGAACACGGTGACGGTCGCCAACGAGCGGGCGGCCAGGAGCATGCTGTTCGGCTCGGGCGACGAGGACGACCGCGCCCAGGCGATGATCTACGTGCTGCGCTACGTCCAGAAGTTCGACGACACCACCCTCGCCGAGTTCCGCGGGCTGACCGACGCCTGCGGCATGAGCTGCGTCAACACCCTCGCCGTGCTCGGCCAGGTCGACCGGCGCGGCGACGAGGGCGACCCGTGGCCGACCGCCAGGCGGCTCGCCGCCAAGGGGTACGAGGACCTGCGCACCTCCGTCTTCGACGTGGTCCCGGTGATCGGCCTGCTGGCCGAGACCGCGCGGGCCCGGCCGCTGGACGCCGAGGACGCGGCGGGCCTGGCGGCGCTGGCCGGGCTCGACGAGGACGACCTGGAGGACTACCTCCTGGACCTGGACGACTTCCGCTCGGCGCCCGAGCTGCCCGTACCGGCCGAGGTGCGGCACCGGCTGGTGGAGCGGCTGCACCGCTACGGCGTCACCAGCGCGGTGGAGGCGGTGCGCGCGGCCGGGACGGCCGACCCCGCGATGCTCGCCGCCCACCTGCTGGAGCGGTCGGGCTACGCCTCCGCGGGCCGGGCCGCGACCGGCTCGGTGGCCGCGGGCATCGCCCACTTCGCCCGCCGCGCCGACCAGCTGAAGGCGCTCGACGCGCTGACCCGGCTGCGCGCGATCGCCCGCACGCCCGCGCTGGGGGCCGACCGCGCCACCCTGGACGCGCTGGCGGCCCAGCTCGACGAGAACCGGCCGATCGCCACCGCCCTGGGCGGCCTGCGGATCTTCACCGCCGCCGAGGCGCTCGGCCGCGGCACGCTCGTGCTGGACGAGGAGATGACCGGGGAGCTGCTGCGCCTGGCCCGCCACGACGAGCCCGCCGAGCAGCTCGGCCTGCCCGCCGGGGCCACCCCCGCGCAGGTCGCCGCCGCGGCCACGGCGGCGTCGATGCGCTGGCGCACCCTCGCCATGATGAGCGAGGGCAGGAGCGGCGGGCACCGGGCCAGGGACGTGCTGACCGTCCTGGAGGACCTCGTCTCGGCCGCGCTGGACGAGGTGGCGCTGGAGGAGGCGGCACAGGGCACCGCCCAGGACGGGCGGGTGGCCTCCGGCGGCGGCGAGCCGCTCCCCCCGGTCCGGGTGGACCCCGCCGCGATCGAGGCGCTGCGGGCCTCCCCCCTGGTCCCCGCCGACGACCGGCGGGCGCTGGAACTCCTGCTCGCGGGTTCCGAGCTGGCCACCCAGCTCGGGGCGCCGCCCGGGGCGCCGCGCGCCGAGGTCGCGGGCTACGCCGCCGCCCTGGGCGCCCGGTTCCGCACCCTCACCCACCGGCCGCTCTCCCTGCGGCAGCGGCGGGCCGCCGAGACCCTGTGCGAGGCGTACGAGACCATCTGGGCGCACTACGGCTCCTGAGCGCCCCTACCACCGAACCATCCCCGACAGGAGAAAAGGCTCATGACGACCCCCGACCCGACCGGCCCCGTGGCCAGGTTGCTGCGCTACGCCAACGAGGTCCACGCGCTGGCCGGGCAGTGCGGCAGGAAGGACCTGGCGGAGGTGCTGGCCGCGTGCGCGGGCCGCTGGAAGGACGAGTGCACCGACATCGTGGTCGCCGGGGCGCAGAAGCGCGGCAAGAGCCGGCTGCTCAACACGCTGGTGGCCCACCCCGACCTGCTCCCCGTCGACGCCGACGTCGCCACCAACTGCTTCCTGTCGCTGCGGCGCGGCCCCCGGCTCGCCGCCGTCGTACACCGGAGCACCGACGCGGGGCCGGTCCAGACGCCGATCACCGTCGAGTCGATCCCCGACTACGCCTCGATGCGCGGCGACGCGGGCAAGCGCCGCGACGTCGTGAGCGTGGACATCACCCTCGACAACCCCCTGCTCGACGGCCTGCGGCTGCTCGACACCCCCGGCGTGGACAGCCTGACGGTCGGCCACCGGCAGGTGACGGTGGCCATGCTGCAGCGGGCCGACGCGCTGCTGTTCACGCTCAGCGCCCAGGACCAGCCGGTGCTCAGGCACGAGCTGGAGTTCCTCGCCGAGGCCGCCGAACGGGTCCAGGCGATCGCGTTCGTCCTGACGAAGGTGGAGGACTCGGCCAACTGGCGCGCCCTGCAGGAGGAGAACAGGGCCCGCCTGCGGACCTTCGTCACCGAGGCGATCGCGGCGAGCCCCGGCAGGGCGGCGACGCTGGCCCCGCTGCTGGAGGCGCCGTGGATCCCGGTGAGCGCCAAGCTCGCCGAGGCCGCCGAGGTCAAGCGGCGCGAGGGACGCACCGAGCGCGCCGACACCCTGCGGGCGCGCAGCGGCATGGACGTGCTGGAGCGGCACCTGCGCGGCTTCGCCGAGGGCCGGGACTCCGCGCGGGGCGCCACGGTGGTCGCCGCCGCGCTGTCGGTGCTGGGCTCGCTGGCCACCGGCGCGAAGGACGACGTCGCCGTGGGCTCCGACGACGAGGGCGACGTCACCGCCCGGCTGGCCGAGGTGGACGCCGGCCTGGCGGAGCTCGCCGAGCTCGCGGGCCGCCGCAGGGCGGGCGCGGTGGCCAACACCTTCCTCGGGCGCGAGGTGGCGGGCATCGTGGCGGCGCGGGTGTCGGAGATCCGCCAGCCGTACGAGAACACGATCGCCACGCTGAAGAAGCAGGCCCAGCTCGACCAGTACATGGCGGAGCTGCCGGAGAGCGTGCAGCGCTCCCTGGAGGCGGCCTGGTCGCAGATCGTCTACGACGTGGAGAAGCTGGCCAGGACCACGCTGGACGCCTTCGCCCGCGACCTCGGCCTCGACCCGGTCGACCTGGCCACCGACGGCCGCGCGATGCCCAACCTGACGCAGGTCCAGGTGAAGGGTGACATGGCCGCGGACGACCCGGGCGGCGTGGACCTGATCAGGGACGTGCTGCCCTCGGCCTCGATCGGTCTGTCCCTGGGCGGCTTCGCCACGGCCCTGCTCGGCCCGGTGGGCTTCATCCTGGTCGCCCCGGCCATCGGGGCGGCCATCTTCATGGGACGCCGCTCGATGGAGAAGGTGCAGCGCAGCCAGGCGGCGATCCGGGGGGCGCTGCGCGACCAGTTCTCGGTGGTCGCCAGGGAGATGACGCTCGACCTGGAGCGGATGGTGGCGACCTGGCGGGTGGGCGTCGAGCAGGCCGCCGACGACAGCCTGGCGCGACGCCGCAGGGAGCTGGAGACCAGGCGGGCCGAGCTGAAGTCCGCCTCCGCCCGCTCGGCCGCCGACCGCCTCAAGGCCCGCAAGTCCGGCGAGGACCGCATCGCCGCGATCGGCACCCTCACCACCCGGGGCCAGGAGCTCCGCAAGGAGCTGGCGGCCGCGGTCGCCGCCCTGGGCGCGGAACGACCGGCATCCGCCGCGACGACCTGACCTGACCTGACACCTCCGGCCCGTGGCGGCCGGCCGCGCGGTCATGGCCGGTCATCGTCGGCCGTCGCTCCAGCGGGTGACGAAAGCCGGGCCGGAATCGCTCCGGCGGGTCACGAAGACCGGGCCGGAGCGGCGACGCGCCCGTGGGGCTGCGGTGCCGTGGTGCCCCCGCCGCCCTTGGCGGGGGCCGTGAACGGTCAGAGCGGCAGGTGCACCAGGGTGGCGGGCTGGTCGCGGGCGGTGCCGTTCGCGTCGGCGGGGCGGTGCAGGCAGAGCAGGCCGCCGGACACCCGGGCGACCGGCTCGAACGTCCCCGGCGTGCGGTGCACCTCCCGCGCCCCGCCGGGGGTGACGTGCAGCAGCCTGCTGCGGCCCGCGTCCCGCATGGTCATCCACATCGAGTCGCCGTCGGCGACGAACCTGGGGCGCTCCCAGCGGTGCCGCGAGGTGAGGTGACCGGCCAGCGTCGCCGACTGCTTGCCCATCAGGAACTCCAGTGTCTGGGAGCGCTGGTCGAAGATCCCGACCGACCAGCCCCTGGCCGGGCTCACCTGGTCGACGCCGACCGCGTAGATCTGGCCGCCCGCCGGGAACCAGCGCAGCGCGCCGCCCCGGGGGCGCGGCATGACCAGCCTGGTCCCGCCGTCCGCGGTGCCCGCCTCCAGCCCCGCCGAGCCGGAGGTGAACCACCTGCCCCGGTGCAGGACCACCTGGTGCAGCCAGCCGCGCCCCGGCTCGCGCACCGTCGGGCGCACGACGCCGCCTGGGTCGACCAGGCACAGCACCTGCCACGGCCGGAAGTCCTGGTGCCGGTTCTGGAACATCGGCTTGTTGCTGCTGAACTGCCCGAGCACCACCGTGCAGCCCGGCGCGCCCACCGAGGGCGAGGGCTCGGTGCCGCCGGGGGCCTCCTGGTCGAGCAGCCGGCGCAGCCTGTTGTCCTCGTTGAGGAACCACTGGGCGTGGGGGCCCAGCTCGCGCGGCTGGGGGGCCTGGAAGGCGAAGGTCCCGGCCAGGTCGAGCTCGATCATGGCCAGCTGGCCGGTCTCGCCCCAGGGCAGGCCCATCGTGGTGTCGACCGGGACGGCCTGCCGGGAGTGGAAGAACACCCACGCCGTACGGCCGTGGGCGATCACCGTCGGGTCGCCCCACATCTGCATCGGGTGGGTGGCCCGGATGGCCAGGTCGGGGGTGAGGGTGCGGACCAGCACCTGCGCGGGCCCCACCTGCTCCACGGCCACGACGCCCTCCCCGGACGCGGCCCACTCCACGAGCCTGCCGAAGCGGAGCTCCCGGTCGTGGCGGCCCCCGACGCCGTCGAGCCTGCGCAGGAAGTGGCCGTTGTCGAAGGCCTGGTGGACGAAGACCCGGCCCGCCTCGGCCCGCGCCTCCAGCACGGCGTCCATGACCTTCTCGATCCCCTGGACCGTGGGCCCGCCCGCCGCGCCTCCGGCACCTCCTCCTGAGCCCCCTGGGCCTCCTGGGCCTCCTGGCGGGCCGGTGGGGGTCCGGTGGCCGCCGGTGGCGCCGTCCTCGGGACCGCTGAGCACCCGGTGGTCCCCGGTGGCGCCGCCCGCCGGACCGGTGAAGGCCCGCTGCCCCGTGGCCGGGCCCGCCGCCGGACCCGCGCTCGGACCGGCCACCGGACCCGCCACCGGGCCCGCGGCCGGACCGGCGAGCGGGCCCGCGATCGGCGCGCCGGGCGGCCGGTGTCCCCCGGCCGGGCCGCCCGCCGGGAGCGGGGAGTCCGTCGCCGGGCCGGTGAAGGCCCGCTGCCCGGGACCGGAGACCTGCCCGGTGCCGGGAACACCAGGAGCACCGGGAACACCGGTGGGCACCGGGTGGCCGCCGGTGGCGGGGCCGGTTCCCCGGCCGGGCTCGCGGTGCTCGACCTTGAGCTTCCAGGCCAGCTGCGCGGCGCCGTAGGCGACCACGATCTTCGGGTCGTCGTAGGTCCTGACCCGCTCGCCGAAGCGCTCGCGTACGGCCTTCTGGACCAGCGGCATCCTGCTGGGCCCGCCGGTCATGAACACCGCGGCCAGATCGTCCGGCCCGACCCCCGCGCCCCGGATCGTCTCGTCCAGGATGTCGACCGTCCTGACGATCTCCTCGCCGATGAGGTCCTCCAGGTCGGCCCTGGTGATGTGGACGTCCTCGTTGATGCCCACCACGTAGTGGGAGGAGGTGTCGAACTTCGACAGCGTCTCCTTGGCCTCCCTGGCCATCTTGAGCAGGTCGGCGGCGTAGCTGACGTAGCGGCGCTCGGGGTTGGTGGTCACCTGCAGCCACCAGTCGGCGTCGAGCCGCTCGATCTGGGCGCCGAGGAAGGCGAAGACCTGCTCGTCGAACCCCTCGCCGCCGATCTCGTCGCTGCCCCCCGGCTCGCCGACGACCGCGAAGTCGCCGCCGTCCACGGTGAGCACGGCCGCGTCGAACGTGCCGCCGCCGAGGTCGTAGACGGCGAGCCGCGAGCCGCCGCCGGGCGCCCGCCCCGCGGAGGCGTAGTAGCGGGCCGAGGCCACGGGCTCGTCGATGAGCGCGATCCGCACCCCGCTGACGACCTTCCGCGCCGCCGCCAGCAGCACCGCCTTGCGGTCGGCGCCCCAGGCCACCGGATGGGTGAGCGCGATGCAGTCGGGGTCGGCGCCGTCGAAGCGCCGCCGCCCCTCGCTGACGAACAGCTCCAGCAGCGCCGCCAGGGCGTCGGCCACGTCCACCGGGACGCCGCCGAGCAGCATCCGGCCCCGGCCGACGTAGCGCTTGGGGTTGCGCTCGACACGCTCGGGGCTGATCGCGATGCCCCGCTGGGCGATCCTGCCCGCCACGAGCTCGCCCCGCTCGTCCAGCATGACGGCTGAGGGGATGCGCCGCTCCCCCTCGACCTCCAGGACGTCGAAGCGCCCTTCCGCCGCCATCACCCCGGCGGAGAAACTCGTCCCCAGATCGACACCGAGGCACCACTGCGCCATGTCCACTCCTCGTAGATCAGGACCCATCATCCCGCATCCGGCGACCGCGGCCGGGGCACGGGCCGAAGCGCCGGGACCGGTCCAGGACCCTGGACGTCGGCGATCGCCGGGACGGGCGCGGGAACGTCCTCATCATCTCGCGCCCGCGCCGGTGCCGTCTCCACGGCTCGTGACTCCGCCCTGCGAAGCCGTACGAGGAAGCCGTACGGGCGGGCGGGAAAGCGGGTCAGCCGCCGGTGGCGCCGTCGGGGCGGAGGGCCAGGGCGGCGAGGACCCGGGCGAAGTCCGGCGGGGGCGCGACCACCAGCCGGGTCTGCCCGTCCTGGCTGACCAGGTCGGCCCTGATCAGGGAGAGGCGGCCGCCGTGCCACCAGTAGACCTGCGGGCTGAGGGCACCGGCGCGCTTGTCGAACTCCCGCTGGGCGAACAGCCGCAGCCGCTCGATCGCGCGCACCACGCCGATGCTCTCGACCGGGTGGACGATCAGCGTCGCCGGGTCGGGCAGGGCGACGAGGACCCCGTCGGAGGGGACCGGCAGGTAGTCGCCCAGCCTGCGCAGGTGGGCGGCGGCCCCCTCGGTGGGGCCGGTCAGCCTGCGGACCGCCACGCCGCCGAGGTCACCCTCGGTGACCGAGAGCCGCTCCTCCCGGTGGGTGTTCTCCAGGGCCAGGTCGAGGGCCTGGCCCGCGGTGATCGGCCAGCAGCCGACCTCCTCGGGGCGGACCGGGCGCCCGGTGGCGGCGTCGCCGACGGCGAGCACCTCGACCAGGTCGGCGGTGAGGTGGCGCCCGACCACGCGGGCCGGGTCGAGGTCGTCCTCCAGCTGGATGCGGGTCCGCAGCATCGGGCGTACCTGCTCCAGCTCGCAGGCGTCGAACGGCTCGTCCGCCGTGGCCAGGGTGTGGGACAGGTGCTCGGAGACGAGCACGGGCCAGTCCTCGCGGGAGCGCCGCAGCGCCTCGGCGCGCAGCCCGGCGAGCCGCACCACGACCCGGCGCGGGCCGGTGAGCGTCAGGGCCGCGCCGCCGGGATCGAAGGCGCAGGCGTAGCCCAGATTGTCGGCGACCAGGGCGAGCAGGGAGTCGAGATCGACCTCTTCGACCGGACGCGGCGGCGTCTCGGTCCGCCGGTCACGGTGTCGCCGGAACAATCTCACGCGTGCGCCCCCTCTGCCGGTTTCCTCCTAGGTTCGCACCCAGAGTGCCTGGTCGGCGCCCCCTGTTGAGTAGGCCAGAGAGCACGATTTTGCATCAATAGCACCAAGTGCCCCGAGCAATACAGAAAACTGTGGCTTTCCATGCCCTATCGGAAGCCCCGCGACGACCGGCACGCCGAGCGGCGCGAGCAGCTCCTCCAGCACCGGGTACGGGTCGCCGCAGCCGACCCAGGACCCCAGGACGAACCCGGCGGCCCCGTCGAGCGCCCCCGCCTGCAGCAGCTGGGTGATCATCCTGTCGATCCGGTACGGCGCCTCGGTGACGTCCTCCAGCAGGACGATCCGGCCCCGCGCCGACAGCGCGTACGGCGTGCCGCAGAGCGCGGCCAGCAGGCTGAGGTTACCGCCGGTGACCGGCGCGGTGACCTCGCCGGGAACGATCACCCGGTCGCCGGTGATCGTCGGCGGGGCCCCGGTGAGGGCGGCCCCGAAGTTCTCGAAGGTGCGCGGCTCGGGCCCCTCGGGATCGCTGATCGTGGAGCAGGCCGGCATCGGCCCGAACCAGGAGGCGACGCCCAGCTCCACGGCGAACGCGCTGTGCAGGGCCGTGATGTCGCTGGAGCCGACCAGCGCCTTGGGCCCGGCGGCCCGCATGGCGTCCCAGTCGAGGTGGCCGAGGAGGCGGGTGGCGCCGTAGCCGCCACGGGCGCAGAACACCGCGCTCACCGCGGGGTCGCACCAGGCGTCCTGCAGATCGGACGCGCGGGCGGCGTCCGGGCCCGCCAGGTAGCGATCCCTGTCGAGGACGTGGGCGCCGACGACGACCTTCAGCCCGAGCCCCTCCAGGACGCGGATGCCGCGCGCCAGCCGCTCGGAATCGGGAGGTCCGGACGGGGCGACCACCGCCACCGTGTCGCCCGGGCGCGGCGGAGGCGGGACCGGTATCCCGGCGGCCGGTTCGTTCACTCCGCAAACGGTGCCACACTGGGCTTTCATATGCGACCTCCGCCCCACATCCTGGTGGTCAACGGCATCAAGGTCCGCAGGCCGGTGTTCGTGCTCGCCGCCCCGCACTCCGGCGCGGATCTGCTGGCCCGCGCCCTGAAACGCTCCCCCGGATTCCACGTCACCATGGGGCGGGCGGCGGTGGCGCACGTCGTCTACGCCTTCGCCCGGCGGCCCTCGATCGCGGGACGGGGCATGGGCGCGACCCGCGTGCTCCGCGACGCCATGGCCGAGTCCTGGCAGATCGTCCCCGGCGCCTGCGAGGAGTGCCCGGCCCCGTGCCGGGAGGCGGGCGGCGTGACCGGGGCCGGGCCCTGCGTGGCGTCGGGCTCGGTGACCCGCTTCGGCGACGCCAGCCCCGACCTGCTCTACAGCGCCTCGGTGCTGCTGCAGGCCTTCCCCGACGCCCGCTTCGTCCAGCTCATCAGGGACGGCCGCGACGTGGCCGCCGACATGCTGGCCGACCCCGCGTCCCTGACGTGGTTCAAGCCGGCCATGCTGAGCGACGAGACGGAGTTTCCCAACCCGTTCCTCGGCGTCAACTCCGGCGAGCACCGCGAGCGCTGGAAGGCGATGCCCACGGCGGGCAAGTGCGCGCTGCGCTGGCGCAGCGCGGTGCGGCTGTCGGCCTCGCTGCACCAGGAGCTGCCCCGCGAGCAGTTGCTGACCCTGCGCTACGAGGACCTGGTCTCCTCCCCCGCAGAGTCCCTGGACGGGCTCTCCCGCTTCCTGGAGACGCGGGTCCCCAAGATCGCCCTGCTGGGCAGGAACGTCCCCAAGGTGGGCGTCTGGCGCACGCGCCTGCGCGGGCAGGACGCCGAGCTGGTGGCCAAGGTCGCCCGCGAGGAACTCGCCCGCCTGGGCTACGCCCCGTCACCCTGACCGCCGGTCCGCGCGGGTTCGGTCACCAGTTCGCGACCTCGAACAGCGCGCCGGGCCGGATGTCCCCCGGCGGGCCCGCCGCGGGGCCGGGATTCCCTCCGTCGCCGGAGCCGCCTCGCAGCTCGCCCAGGATCGTCTCCCAGGTGCCGTCCGAGGACCAGCGGCGGTGCCGGTTGTAGACCGTCTTCCAGTTGCCGTACGTATCCGGCAGCTTCCGCCAGGGACAGCCGCTCCTGGTGCGGAAGAACACCCCGTCGATGATCGTGCGGTGATCGGCCCACCGGTTCCCCCGCCGGGCGTGAGCGGGCAGCAACGGCGCCAGCCGCCCCCACTCGTCGTCGGTCAGGTCGTCGCGTCTCAGCCGGTCGTCCACTTCCCCATGATCTAACACCATTGGGACCGGAAGATCCACTTGTCGGCCCGGGGGCGTTACGAGGTCTGGCTGAACTGGGTCCGGTAGAGCTCGGCGTAGACCGCCCCCATGGCCAGCAGCTCCTCGTGGCGGCCCCGCTCGACCACCCGGCCGTCCTGGATCACCAGGATCTGGTCGGCCTCGCGGACCGTGGAGAGCCGGTGGGCGATGACCAGCGAGGTGCGCCCGGCCAGCGCGATCTTCAGCGCCTGCTGGACGGCGGCCTCGGACTCGGAGTCGAGGTGCGCGGTGGCCTCGTCGAGGACGACCACGCGGGGCGCCTTGAGCAGCAGCCTCGCCAGGGCCAGCCGCTGCTTCTCCCCGCCGGACAGCCGGTGGCCCCGGTCTCCAACCACGGTCTCCAGGCCCTCGGGGAGGTCGAGGACCAGGTCGGAGATCTGGGCGGCCCGCAGGGCGTCCCAGATCTCCTCGTCGGTGGCCCCCGGCCTGGCGTAGCGGAGGTTGGCCCCGATGGTGTCGTGGAACAGGTGGGCGTCCTGCGTGACGACGCCCACGGTGTCGCGCAGGGAGGCCAGGGTGGCGTCGCGCACGTCCAGGCCGTTGACGCGGACCGCGCCCTCGCCGGCGTCGTAGAGCCGGGAGACCAGGCCGGTGATGGTGGTCTTGCCCGCGCCCGAGGGGCCGACCAGGGCGACCATCTCACCGGGGCGGGCGGTGAAGGTCACGCCGCGCAGCACCTCGTGGCCGGGCCCGGTGTCGGGGCGGGCCACCGCCTCCAGCGAGGCGAGCGAGACCTCCGAGGCCGAGGGGTATCTGAACCGGACGTCGTCGAACTCCACGGAGACCGGGCCGCCGGGAACGGGCCTGGCGTCCGGCCTCTCGGCGATCATGGGCTTCAGGTCGAGGACCTCGAAGACCCGGTCGAAGCTCACCAGCGCGGTCATCACGTCCACGTGCACGTTCGACAGGCTCGTCAGCGGGCCGTACAGGCGCATCAGGAGGGCCGCGAGCGCCACCAGGGTGCCGAGCTCGAAGACGTCGGAGACGGCCAGCACGCCGCCCACGCCGTAGACCAGGGCGGTGGCCAGCGCCGCGACCAGGCCGAGCGCGACGCGGAAGACCGTCCCGTACATGCCGACGGTGACGCCGACGTCGCGCACCCGCCCCGCCTTCTCGCCGAAGGCGGTGTTCTCGTCGGCCGGGCGGCCGTACAGCTTGGCGACCATGGCCCCGGCGACGTTGAACCGCTCGGTCATCATGGTGCTCATCTCGGCGTCGAGCTCCATCTGCTCGCGGGTGAGCCCGGACATCTTCCCGCCGACCCACTTCGCGGGGAGGATGAAGATCGGCAACAGCACGAGGGCGACGATCGTGATCTGCCACGAGAGCACCAGCATGGCGCCGAGGACCAGCACCAGCATGACCACGTTGGCCACGACCGACGACAGGGTGCTGGTCAGGGCGCGCTGGGCGCCGATGACGTCGGTGTTGAGCCGGGAGATCAGGGCGCCGGTCTGGGTGCGGGTGAAGAAGGCCACCGGCATGCGCTGGACGTGGTCGAAGACCTCGGTGCGCAGGTTGTAGATGAGGCCCTCGCCGATCCGCGAGGAGAACCAGCGCTGGACCAGGGTGAGCGCCCCGTCGACGACCGCCAGCCCCGCGATGACCAGCGCGAGGGCGACCACCACCTCCTGCCGCTTGGCGATGACGCCGTCGTCGATGATCGCCTTCATCAGCAGCGGGTTGGCGATCACGACGACCGAGCTGACCACGACCAGGGCGAGGAAGGCGGCGATGTGGCGCGCGAAGGGCCGGGCGTAGCGGGCGACGCGCCTGACGGTGCCCGGCGCGAGCCGCTTCTTGGTCACCGACCTGTCGCGCCGGAACGACATCATCGCCTGGGGGCCGAGGCCCCCGCCCATCATCGCCATACGGCCTCCTCTCCCGATGCGAGCATCGGGAGAGGCACGTTGATTCCCCTGTCAGCTTCGGGCGAACAACATCGGCACCGGGCGAACGGCACCCGGACGGGCCACCGGACGCCCCTCCCCGAGCAGGGCGGCCTACCCAAACCCCGAGCCATGGGCCACGAGCAGGGCGGCCTACCCGAAGAGCGCCTTGACGCGCCCCGCCTGCTCGTGTGCCTCGGCCGCGCACTGCTCCTCCAGCGTGCGCCCCGAAGCACCCTGAAGCAGCCGCTTGGTCGCCGTCGCGGCGTCGCGGTTGGTCGCCAGCAGCGCGTCGGTCAGGTCGCGTACGGCCTGCGTCAGCTCCTCCGGCGCGACGACCAGCTCGGCCAGGCCGATCCGCGCCGCCTCCTGCGCCCCCACGACGCGGGCGGTCAGGCAGATCTCGATGGCCCTGGACAGGCCCACCAGGTCGACCAGCGGCTTGGTGCCGGTCAGGTCGGGAACCAGCCCGAGGGCCGGCTCCTTCATGCACAGTTTGGCGTCGTCCGCCAGGACCCGCAGGTCACAGGCGAGCGCCAGCTGGAATCCCGCACCGACCGCGTGGCCCTGAACGGCCGCCACGGAGACGATGTCGGGACGCCTCAGCCAGAGAAAGCCCCGCTGGGCCCGCGCCACCCGCCCGGCGAAGTCCGCCTGGTCGAGTGTCGCGGAGGACGCGAACGACCCCTGCCCTGGAACCCCCTCCGGGGTGAACATCCTCAGATCGATCCCAGCCGAGAAGGACGGCCCCTCACCCCTGATCACGACGACCCTCACCTGCTGCGGCAGGCCGTCACCGATATGAGCCAGAGCCGACCAGGTAGCGAACGTCTGGGCGTTCCGCTTCTCCGGACGGTCCAGCGTGATCGTCGCGATCTCGCCGTCCACCTCGTAGCGCAGACCGACCTCCTTGAGAGAGATCTCCTCCGCACTCCCCCCGAACGCCACTTCCGCCATCGTCTGTTCTCCCACTCTCGGTGTCCGCCTCGCCCGAGCCTATCGACTCTCCAGAATGAGGTTCTACAGGTTCGGGCGGGGACGGCTTCAGAGTGGGGGACGAGCGGCTGCGGTCGCGCGTTCCGAGGCGGGGTCAGCGCTTGGACTTGCCTCGGGTGGCGCCGCCGCGCCCGCGCAGAGTCACGCCGGACTCGCTCAGGATGCGGTGGATGAACCCGTACGACCTGCCGGTCGAAGCGGCCAGGGCGCGGATGCTCTCACCCGCGCTGTAGCGCTTCTTGAGATCGGAGGCCAGTTTTTCACGATCGGCCCCGGTAACCCGGGTGCCCTTCTTCAGAGTCTCGGCCACGAGTACCTCCTGTAGTGCCAGACTTCCGCAGCGTTACACACGCCATGATCAGTCATTTCAGCGAGATCGGCTACCTACTCCACGGGAAAAGATCCGTACCCGCTCAAATTAAGATCAGGCAAGTGCCACAAGATCGGAAAATTCGTCGCTCCACGCGTCTTCAACTCCGTCAGGCAGCAAGATCACCCTATCGGGTCGTAGCGCCTCTACAGCACCCTCATCATGCGTGACAAGCACAATCGCCCCAGAATAGGACGTTAGCGCCGAAAGAACCTGCTCCCTGCTCGCCGGGTCGAGGTTGTTCGTGGGCTCGTCCAGGAGGAGGACGTTGGCCGCCGACAGCACCAGCGTGGCCAGGGCCAGCCGCGTCTTCTCCCCGCCCGACAGCACGCCCGCGGGCTTGTCCACGTCGTCGCCGGTGAACAGGAACGAGCCCAGGACCTTGCGCAGCTCCACGTCGGGAAGCTCTCCCCCGGCCGAGCGCATGTTCTCCAGCACCGTGCGTTCGGGGTCGATCGTCTCGTGCTCCTGCGCGTAGTAGCCGAGCTTGAGGCCGTGTCCCGGCTTGACCGCGCCGGTGTCGGGCTCCTCGATGCCGCCGAGGATGCGCAGCAGAGTGGTCTTCCCCGCGCCGTTCAGGCCCAGGATGACGACCCTGCTCCCCCTGTCGACCGCGGCGTCGACGTCGGTGAAGACCTCCAGGGAGCCGTACGACTTCGACAGCCCCTCCGCCATGATCGGGGTGCGCCCGCACGGGGCGGGCTGGGGGAAGCGCAGCTTGGCGACCTTGTCGCTGCGCCGCTCCACCTCCAGGCCGGACAGCAGGCGCTCGGCGCGGCGCTGCATGTCCTGGGCGGCCTTGGCCTTGGTGGCCTTGGCGCGCATCTTGTCGGCCTGCGACATCAGGGCCGAGGCCTGCTTCTCGGCGTTGGCGCGCTCGCGCCTCCTGCGCTTCTCGTCGGTCTCCCGCTGGGCCAGGTAGGCCTTCCACCCGACGTTGTAGGTGTCGATCACCGCACGGTTGGCGTCGAGGTGCAGGACGCGGTTTACCGTCGCTTCAAGAAGCGTGACGTCGTGGCTAATAATGATCAAGCCGCCCTGGTGAGATCGTAAAAAATCACGAAGCCACCCGATTGAGTCCGCATCTAGGTGGTTTGTCGGCTCGTCAAGAAGGAGAGTCTCCGCCCCGCTGAAGAGGATCCGGGCCAGCTCCACCCGCCTGCGCTGCCCTCCGGAGAGGGTCTCCAGCGGCTGGCCGAGCACCCGGTCGGGCAGTCCCAGGCTGGAGGCGATGGAGGCGGCCTCCGACTCGGCGGCGTACCCGCCCAGGACGTGCAGCCGGTCCTCCAGGCGCCCGTAGGCGCGGACCGCGCGGTCTCTCGTGCGGTCGTCGGCCGAGGACATCCCGGCCTCGGCCTCGCGCAGCTCGCGCAGCACCTGGTCGAGCCCCCTGGCCGACAGGATGCGGTCACGGGCGAGCACGTGCAGGTCGCCGGTGCGGGGGTCCTGCGGCAGGTAGCCGACCTCGCCGCTGATGGAGACCGTGCCCGAGGCGGCCGACCCCTCTCCCGCGAGCACGCGGGTCAGCGTGGTCTTCCCGGCCCCGTTGCGGCCGACGAGCCCGATCTTGTCGCCGGGGTTCACCCGGAAGGACGCGCCCTCGATGAGCAACCGGGCCCCGGCCCGCAGTTCGATGTCAGAAGCTACGATCATGGTTGGAGAACACTCCCAGCAGGAAATACACAGGCTCACTTCACTGTGGCCGAACCCGCCGCGCCCTGTGTCTCCCGGCTCTCGGCTCGGCCGTCTCGCCTTCATCGGGACGACGGTCAATCGGGAGTGCGCATACCGATCAGTGTACGGCGCGACACCGAGCGGCTTCTCCACGTTTTGAACGAGCCCCGCTTTCCCGGGCCCTGTTCCCTCAGGGTTCCCTCAGGCCCAAGCCCCGGGCACCGCTCCCCCGGGCCGCGCCCACCCGCGAACCGCGGGCCCCGCTCAGTGCCCGCTCAGCCGGGATCGCTCGCCCGGAACCCACCCGTCCGGACCCTGCCACGCGGTTCCCGGCCCCCCAGGTCGTTCCCGCGCCCGCTCAGCCGGGATCGCTCACCCTGATGCGGATCGCGCGGAACTGGGCGGGGGTGTCCTTGAGGATCACCAGCCGGGGGTCGGGAACGGTCAGGAAGGGCTCCGTCTCCAGCGCGAAGAGCGGCGCGAGCCTGCGGTCGGGCCGCAGCGCGTCGACCGCGCGCCGGTCGCCGCCCAGCACGACCGCCTCCAGCTCGCCCACGCGCGGGACGAGGATCCGCAGCGCCACCTCGGCCGCCGCCTCGTGCGCCTGGTCCACCTGCTTCTCCCTGCGCCGGGCGAAGCGCCGCTGCGACCAGCCGCCCGCCGCGCTGCGCCCGTGGACCTGCCGCGAGCCCACCTTGGAGGAGATCAGTTCCTCCCCCTGGAAGATCCCCGCCGCGTGGCCGCCCAGCCGTACCAGCAGCACGCCGATCCTGCGCTCGGTGCGCACGTGGGTGACCAGGCGCGCCATCGGGCCGCCCCCCGAGGAGACCAGCGGCGGGAACGGCACCTGGCACTCGGCGACCGCGCCGTCGGCCCCCTCCAGTCGTACGACGGAGTCCGAGGCCGTCACGTCGGGCGGGCCGTGCCGGTCGACGAAGCCGTCGATCCAGCGGTTCAGGCGCTCGGGCGCCACGGAGACCCAGCGGCCTCCCCCCTTGGCCGGTCGCGACGTCATGGAACGCGACACTACCGGCTGACCTCGCCCGACACACGATCTCGCTGGTCAAGTCCAACGAACGGCGAAATATGGGTGAACATCACAGTGCGTTACTTCTGTGACGGTAGAGAATGCCCCATGCTCGGAATGTGACGACCAGAGCGCGAACCATCCCGCAGGTCTCCGCGGCGGGCACGGGTGTCACGCCTGTCGTCGACCTCGACACCGGGGGCGTCATCGCCTTCCAGGCGAACGGCGAGGGCCGCGGGAACATCTCCTCCACCGCCCAGACGGTACGCGACGTCGCCGCGAGCGAGGTCCTGCTCCCCCTGGTGCTCACCCTGCCGACGGCCGCGGTGATCGGCGGCTCGGCCGCGCTCGCCCCGCTGCACGAGGCCCTGCGCGCCTCGGGCCGGCGCCCCGGCGAGGTGATCCTCACCGTACGGGGCGACTTCGGCCAGTTCGAGCGCCGCTCCCTGCTCACCGGCCTGGAGGGGCTGCGCGCCATCGGCTACCTCATCGCGGTCGGCGACCTGGGCACCGGGCACGTCCCGCTGGACCTGATCGCCGACGCGGCGCCGTACCTGGTGGTGATCTCACCGGAACTGATCGCCCAGGTGCCCCACGACCCGCGCCGCGCCGCGGTCGGCGAGGGCCTGGCGCGGCTCGCGCGGGGAACGGGGGCGCACGTGCTGGCCCCAGGAGTGCGGGACGAGGCGCAGCTCGCCGCGATCCGCGGCTGGGGGGTGCGGCTGGCCCAGGGCCCCCTGCTCATCCCCGGCCCGTCGGGACGGGTGCACGTGCCGCTCCCGGTCGTCGAGCAGGAACCCTCGCGGCTCATGCTCGGCCCGCGCGTCCACGAGTTCCTGCTGCCCGCGGTGACCCTCCCCTACGAGGCCACCGCCGAGGCCGTGATCGACGCCTTCGGCAGCGAGCCGTCCATCACCAGCGTGATCCTCGTCGACGAGTACCAGCGTCCCAGGGGCAGCCTCGACCGCAGCCGCTTCCTGCTGTCGATCGCCGGGCGCTTCGGTCACGCCCTGCACGGCAAGAAGGCCGCCGCGCGGCTGGCCGACCCCGTGCGCACGGTGCCCAAGACCACCCCCGCCATAGCGGCCATGCAGGTCGCGGGCCGCGACGCCGAGCGCGTCTACGACGACCTGGTCGTCACCGACGAGGTGGGGCGCTGCATGGGCATCGTCCGGGTCTCCGACCTGATCCGCCAGGTCGCCGCCATGCAGCGCTGAGTCCCTCTTCGCGCGTCGAAGGAACGGTCCTTTCTCTCACCCGGCGCCGACGCCTTTACGTTGTAGATTCGTAGATTCGCCGCACCCGCCCCGTACCCCTTGGCAGGCGCGCATGATCACGGTAGGAAGGGCACAGGGGGCGGGATGACGGCGAGGGGCGGCGAGGGCACGAATGGACGATCGCGGACCTCGGGTCGGGCGGCGCGGGCTGCTCGGCGCGGGACTCCTGGCCGGAGCCGGGGCCGCGCTGTCCGGCTGCACCCCCGGCGAGACCCCCTCCGCGCCGGCTCCCTCGCGACCTCCGCCGTTCGACCCCGCCAGCTGGGAGTCGGTGCGGGCCCAGTTCCCGCTCGACCCCTCCTACGCGCAGTTCGCCGCCTACGTCCTCGCCTCCCACCCGGCCCAGGTGCGCCGGGCGATCGAGGAGCACCGGCGCGGCCTCGACACCGACACCGACGCCTACCTGCACGGCGAGAACAGGGAGGGGGCGGTACGCGAGGCCGCCGCGGCCTACCTGGGCGCCGACGCCCCCGACGTCGCCCTCACCGACAGCACCACGATGGGCCTGGGCCTGCTCTACGGCGGCATGCGGCTGCTGCCCGGCCAGGACGTGCTCACCACCGAGCACGACTTCTTCGCCACCCACGAGAGCCTGCGGCTGCTCGCCGCCAGGACCGGCGCCGAGGTCCGCAGGGTGAGCCTGTACGACGACCCGGCCAGGGCCTCCGCCGACGAGATCGTCTCCCGGCTGAAGGCCGCGCTCACACCGAGGACCCGGGTGGTGGCGATCACCTGGGTGCACTCGGGCACCGGGGTGCGGATGCCGGTCAGGGCGATCGCCGACATGGTCGCCGAGGCCAACCGCTCCAGGGACGCAAAAGACCGGGCGCTGCTGTGCGTGGACGGGGTGCACGGCTTCGGCGCGATGGCCGACGGGGTGGAGGAGCTGGGCTGCGACTTCCTGGCCAGCGGCACCCACAAGTGGCTGTTCGGCCCCCGGGGCACCGGCATCCTGTGGGGCAGGGGCGAGGCCTGGCGGGCGCTGCTGCCGGTGATCGCGAGCTTCTCCAGCGTGACCGTCGACCCGGGCACCGGCGACGAGCCGTACGGCCCCGGCGGGCTCCTGCACACCCCCGGCGGCTACCACAGCTTCGAGCACCGCTGGGCGCTGGGCGAGGCGTTCGCCTTCCACCGGGCGATCGGCAAGGAGCGGGTCGCGGCCAGGATCACCGAGCAGGCCACCCGGCTCAAGGAGGGGCTCGCGAAACTGCCCAACGTACGGCTGATCACCCCGGTCTCCGCCGAGCTGTCGGCCGGGCTGGTCTGCTGCGTGGTCGACGGCATGGACGCCCCCACCGCGGTGGGCAGGCTCCGCCGGGACCACCGGATCATCACCAGCGCCACCCCGTACCAGGACGTCTACCTGCGCTTCGGTACCGGGATCGTCACCACCCCGGAGCAGGTGGACCAGGCGGTGAGGGCCGTGGCCGCCCTCAGGTGACGTATGGTACGAGTTAGGCTTACCTAACTTAGACCACACGGAGTGACATATGGCAGAAGACAGAGGCGAGCGCCGCACACCGAAGGTGAGGAGCGGCCTGGTCCGGCGGGTGGAGCGGCTCACCCCCCACATGATCCGGGTGGTGCTCGGCGGCGAGGGGCTCGCCGGTTTCCGCGCGGACGAGTACACCGACCACTACGTCAAGCTGCTGTTCGCCCCCGCCGGGGTGAGCTACCCCCGGCCGTTCGACGTGGAGGCGATCCGCCGCGACCTGCCCCGCGAGCAGTGGCCCACCACCCGCACCTACACCGTCCGCCACTGGGACGCCGACGCGGGCGAGCTCACGATCGACTTCGTCGTCCACGGCGACAGCGGCCTGGCCGGGCCGTGGGCCGACCGGGCCCGGCCGGGCGACGAGCTCCACTTCTTCGGCCCCGGCGGCGCGTACGCGCCCGACCCCGAGGCCGGCTGGCACCTGTTCGCGGGGGACGAGAGCGCGCTGCCCGCCATCGCCGCCTCCCTGGAGAACCTCCCCGCCGGGGCACCGGCCCGGGCCTTCATCGAGGTCGAGGGCCCCGAGGAGGAGCAGAAGATCGACTCCCCCGGCGACGCGCGGATCGTCTGGCTGCACCGCGGGGACGCCCCGTACGGCGAGAAGCTGGTCAGGGCGGTCCGCGAGCTCGACTTCCCCGACGGCGACGTGCACGCCTTCGTCCACGGCGAGGCGGGCTTCGTCCGCGACCTCAGGCGCCACCTGCGCGCCGAGCGCGGCATCCCGCTGGCGAGACTCTCCATCTCGGGCTACTGGCGCCTGGGCCGCGACGACGAGGCGTGGCGCTCCTCCAAGCGCGAGTGGAACGAGCAGATCGAGGCCGAGGAGGCCGCGACGCTCTCCTCCTGACCACCACCCGCTCGGCCAGGCCGGCGCCCGCACCGTCGAACCGGAACCGGCACGATCGAAGCCGGAACCAGGACGCCCGGAACCGGAACCGGCGGGCACGGGCGAAACCGGGACCGGCACGGGCGTCAGAGCCAGCCCTGGGTACGGGCGCGCTCGGCGGCCTCGGTGCGGTTGCGGGCGTGCGTCTTCCGGATGGCCGAGGAGAGATAGTTGCGCACCGTGCCCTCCGACAGGTGCAGCCTCCCGGCGATGTCGGCGATGCTGGCTCCTCCCGAGGCCGCGGCCAGGACGTCGCGTTCGCGGGCCGACAGCGGGTTGGGGCCCGCGCTGAGCGCGGCGGCCGCCAGGCCCGGGTCGATGACGCGCTCGCCGTCGCGGACCCGCCGGACGGCGGCGGCCAGCTCGCGGGCCGGGCTGTCCTTGACCAGGAAGGCCGTCGCGCCCGCCTCCATCGCCCTGCGCAGGTAGCCGGGACGGCCGAAGGTGGTCAGGATCATGACGCGGCAGCCGGGCAGCGCCTCCCGGATCCGTGCCCCCGCCGTGATGCCGTCCCCGCCGGGCATCTCGACGTCGAGCAGCGCGATGTCCGGCCGGGTCCTGAGCGCCACGGCGAGCGCCTCCTCCGCGGAGGCGGCCTCCCCCACCACCTCGATGTCGGGCTCCAGCCCCAGCAGCGAGGCCAGCGCGCCCCTGACCATCGCCTGGTCCTCCACCAGCAGCACCCGGATCATCGAACACCTCCCGTGCGGACGCCCCTCGCCCCGGCCCCCATGGTCACCCGGACCGGGAGGCCGAGGGCAGCGGGACCGAGACCCTGAGGGCGAAGCCGGTCTCGCGCGGCCCGGCGGAGACCGTGCCGCCCGCGGCCCGCACCCGCTCGGTGAGCCCGGTCAGCCCGCTGCCCGGCCCGTAGGGCGCCGCGCCGCGCCCGTCGTCCACGATGTCCAGGGTGGCGGCCTCCCCGCCGACGGTCACCTCGATCTCGCACCGGGTCGCCCTCGCGTGCCGGACGACGTTGGTGACGCCCTCCCGCACCGCCCAGCCGAGCAGCTCGTCCAGCGTGCCGGGCGGCGGGGTGCCCGCCAGCCGGATCGTCGCCCTCGTCCCCGCCGCCTCCAGCGCGGCGCGGGCGCCGTCCAGCTCGCCGGAGAGGCCGCGCTGCCGGTAACCGGTGACGGCGTCGCGCACCTCGACGAGCGCCTGCCTGGCCACCGACTCGATGTCGCGGATCTCCGCCACGGCCCGCTCCGAGCCGTTCTCCGCCAGCCGCCCGGCCAGCTCGCTCTTCAGCACGATGAGCGACAGGCTGTGGCCGAGCAGGTCGTGCAGGTCCCTGGCGATGCGCAGCCGCTCCTCGCTCGCGGCCAGCCGCGCCACCTCCTCCTGCGCCTGACGGAGCCGCACCACCAGCATCCGGGTGTTGCGCACCCCCATGAACAGGGCGCCGAGCGTGAGGACCTGGAAGACCAGCACCAGCGTGCCACCCGGGTCGTTCCCCCTCAGCAGGCCGACCAGCACGACGGTGACGACCATCGCCAGCACGCCCGCCACCGACAGCCGGGGACGCAGCGCCATGCTGTAGACCACGGTCATGTAGATCGGCAGGGTCAGCCAGCCGCCGCCGAGGGCCACCGCCAGGCCGACGCCCAGGAGCGTGGTCGCCCCCAGCAGCCAGTACGTCAGGGGGGTCGGGTCGCCGAAGTTCCTCGGGCTCAGCACGGTGGCGGTGTAGAGGCAGACGAAGACGGCGAGCCCGGCGCCTCCCCACAGGGCCCTGTCGCCGGTCACCTCGCCGGTGACGATCTCCAGCACCGGGAAGCACAGGTAGACCAGGCCGATGGAGATCCCCGCGAGCCGCCGCAGGCGGGACGGAGACTCGTCCGTCCCGCCGGAGGTGAGCAGCGGGAACGCCGGGAACGCCTTCACGACCGCGCGAGGGCCCGGCGGTAGGCGAACACCGCGGCGGCGCAGAGCGCGACGGTCCAGGCCGCGAGCGTCACCACGTCGGACGGCGGCGGCGCGTCGCCCGCGACGATGTGCCGGCCGATGTCGGCGTAGTGGAAGGAGGGAAGCACCTGGGCGACGTTCCTCATGGCCTCGGGCATGATCTCCACAGGGAACCACAGGCCTCCCAGGATCGCCAGCCCGAACATGCTGATCATCGCGACCGACTGGGCGGTGTCGCCCGTCAGCAGCGAGCCGATGACGAGGCCGAGCGCGGCGAACGGCACGACCCCGAGCCACAGCAGGAGGACCAGCGACAGCCACTGCCCCGCCGGCAGCCTGACGCCCTGGGTGAGGACCGCGGCCAGGCAGACCAGCAGCAGGGACGGCAGCACCAGCAGCAACGAGGAGATCAGCTTGACGACGATGATCGACCAGCCGCGCAGCGGGGTGACCCTCAGCTGGCGGAGCCAGCCGGACCGCCGTTCCTGCGCCCACGGCACGGCGGTGCTCATCATGGCGGCGGCGATCGCGCCGTACGCGCCCATGGAGACCATGAGGACGGCGGCGGCCCGCCCCCCGCCGATGCCGGCCCCGTCGCCCCAGATGCTGGAGAAGATCAGGTAGAACACCACGGGGAAGCCGACCACGAAGATGACGTAGCGCCTGTTGCGCAGCATCCGCAGCGCCTCGATCTTGACGTAGTTCGGCATCAGGACTCCCGGGTGAGCGCGAGGAAGGCGTCTTCGAGGTCGGTACCGGCGATGTCGAGGTCGCGGATCTCCAGCGAGGTGCCCCGGTACAGCGCCGCCACGGTGGCGTCCAGGTCGGTGGTGCGCAGGGTGGCGACGTCTTGGGAGACCTCCACGGCGGAGACGCCCGGCAGGCCGTCGAGGCCCGCGGCGGCCTGCCCGCCGAGGGTGAATCGAACGACCTGGCCGCCGATGCCCGCCTTGAGGTGGGCGGCGGTGCCGTCGGCCACGACCCGGCCCCGGGTGATCACGATCACCCGGTCGGAGTTCTCGTCGGCCTCCTCCAGGTAGTGGGTGGCGAACAGGACCGTGCGCCCCCCGGCCGCGTAGTCGCGCATGTTCTTCCAGAAGAGCAGCCGCGACTCCACGTCCATGGCCGCGGTGGGCTCGTCCAGCACCAGCAGCCGGGGCGCGCCCGCGACGGCGAGGGCGAACCTGACCCGCTGCGCCTGCCCGCCGGACAGCGCGCCCGCGCGCCGGCGCGCCAGGCCGGTGAGGTCGGCCATCCGCAGGATCTCCTCCAGGCCGAGCGGTTCGGGGTAGAGCCGCCGGACGAAGTCGACCGTCTCCCGGACGGTGAGCTCGGGCACGAGCTCACCGCTCTGCTGCATGGCCCCGACGTCGCCGCGGGCGACGGCCTCGCCGGGGGAACCTCCGAAGACCTCGACCCGGCCGCGGGTCGGGCTCGTCAGGCCGAGCAGCATGTTGATCGTGGTCGACTTCCCGGCCCCGTTGGGACCGAGCAGGGCGACGGTCCGGCCCACCTCCACGGTGAGGTCCAGGCCGTCGACGGCGAGCGTGCTCCCGTAGCTCTTGCTCACGTCGGTGAGCGCGATGGCGTCCATGCCCCAACGCTAGGAGCGCCCGGCGTGAATCCTCAGTGCCACTCCTCCGGGTCTGGCGGTGACATTTGTCAGATCAGCCGGGGCCGGCTCATGGGTACGCCGGTGTCCGCGCGAGGATACGCCGCTCCCGGCTCAGAGGCGGCAGGCGAAGATGGCGGTGACCAGGATGGCCTTGGCGCCCATCTCCCAGAGCTGGTCCATGATCTGCTGGTGCCCTTTGCGCGGGACCATCGCGCGGACCGCGACCCAGCCCTCCCGGTGCAGCGGGGAGACCGTCGGCCCCTCCATGCCGGGGGTGAGGGCGATGGCCTCCTCGATCCGCTCGGCGCGGATGTCGTAGTCCATCATCACGTAGTCGCGCGCCACCAGCACGCCCTGCAGGCGGCGGATGAGCTGCCTCAGGCCCGGGGGCTCCCCGGCGCCGACGCCCTTGATCAGCACACCCTCGGAGTGGGTGATCGGCTCGCCGAACACCTCCAGGCCGATGTTGCGCAGCGTGGTGCCGGTCTCCACGACGTCGGCCACGGCGTCGGCCACGCCCAGCCGGATGGCGGTCTCGACCGCGCCATCCAGCTTGATCACCCGCGCCTCGACGCCCTGCTCGGCGAGGTAGGACTCCAGCAGCCCCGCGTAGGCGGTGGCGACGCGCCTGCCCTTGAGGTCGGCGACGGAGTCGAAGTCGCCGGGGTTGGCGGCGAAGCGGAAGGTGGAGCGGCCGAAGCCGAGCGGGATGATCTCCTCGACCCGCGCACCGGAGTCGTGGAGCATGTCGCGGCCGGTGATCCCGGCGTCCAGGGTGCCCTCGCCGACGTAGACGGCGATGTCCTTGGGCCGCAGGAAGAACAGCTCGCAGGAGTTCTCCGGGTCGGCGACCACGAGCTCCTTGCTGTCCTTGCGGACGCGGTATCCGGCTTCCTTGAGGATCGTCTGGGCCCCCTCGGTGAGGGCCCCCTTGTTGGGTACGGCGAGACGCAGCATGGCTGGATTCCTTACGTGTGGACGGGATTGCCTACATGACCGGAAGCCGGGCGCACCGGCTCACAGATGCTTGTAGACCTCGTCCAGCCCGATCCCCTTGGCGATCATGAGGACCTGCACGTGGTAGAGGAGCTGGGAGATCTCCTCGGCCGCCCGCTCGTTCGACTCGTGCTCGGCCGCCATCCAGCTCTCGGCGGCCTCCTCCACGACCTTCTTGCCGATGGCATGGACCCCGGCGTCCAGCGCGGCCACGGTGCCCGAGCCCTCGGGCCGGGTGCGCGCCTTGTCGGACAGCTCGGCGTACAGCTCTTCGAAGGTCTTCATGATCTCTCTCGGCGTCGTCGGATGTGCCCGTCAAGACTAACGGGCCATCCGACCCCGGCGCGTGCCGGTCCACGCTCTGGGACGCCCGCCGCCCGCTCCTCGCCCCCCTCTTTACGGACGGTTCCCCCCGGACGGCACGGGATCTTCCGGAAGCGGCTCAGCCGTTGACGCAGCGCAGTACGGGGCGGGTGACGAGGGCGGCGGGGTCGGGTGAGCCGGTGACGTGGAAGGTGGCGCTCTCGCCGGGCAGCAGGGTCAGGAGCATGTCGTCGACGCTGGAGTGCGGGTCGAGGCGGTCGGGGAACAGGGCCAGGTCGCGCAGGAGGGTGCGGGCGGTGACGGTGACCTCCAGGCCGCCGGCCACCGGGGTGGTCTCGGTGTCGTAGGCGGCGGCGGGCAGGGCCAGATGGATGTCCTCGGCGAAGAATTGCAGGGTGCGGTGCTCGCCCAGCCGTACCGACAACACCTCGGCCGAGGGGTCTTTGGGGGCGGCCACCGCGTCCGGCAGCGGGAGGGTCGTCACCGAGCGGGGCGCCACCTCGACGGTGACGCTCTCCTTGGCCAGCGGTTGTCCGGTCAGGGCGAGCCGCCGGAGTTCCAGCTCGCCGCTCCAGGGGTCGGGGCTGTCGTTGATCACGGCGACGGTGCCCTCCTGGACGCTGAGCAGCCGGTCGGCGTAGAGGCGGCGCAGCGCGTACCACAGGGGTTTGCGGCGGCCGGCGCCGTCGACGGCGGCCCAGGAGGTGACCGGCCAGCAGTCGTTGAGCTGCCAGACGACGGTGCCGGCGCAGTGGGGGGCCAGGGCGCGGAAGCGTTCGATGCCGAAGGTGAGGGCGCGGGCCTGGTTGAGCTGGGTCAGGTAGTGCCAGTCGTCGAAGGAGTGTGGGGCCGGTAGGTGCCCGCTCAGGCCGCGCAGGAGTTTGGCGTTGCCCTCGTGGGCTTTTTGGTGGTGCAGCACCAGGGGGGCGTCGGGGGCCAGCTCGCCGCTGACGGCCTGGCGCAAGGTGGTGTGGGCCGGCGGGCCCTGGAAGCCGAACTCGGCGACGAAGCGGGGGGTGTAGGTGGCGTAGTGGGTGTAGTCCTCGCGGTTCCACACGTCCCAGATGTGGACGGTGCCGCGGGCGGGGTCGTTGGGCGCCAGGTCCGGATGGCCCGAATACGGGCTGCCGGGCCAGTAGGGGCGGGTGGGGTCGAGCTCGGCCACCAGCGCGGGCAGCAGGTCGTGGTAGAAGCCCGCCCCCCAGGTGCGATCGCCCAGCGTGTCTTGCCAGCCCCAGTCGGCGTGGCCTTCGAGGTTTTCGTTGTTGCCGCACCACAGCACCAGCGAGGGACGCCAGGCCAGCCGGGTGACGTTCTCGCGTGCCTCGGCCTCCACCTCGGTGGCGAAGGGTTCTTCTTCGGGGTAGGCCGCGCAGGCGAAGGGGAAGTCCTGCCACACCATCAGGCCCAGCTCGTCGGCCAGGTCGTAGAAGTCCTCGCTCTCGTACAGGCCGCCGCCCCACACCCGCAGCAGGTTGACGTTCGCACCGGTGGCCTGGCCGAAGCGCTCGGCCAGGCGGTCGCGGGTGACGCGGGCCGGGAAGCAGTCGTCGGGGATCCAGTTGACGCCGCGTACGAACACCGGGGTGTCGTTGACGACGACGGTGAACCCCTCGCCGGTCCGGTCCACGCGCACGTCGCGGAAGCCGATCCGCCGCGTCCAGGTGTCCTCGGCGCCCTGTCCGGACAACCCCACGGTCAGCTCGTAGCGGTCCTGGGCGCCGTACCCGCGCGGCCACCAGCGCCGGGGCTCGGGCACCCGCAGCCTCAGCACCGCCTCGCGCTCGCCGGGGGCCAGTACCGCCTCGGCCACCACCCCGGCCACCCGCGCGGTCACCGTGAGGGGGGCGTCACCGGCGCGCTCGACGGTGACGTGCGCCTCCACCCGGCCGTCCCCGCCGACCAGTGGCCGCACCGACGCGATCCGGGCCCCGCTCCACGAGTGCAGCCCGATGGGCCGCCAGATACCGGAGGTGACCACCGACGGACCCCAGTCCCAGCCGAAGTTGCAGGCCATCTTGCGAATGAACTGGTACGGCGCCTCGTAGCTGCCCGGACGGTCCCCCAGCTCGGCCCGCCGCGCCTCGGCGTACTCGACGGGGGAGGCGAAGCGCACCCGCAGCGTGTTCTCGCCCTCGCGCAGCAGCTCGCGTACCGGGAAGCGGTAGGAGCGGTGCTGGTTGGCCGTGGTCGCGACCAGGACGCCGTTGAGCTCGACGGTGGCGACGGTGTCCAGGCCCTCGCAGACCAGGTCGGTGCGCTCGTGGCCGTCGTCGTGCCAGGTGAAGGCCGTCTCGTACTCCCAGTCCGCGCGGCCGATCCAGGTGAGCCGGTCCTCGTTGTCGTCCAGGTAGGGGTCCTCGATGAGCCCGGCGGCCAGCAGGTCGGTGTGCACGCACCCCGGCACCGTGGCCGGGACGCGCGAGAGGCCCCCGCCCACCTGGTGAAGGGTCCAGCCGTCGTGTAGCGCCCTCAATTCACACTCCCCGTGGATGTGGTGTCGTCCCGCTCGGTCCGCTCGTCCCGCTCGGTCCGCTCGGTCCGCTCGGTCCGCTCGGTCCGCTCGGTCCGCTCGTCCTGCTCGGTCCGCTCGTCCGGCTTGTCCCGCCGGACGAAGTGGCCCGGCTCGGCCTCCACCAGTGTGGAGGGTCCTTCTCCCGAGACCCTCGCCGGGGCGGCCGGCTCGCCGTTCCACCGGGCGGTGAGCCTGGGCACCGACGACAGCAGCCTGGCCGTGTACGGGTGGAGGGGGTTGCCGAACACCATGCCGGTGGGACCGGACTCGACCACCCGCCCCCGGTACAGCACCACGGCCCGCTCGCTGATGTAGTTGCCCAGCGACAGGTCGTGGGTGACGAACAGCACCCCCAGGCCGCGCGACTTCAGGTCGGCGAGCAGGTTGAGGACGTCGATCCTGGTTGACGCGTCGAGCATGCTGGTGATCTCGTCGGCGACGAGGTACCGCAGGTCGAGCAGGAGCGCCCTGGCGATCAGCAGGCGCTGCAGCTGGCCGCCGCTGAGCTGGTGGGGGTAGCGGCCCAGGATCTGCCCGGGGTCGAGGCCGACGTCCTTGAGTGAGGTGTCGATCCTGCCGTCCCACTCGGAGTCGGCGACGCCGGGGAAGTACTCGTCCCTGATCATCCGGAGCACCCGGTCGGCCTTGAAGACCGGGTTGTAGCAGCTGAACGGGTCCTGGAAGACGCCCTGCACGTGCCGGTAGTACGCCTTGCCCGGCCGGGCGGGGGCCCCGTCGAGGGTGATCACGCCCCTCGTCGGGCGGAGCAGCCCGAGGACGGTCTTGCCCAGGGTCGTCTTGCCGCTGCCGCTCTCGCCGATGAGGGAGACCACCTCCCCCGGCGCCAAATCAAGGCTCACGTCGTCGACGGCGGTGAGGGTCGCGGTGCCGAAGGCACCCACCCGGTAGGTCTTGGTGACCCCTTCGAGACTCAGCATCGTCGAGAAATCCCTTCAGGCCTTCCAGCAGGCGACGTGGTGACCGGGGGCGACCTCGACCGGCGGGGGGTCCTCCGCGCACCTGCCGAAGGCGAGCGGGCAGCGGTCCCTGAACCGGCAGCCGGAGGGCGGGTCGAGCAGCGAGGGCGGCCTGCCGGGGATACCCGACAGCCTGCGCTCGGCGTGGCGGACGCCGACCTCGGGCAGCGAGGAGATCAGCATCCGCGTGTACGGGTGGCGCGGCTCGCCGACGATCACGTCCGCCGGGGCCTTCTCGGCGAGCCTCCCCGCGTACATGATCATGATCGTGTCGGCGATCTGGTAGGTGAGCGAGATGTCGTGGGTGATGAAGATCATGCTGCGCACGAAGCCCCGGTCCCTGAACTCCGTCAGCGTCCTGGCCACGGCCTTCTGGGTCGACACGTCGAGCGCGGAGGTGATCTCGTCGGCGATGAGCAGGGACGGGTCGAGCAGGGTGGAGACGACCATCACCATCCGCTGCTTCATCCCGCCCGACAGCTCGATCGGGTAGCGCCCCAGCACGTCGCGCGGCAGCTCGACCAGGTCCAGGCGGCGTTCCAGCTCGGCGACGTCGAGGCGCTCGCCCCGGGAGGCGAGCAGCTCGGTGACCATCCGGCCGATCCTCCTGGTGGGGTTCAGCGCGCTCATGGAGTACTGCGGGATGAGGGAGACCCGGCTGAAGCGGAAGGCGTTCATCCGGCGGTCGTCGCCGATCGGCAGCTCCTCGCCGTCCAGCTCGACGGTGCCCCCGGCCAGCCGCATCCGGCCGTCCATCCTGATGAGGCTTTTGCCGAGGGTCGTCTTGCCGCAGCCGGATTCGCCCGCCAGGCCGAGGATCTCGCCGTCGCCGACGTCGAAACTCACGCCGTCGAGCGCCCGCACCTCGCCGCGCAGCGTCCGGTAGTGGACCCGCAGGTCGTTCACGCGCAGAGTCATCTACAGCTCCCGCAGTTTCGGGTTGAACACCTCGTCGAGACCGACGTTCATCACGTAGAGGGCGCCGACGATGGCGGTGATCCCGGCCCCCGGCGGGACGAACCACCACCACATGCCCAGGTGCAGGGCGCTCCAGCGGGCCGCGTTGTTGAGCATCAGGCCGAGCGAGACGCCCTCGCTGGGACCGAGTCCGATGAAGTCGAGCGAGGCCGCGATCAGGACCGACCCGCCGAACAGCAGGATGAAGGTCATGAAGAGGTACGAGCTCATGTTGGGCGCGATCTCCCTGGCGATGATCTTCCAGGTGCGCACGCCGCTGAGCCGGGCCAGGTCCACGAAGTCGCGCGAGCGCAGCGAGAACGTCTGGGCCCTGATGGCCCTCGCCGCCCAGGGCCAGGAGGTGAGCCCGATGAAGAGCGCCTGCACGCCGACGCTGCGCACTCCGAGGTAGGCGTTGACGATGAGCAGCACCGCCAGCGCGGGCAGGACCAGGACGATGTTGGTGAGCATGTTCAGCACCTCGTCGACCAGCCCGCCCCGGTACCCGGCGGTGAAGCCGATCGCCATGCCGATGACCGCGGCGAGCCCGCCGCCGAGCGCCCCCACCTGGAAGGTGACGCTCAGGCCATGGACGAACTGGGCGAAGATGTCCTGGCCGAACATGGTGGTGCCGAACCAGTGCTCGGCCGAGGGCGGCGAGGCGGGGGTGGAGACGTAGGCGTTCGGGTCCCCCCCGGCGATCACCGGTGCGGCGACGGCGAGGACGAGCAGCGGGACCAGCACGACCAGCCCCGCCAGGAGCTTTCCGTTGCGCATCGCGAAGTACAGCCCCTCGCGGCGTCCGGTGTCCCTGTTCGGGCGCGGTTCCGCGGGCACGGCGGGCACGGCCGTCATGCCGCCTCCCCTCCCATCCCGATCCTGGTACGCGGGTCGACCAGGACGTAGACGATGTCGATGATGAAGTTGGCGATCAGCACGCCGACGACGATGAACAGGAAGGCCCCCTGCAGCAGGAAGAAGTCCTGGTTCTGGATCGCCATGAGGATCAGGTGGCCCAGCCCCGGATAGGAGAAGACGATCTCGGTGACCAGGGCTCCGGCCACGAGCACGCCGAGCTGCAGGGCCAGGCCGGTGATCTGCGGCAGGACCGCGTTCCTGAACGCGTAGCGCCGGATGAGCCGCCGCGAGGCCCCGAGCGAGGACAGGTAGGTGGAGTAGTCGGCCTCCAGCTCATAGATGATCATGTTGCGCATGCCGATCGCCCAGCCGCCGAACGCGACGAGGAAGAGCGAGGCGAACGGCAGGAACCAGTGCAGCGCCAGGTTCCCGGCGAACTCCCACGACCAGTTGGGCCGCATGGAGAAGCTGTAGCCGCCGGAGACCGGGAAGATCCCGGCCACGATGCCCAGCCCCCAGGCCATCAGGATGGCGAGCCACATGTACGGCGTGGCGGTGAGCACGTACCCGATCGGCAGGACCGTGTTGTCCAGCCACTTCCGCCTCGCCGCGAAGGCGCCGAACCTGTTGCCCGCCCACCAGCTGAGCAGGATGGACGGGATGAGCAGCGCCAGCGTGTACGGCACCGCCCGCACGATGACGTCGGTCACCGGGGTGGGGAACAGCCAGATGCTGGTCCCCAGGTCGCCCCGGAACAGCGCGGCCCAGAAGTTGGCGTACTGCCGCCAGAGCGGCAGGTCCAGCCCGAACAGGTTCGTGTAGTGGGCGCGCATCGCCTCCACGGCGGCGGGCTGCGACACGTTGGCCCTGGCCAGCATGCTCTGGACCGGGTCGCCCGGCATGAAGCGCGGGATCATCCAGTTGATCGTGACGGCCACGAGGAAGGTGAGCCCGTACACGAGCAGCTTCCGGCCGAAGTAACGTCGCACGCGATCCTCCAGAATCGGCGAGATGAACCCCTCCCCGCGCGCGCCCGGAAGCGGGTGAGGGCGGCGCGCGGGGAGGGGGTGAGGATCGCGGGGGTCAGCCTCCGGCGGGCTTCAGCTCGGTCAGGGTGAGCACCCCGCCCAGCTCCAGCCAGTTGCGCCACATGGTCGGCGGGGTCTTGGGGGTGCCCGCGGCCGAGGAGGGCCAGTTGGTCCAGGCCGCGTTACTGGTCTGCGCCCACAGGCCGTTGTACCAGAGGGGGATCACCGGCAGCTCGTCCAGCTGGATCCTCTGGATCTGCGAGGCGACCTGCTTCATGCCCTCGACGTCGTCGACCTTCCTGCCGTCGAGGTCCTGGACCAGGTCCCAGACCTTCTTGTTCTCGTAGCGGCCGAAGTTGACGGTGTTCTGCTGCTTGTTGACCGGCAGCCGGAACATATAGTCGTAGTACATCCAGGGGGTGTTGGACAGCTGCCGCTCGTTGTTGAGCAGCAGGTCGAACTTGCCGGACGTGCGCTGGTCGACCAGCGCGTTGTAGTCGGGGAACTCGGGGGTGAGGTCGATCCCGGCGGCCTTGGCGCCCTCGGCGATGACCCGGCTCGCCTCCATCCAGTCGGTCCACCCGGCCGGGACGATCACCTTCAGCGAGGCCTTGGAGCCGTCCTTGTTCTCCACGAACCCGTCGCCGTCGCCGTCCTTGTACCCGGCGTCGGCCAGGAGCTTCTTCGCCTTCGCGGTGTCGAACGCGAAGCCCTTCTCGCTCACCACGGCCTGGTCGACGTACTTGTCCCACTGCGGCAGCAGGCCGGTCGGGCTGGAGGCCTTGACCAGGTTGCCGTAGACGCCTTCGACGATCTTCTTGGTGTCGATGGAGTTGGCGAGCGCCTTGCGGAAGGCGGGGTCGTCCATCGGCTTCTTCGTGGTGTTGGGCACCAGGAAGGCGGTGTTGGCCGAGAGCATGTAGGGCGGTTCGGGATAGTAGGTCTGGACGCCGAAGTTGCCCTTGACGAGGTTGGCCACCCCGGGCAGGAAGTTGTTGCTGAGGTCCAGGCCCTTCTGCAGCAGCAGGCCCATCGCGACCTCGTTGCTGGAGTTGACGATGTCGACGATGTACTTGGGCTTGACGTCCTTGCCCAGCGCCGCCGTGGCCCACCAGCCGTCGCGCTTGACCCAGGCCATCCGGTCCTGGTCGTGGCTGTGGTAGGCGTACGGCCCGGTGCCGACCGGTTTCTCGTTGACGCCGTTCAGCACCTCCTCCTCGGAGAGGCCTCCCCAGATGTGCTTGGGGACGATCGCGTTGCCGTAGACCCAGTTGGCCCACTGCTGGTAGTTGGCCTTGTCGAAGGTGAACTTGACCGTGCCCGGGTCGACCGCCTCGACCTTCTCCAGCCAGTCCCACAGGTTGGCGTAGGGGACGGTCTTCATCTTGCCGAGCTCGACCGTGAAGACCACGTCGTCGGCGGTGAAGGGCTTGCCGTCGGCCCAGGTCACCCCCTGCCGCAGCTTGAGCTCGTAGGTCTTGTCGTCGGTCCAGGTGCCGCTCTCGGCCAGCCAGGGGGTGAACTTGTCCGTCTGGGGGTCGTACAGGAACAGGGTCTCGTAGACGAGCCCCTTGGTGCCGGTGGCCGAGTCCCAGGTCCGCAGCGGGTTCCAGTTGACCGGGGGACCCCACTGGGTGCCGCTGGTGTACAGGGTCTCGTTACGGGGGAACGCGGCGTTCGCGCCGCCCGCCCCGCCCGCTCCGGCCGAGGGGGCCGCCGCGCCGGAACTTTGCGGCGCCCCGCTCGGAGCGGACGGCGTCGTGGACCCTCCGGTGCACCCGGCCACGGCGGTGCAGGCCACGCAGGCCGCCGCCCCCAGGATCGCGAACCTTCGTCGAATCCGCATCGACAGTCTCCTCTCCTGCATGGGAGCGCTCCCAACCGATTTAAACGCGACCTCATGCGCTTGCTGAACCGGATAAGTAACGTGACCGTAAAGTCAATGTGTCTGTGCTGTCAATAGCGGCATGGACCGGTTCAGCTACAATCCCCGCAGCCGGGGCGCGTCAGGGCCTGGTGAGGGTCACCAGCAGCGCGGGGTGGTCGGTGTACCTCATGGAGATGACATCGGTGCGCTCGAAGCCCATGCTCGCCGCGAAGACGTGCTGCACGTCCCCGTCCCCCTTCCTGAAGAAGGGAGCGGAGTTGCAGTTCTGGACGTTCTGCCCGAACAGCGGCGCGTACCTCATGTTGAAGTCACCCCCCAGGAAGGTCGGCCTGGTCGCCGCGCCCCGGCCGCGCAGCATCGCGATGGCGGCCTTGCACTGCGCCATCGCGACGTTCCCCGTGGTCGACAGGTGGGTGGCGCAGCCGGTCAGGTCGGGGAACTCGGCGCACACGTAGACGCGCCTCTCGCTGCCGCCGTCCTGGGTGGCGTAGACGCCGGAGAAGTTCGTCGCCCCCGTGGCGCGGAAGAGCAGGCCGTTGCCGTACTCGTCCCCGTTGACGCAGCGCACCGGTGTGCCGTCGGGCCGCAGCGCCGGGGCGAACACCCGGTGACCGTCGCCCATCGAGGGGGCCAGCTGGGCCAGGTCGTCGCGGCAGATCTCGTTGAGCGTGACGGCCTGCGGCTGCCTGGCGCCGATGATGTCACGCGCCTCCTGGATGACATTGGCCCCGTTGAAACAGGAGGTGTTGACGCCGCTGTGGCAGAGGTTGAGCTGCAGGACGCGGTAACTCTGCGCCGTGGTCACGGAAGGACCAGCGGCGGACGCGGCGGACGCGGCGGACGCGGCGGACGCGGCGGACGCGGCGGACGCGGCGGACGCGGCGGGGACGGTGGCGGCAGTCCCGGCCGTGGCCAGCAAAACAACGAGGGGAAGGCGGGCGAGAACACGGAGGCTGGACCACGAAAGGCGCATTTATCCTCTTATCTCGGAGATTCCACACGCACCGGTTGATCGCGGAGACGGCTCGGGACGCTCGAAGCTGATGGGAAAAAAGGGGATATGAAGCCCATCATGACGACTGGATGTAGATCGTCAACCGCGTCCCGGCACCCGGCCGGGAAAGCCGAAGGGCCGGCACGGCGGATGCCGTACCGGCCCTTCAGGGTCCTACGAGGTGATCAGAGGCGATCAGCGGCCGTAGCGGCTGCCGCCACCGCGCGGGGCGGAGCCGCGGCCGTCGGCGCGGAACTCGCCGCCGCGGAAGCCGCCGCCCTGGCGGTCGCCGCGGAACGGCTCGCGCTCGCCCGCGGGACGCTCGGAACGGTAACCGCCACCGGCCGGGGCCGGACGGTCGGCGCGGAACGGCTCACGCCGCTCGCCACCGCGGTAGCCCCCGGTGGGACGCTCGGAGCGGAAGCCGCCGCCCGCCGGACGCTCGGAACGGTAACCGCCGCCGGCCGGGCGCTCGGAGCGGTACTGGCCGCCACCGGTGGCACCGGTGCCACGGCTGTCGTCACCGAAGGAACGCTCGCGGGGCTGCTGGCCCTCGCCGTGGGCGGGACGGTCGGAGCGGAAGCGGCGCGGGCCACGCCCGCCGCCACCGTTGCCGCCGAAGCCGCCGCGGCCCTGACGCTGCTTGGCGGCCGGCGCCGAGGGCTCCCAGACCGGGATCGGCTCACCGGTGGGCGTACGCGCGCCGGCGACCTCCTCCAGGCGCGGGTGACCCGGGGTGGCCTTGAGGCGGAACGGCTTGATGCCCGCGCGGCGGGTCATCGACTCGGTGGAGCGGCGCTCGTTGGGGAGCACCAGCGTCATGACGGTGCCCTTCTCCCCGGCGCGGGCCGTACGGCCACCGCGGTGCAGGTAGCTCTTGTGGTCCTGGGGCGGGTCGACGTGCAGCACGAGGCTGATGTTGTCGACGTGGATGCCGCGGGCCGCGACGTCCGTGCAGACCAGGACGTTGATCGTGCCTTCCTTGAACTCGGCCAGGATGCGGGTGCGCTGGTTCTGGCGCTTGCCGCCGTGCAGGCCGCCGGCCCGGATGCCGACCTGGGCGAGCTGCTTGCACAGCCGGTCGACCCCGTGCTGGGTGCGCACGAAGATGATGGTCCGGCCCTCGCGGTTGGCGATCTCGGCGGTCACCGGGAACTTGTCGTCGCGGTGCACCTCCAGCACGTGGTGCTCCATGGTGTCGACCGAGGAGGCGGCCGGGGCCATCGAGTGGGTCACCGGGTCGGTGAGGAAGCGGCGGACGAGCTTGTCGACGTCGCCGTCGAGGGTGGCCGAGAACAGCAGGCGCTGGCTGTCGGCCGGGGTCTGCTGCAGGATCGCGCTGACGACCGGGAAGAAGCCGAGGTCGCACATGTGGTCGGCCTCGTCGAGGATCGTCACCTGGACCTCGTCCAGCATGCACTCGCCCTGCTGCATGAGGTCGGTCAGGCGGCCGGGGGTGGCCACGACGACCTCGACGCCGCGGCGCAGCGCCTCGATCTGGCGGCCCATCGACATGCCGCCCACGACGGTCTTCATCCGCAGCGACAGGCCGCGGCCGAGCGGCTCGAGCGCGTCGGTCACCTGCATGGCGAGCTCGCGGGTCGGGACCAGGACGACGGCCAGGGGGTGGCCGGGACGGGCCTTGGCGCCGGCGATGCGGGTCATCATCGGAAGGCCGAAGGCGAGCGTCTTGCCGGAGCCGGTCTGGCCGCGGCCGAGAACGTCGTGACCGGCGAGAATGTCGGGGATCGTGGCCCGCTGGATGGGGAAGGGACTGTCGATGCCCGCACGCGAGAGCCCCGTCACCAGCGGCTTCGGCAGACCGAGGAGGGTGAACTCGGACACGCCTGCGGGGGCCGGGGAGATCTCGGTGATGTCGGTGATTTCGGGCAGAACAGCGTCAAGCATGGTCACGAAGACTCGTGCCTTTCGATAGAAGAACGGGGCACGTCACTTCTGCGAAAGGACGAGCCTGGAACGCACGGCCTGAGGCCGCGCTGGATCAACGCCCACATGGGGGCGGTAGTGCGGTGCAAGTCGAGGCGCACCGCACGGGGCGGGTCTAGCTTACCCGCACGCAGTCAAACCACGATCAAGCATACCCGGCGTTCGCAGTGCCGGGTTCGGTCGGGGCGTCCGGCATCGGCCGATCGCTTGTCCGTCGGTTGGAGTCAACACTCCTGGCCGGGCTTTTCTTCCCGGCCTCCGAAATCCTCTCACACAATTGGGTACGGCCCGAACCCCGGGGGGTGCGAGCCGTACCGGAAAGCACTTCTCAGACGTTGAACCCCAGCATGCGGAGCTGCTCGCGTCCCTCGTCGGTGATCTTGTCCGGGCCCCACGGCGGGAGCCACACCCAGTTGATCTTCACATCGGAGACCATGCCCTCCAGGGCCGAGTGCGCCTGGTCCTCGATGACGTCGGTCAGCGGGCAGGCCGCGCTGGTCAGCGTCATGTCGATGGTGGCGACCGGCAGGGCGGCGCCATCGCCGCCCTCGCCGCCCTCGGCGTTGCCGGCACCGGCCTCGGCGGCGTCGAGGTGGAGCCCGTAGATCAGGCCCAGGTCGACGACGTTGATGCCGAGCTCGGGGTCCACGACGTCCTTGAGAGCCTCCATGACCTCGTCATGGGTGGTGTCCCCGTCGTAGGCCGTGGTGGGGGTCTCTACAGCCTTGCTCATTCGGTGCTCCTCACGACCGCGTCCTTGTAGGCCATCCACGCCAGTAGCGCGCACTTCACCCGGGCGGGGAACTTGGCGACCCCGGCGAAGGCGACGGCGTCGCCCAGCACGTCCTCGTCCGCCTCCACCTTGCCCCTGCCCTGCATGAGCCGGGTGAACTCGTCCACGACGCCGAGGGTGTCGCCGACGGTCGAGCCGGTGGCCAGCTCGTGCAGCACGGAGGCCGCGGCCTGGCTGATGGAACAGCCCTGCCCGTCGTAGGAGACGTCCTCGACCTTGCCTCCGTCGCCCAGCTTCACACGCATGGTGATCTCGTCACCGCACGTCGGGTTCACATGGTGGACCTCGGCGTCGTACGGATCGCGGAGCCCCCTCCCCTGCGGGTGTTTGTAGTGCTCCAGGATCAGCTCCTGGTACATGGACTCGGCGATCATAGGGTCGTGCTCACCTTCTCGTTCGCTGCGCCGTGCGCTCGCGCGTCGCCGGACGCCGTGCGGCGGGCGCCGCGCGCCCGCCGTTCGCCCGTCCGCCGGCTCGACTGCTCGGGCATGGCTAGGCGAACACCTTCCGCACGTGGTGGAGGCCGCGGACCAGGGCGTCGATCTCGGCCGGTGTGTTGTAGAGATAGAAGGACGCCCGCGTGGTCGCGGGAATCCCGAACCTCAGGTGGAGCGGGCGGGCGCAGTGGTGTCCCACGCGCACGGCCACCCCGAAGTTGTCATCCAGGATCTGCCCGACGTCGTGCGGGTGAATCCCCTCCAGGGTGAAGGAGACCGTGCCACCCCGGTCGGCCAGGTCCAGCGGGCCGATCACCCGCAGCCCCGGGATCTCCCCCAGGGCGCCGAGGGCGTACTCCGTGAGCTCGCGCTCGTGGCGTACGACGGCGTCCATCCCGATCTCGGACAGGTAGTCGATCGCGGCGCCGAGGCCGATGGCCTCGACGATCGGCGGGGTGCCCGCCTCGAACTTGTGCGGCGCGGGCGCGTAGGTCGAGTGGTCCATCCAGACCGCCTCGATCATCTCGCCGCCGCCCATGAACGGGGGCATCGCCTCCAGCAGTTCCGCGCGGCCCCACAGCACGCCGATGCCCGACGGGCCGAGGACCTTGTGGCCGGTGAAGGCGAGGAAGTCGACGCCCAGCGCGGCCACGTCCACCTGCTGGTGGGGCACCGACTGGGAGGCGTCGAGCATCATCAGCGCGCCGACCTCGCGGACCCTGGCGAGCACCGGGGCGACCGGGTTGACCGTGCCCAGCACGTTCGACTGGTGCACGATCGAGACGATCCTCGTGCGCTCGTTGACGAGCTCGCCGAGGTTCGACAGGTCCAGGCGGCCCTCGTCGGTGACGGAGAACCACCGCAGCGTCGCGCCGGTGCGCTGCGCGAGCATCTGCCACGGCACGATGTTGGAGTGGTGCTCCATCTCGGAGATGACGATCTCGTCGCCAGGGCCGAGCCGGAAGCGGGGGTCGGTGCCGATGGGGTTGCCGAAGGCGTACGCCACCAGGTTGAGCGCCTCGGAGGCGTTCTTGGTGAAGACGACCTCGTCGCGGCCGGGCGCGCCGACGAAGGCGGCGACCTTGTCGCGGGCGTCCTCGTACGCCTCGGTGGACTCCGCTCCCAGCACGTGCATGGCGCGGCCCACGTTGCTGTAGTGCATCGCCATGTGCTCGCGCATCACCTCGACCACCTGGGTGGGCTTCTGCGAGGAGTTGCCGGAGTCGAGGTAGACGAGTGGCCTGCCGCCGGGAAGCTCGCGGGACAGGACCGGGAAGTCCTTCCTGATCCTCTCCACGTCAAGGCCGTTGTCCATCAGGCCGACGCCTTCGTGTAGGCCTCGTAGCCCTCCGCCTCGAGCTTCTCGGCGAGCTCGGGGCCGCCCTGCTCCACGATCCGGCCGGCGGAGAAGACGTGGACGAAGTCCGGCTTCACGTAGCGCAGGATGCGGGTGTAGTGGGTGATGAGCAGCACGCCGGTCTCGCCGGAGCGGAAGCGGTTGATGCCCTCGGAGACCACGCGCAGCGCGTCGACGTCGAGGCCGGAGTCGGTCTCGTCGAGGACGGCGATCTTCGGCTTGAGGAGCTCCAGCTGGAGGATCTCGTGGCGCTTCTTCTCACCGCCGGAGAAGCCCTCGTTGACGTTGCGCTGGGCGAAGGCCGCGTCGATGGACAGGGCGTCCATGCCGGACTTGAGGTCCTTGGCGAACTCGCGGAGCTTGGGAGCCTCGCCGCGGACGGAGGTGACGGCGGTGCGCAGGAAGTTGGAGACGCTGACGCCGGGGACCTCGACCGGGTACTGCATGGCGAGGAACAGGCCGGCGCGGGCGCGCTCGTCGACCGTGAGCTCCAGCAGGTCGACCCCGTCGAGCAGGACCTGGCCACTGGTGATGGTGTACTTGGGGTGGCCCGCGATCGCGTACGCGAGCGTCGACTTGCCCGAGCCGTTGGGGCCCATGATGGCGTGGGTCTCGCCGGCGCGCACGGTCAGGTTGACGCCGCGCAGGATCTCCTTGTCGGCGACGGTGACGTGCAGGTCGCGGATCTCCAGGGTGGTGCCCGAGGAGGCTCGGCTGGTGTCAGACACTTTATGACTCCTTCGAGAGCGAGACGAGCACGTCGTCGCCATCGATCTTTACTCGGTATACGGGGACGGGCTTGTTGGCGGGCGGGCCGGTGGGCTTGCCCGTACGCAGGTCGAAGCACGAGCCGTGCAGCCAGCACTCCAGGGTGCCGTCGTAGACCTCACCCTCGCTGAGCTTCACTTCGGCGTGGGAGCACACGTCGTGCAGCGCGTGGACCTCCTCGCCCTGGCGGACCAGGGCGACGGGGGTGTCGCCGACCTCAAGGCCGATGACTCCCTCGTCGGGGATGTCCGCGAGCTTGCAGACCTTCTCGAACGTCACTTCTCAAGCTCCGCCTCGACCCGGGCGAGCACCCGCTCGCGAAGCTCGGGGACCTCGATCTTCTCCAGCAGCTGCGCGAAGAAGCCCCTGATGACGAGGCGCCGGGCGTCCTCGAAGGGGATGCCGCGGGCCTGGAGGTAGAAGATGTGCTCGTCGTCGAGACGGCCCGAGGCGCTGGCGTGACCCGCCCCGGCGACCTCGCCGGTGAGGATCTCCAGGTTGGGCACCGAGTCGGCGCGGGCGCCGTCGGTGAGCAGCAGGTTGCGGTTGAGCTCGTAGGTGTCGGTGCCCTCGGCCTCGACGCGGATGATGACGTCGCCGATCCAGACCGCGTGGGCGTCCTGGCCCTGCAGCGCGCCGCGGTAGTCGACGTTGCTGCGGCAGTCGGGCCTGGAGTGGTCGACGAGCAGGCGGTGCTCCAGGTGCTGGCCGGCGTCGACGAAGTAGAGGCCGTTCAGCTCGGCGTCGCCGCCGGGGCCGTCGTAGGCGACCGACGGGGAGAGCCTGACCAGGTCGCCGCCGAGGGTGACCACGAAGCCGCGGAAGGTGGCGTCCTTGGCCAGCAGGGCGTGGTGGTGGGAGACGTGCACGGCGTCGTCGGCCCAGTCCTGCAGGCTGACGACCTTGAGCGTGGCGCCCTCGCCCACGACGAACTCGACGTTGTCGGCGTAGACGGCGCTGCCCTGGTGGTCGAGGACGACCACGGCCTCGGCCATCGGCTCCAGCCTCACGACCGTGTGGCCGTACGCGGCGCCCTGGCCGGACCCGGTGAAGGTGATCACGGTCGGCTTGGAGGCGACGGCCTCGCGCGCGACGGTGACCACGGTGGCCTTCTCGAAGGAGGCGTAGGCCTGGGCGCTGACCCGGTCGGCGGGCACGTAGGCCTTGCCGACCCTCTGGTCGTCGCGTCCGACGGTCTCCACGGTGACCTCGGGTGCGGCGTCGACCTGCACGACCACGTTCGCGGAGGCCGCGACGCCCTCGTGCAGGCCCTTGAGCCGGGAGAGCGGGGTGAAGCGCCACTCCTCCTCCCGGCCGGTCGGCACCGCGAAGTCGGCCACGTCGTACGAGGCCTTCTCGTGGAGGGTCGACAGGGGTTTTCCGGTGTCGAGACCCATCAGCCGACGGCTCCTTCCATCTGCAGCTCGATCAGGCGGTTCAGCTCCAGGGCGTACTCCATCGGGAGCTCGCGGGCGATCGGCTCGACGAAGCCCCGGACGATCATCGCCATCGCCTCGTCCTCGCCCAGACCGCGGCTCATCAGGTAGAAGAGCTGGTCGTCGGAGACCTTGGAGACGGTGGCCTCGTGCCCCATGGAGACGTCGTCCTCGCGCACGTCCACGTAGGGGTAGGTGTCGGAGCGGCTGATCTGGTCGACCAGGAGCGCGTCGCACTTGACGGTGCTGGCGCTGCCGTGGGCGCCCTCCTCGATCTGGACCAGGCCGCGGTAGGAGGTGCGGCCGCCGCCGCGGGCGACGGACTTGGAGATCACCGAGGAGCTGGTGTTGGGCGCGAGGTGGACCATCTTGGCCCCGGCGTCCTGGTGCTGGCCCTCACCGGCGAAGGCGACGCTGAGGGTCTCGCCCTTGGCGTGCTCGCCCATGAGGTAGACGGCGGGGTACTTCATGGTGACCTTGGAACCGATGTTGCCGTCGACCCACTCCATGGTCGCGCCCTCGTACGCCACGGCGCGCTTGGTGACCAGGTTGTAGACGTTGTTCGACCAGTTCTGGATGGTCGTGTAGCGGCAGCGCGCGTTCTTCTTCACGATGATCTCCACGACGGCGCTGTGCAGCGAGTCGGAGGAGTAGATCGGCGCGGTGCAGCCCTCGACGTAGTGGACGTAGGAGCCCTCGTCGACGATGATCAGGGTCCGCTCGAACTGGCCCATGTTCTCGGTGTTGATCCGGAAGTAGGCCTGGAGCGGGATCTCCACGTTGACGTTCGGCGGCACGTAGATGAAGCTGCCGCCGCTCCAGGTGGCCGTGTTCAGCGCGGCGAACTTGTTGTCGCCGACCGGGATCACGGTCCCGAAGTACTCCTTGAAGATCTCCTCGTGCTCCTTGAGGGCGGTGTCGGTGTCGACGAAGATGACACCCTTCTCCTCAAGGTCCTCGCGGATCTTGTGGTAGACCACCTCGGACTCGTACTGGGCGGCGACGCCAGCGACCAGGCGCTGCTTCTCCGCCTCGGGGATGCCGAGCTTGTCGTAGGTGTTCTTGATGTCGTCGGGCAGGTCCTCCCAGGAGGCGGCCTGCTTCTCCGTCGAGCGCACGAAGTACTTGATGTTGTCGAAGTCGATCCCGCTGAGGTCGGAACCCCAGTTGGGCATGGGCTTCTTGCCGAAAAGGCGCAGCCCCTTCAGGCGAAGGTCCAGCATCCACTCCGGCTCGCTCTTCAGCGCGGAGATGTTGCGGACGACCTCTTCGGACAGGCCGCGCCGGGCCGTCGCTCCCGCGGCGTCCGAGTCGGCCCAGCCGAACTTGTAATTCCCGAGGCCTTCCAGCTCCGGGCGGTCGGTGACTGTCACCTTCCGGTCTCCTTGCTCGATGTGTCGATCGTTTCGTGGATTGCCGGCGGTTGCGCCGGATCAGGTATCGAAAGGCCCGGCGCGCGTTCCCGCGCGGCGGGCCCGGGTGTCCTGTGGGGACTCACGTGGGTGGTGCACACGCCGTCGCCGTGGGCGATGGTCGCGAGTCGCTGCACGGGGGTGCCGAGGATGCGCGCGAACGCCTCCGTCTCGGCCTCGCACAGCTGCGGGAACTCCGCGGCCACGTGCGCCACCGGGCAGTGGTGCTGGCACAGCTGCTCGCCGCCGAGGCTGGCCTTGCTCGCCGAGGCGGCGTAGCCGTCGGCCGACAGGGCCTCGGCCAGGACGCGGACCCGCTGGTCGGCGGGGACCTCGCTCATCCGCGGCCTCAGGCGGTCGACCAGGCCGGCCACCTGCGATCGGGCGAACTCCGTCACGGCCTCCTCGCCCACGCGCTCGGCCATGAAACGCAACGCGCTTCCGGCGAGGCCGTCGTAGGCGTGCTCGAAGGCGCTGCGGCCCGCGTCGGTTATCGCGAACAGCTTGGCCGGTCGCCCGCGCCCGCGCTGGCCTCGCGGCCTGGCGGTGCGGGCCTCGGTCATCCCCTCGGCCAGCAGGGCGTCGAGATGCCTGCGTACGGCGGCGGGGGTGAGGCCGAGACGCTCGCCGAGCGCGGCGGCGGTGATGGGACCGTGCTCCAGGATGAGCCGGGCGACACGCGCTCGCGTGCTGTGCTCGGCGGACACGCCGGAGAGCCGCGCGGTGGCGGCTCCTTCGGTGCCCTGCATCCCGGTCACGTATTTCACAACATCAGTGTGCCGTAATTGCTTCCCCAGTTACAAACCCGAAGTTCGGTCGACCGAATGTGGTTCGTCACGCAGGTAAGCCTTACCTAACCAGGGGAAACGCTCCGCGAGGCCCCCCGCAGGCCGACGAAGGCGACGAGCGCGGCGAGGGTGAAACCGGCCAGGACGACGGCCATCGGCAGGGCCGACCCCTCGCCGCCCAGACCCACCAGCGGGGCGGCGAGCGCGCCGAGCGCGAACTGCAGCACGCCCGTCAGCGCGGCCGCGCTCCCGGCGATCTGCTGGGGCTGACCGGCCAGGGCGAGCGCGCCGCTGCCCGGCAGGACGAAGCCCGCCCCGCACATCATCACGAACAGCGCGGCGACCAGCACCGGCAGGGGCAGGTGGAACAGGGCCGCGACGAGCACCCCGGCGGCCCCGGCCACGCTCAGGAACAGCCCGGCCAGGATCAGCCTGGCCGGGTCCAGGCGCCCGGCCAGGCGCCCGCCGATCTGCGCGGTGACGGTCAGGCCGAGGGCGTTCAAACCGAAGACCAGGGAGAAGGTCTGCGCCGAGGTGTCGTAGACGTCCTGGAGCACGAAGGGCGAGCCGGAGATGTAGGCGAACATGGCCGCGAAGCCCAGGCCCCCGGCGAGGGTGGCGGCCATGAAGGAGCGGTCGCGGAGCAGGTGCCAGAAGGTGACGAGGGTGTGGCGCAGCCCGCCGCTCTCGCGCCGTTCGGCGGGCAGCGTCTCGCGTACCCCCGACAGCGCGAAGACCAGCAGCAGGAGACCGGCGACGCTCAGCGCGACGAACACGCCTCGCCAGGAGGTGTGGTCCAGCAGCTGCGCGCCCGCGATCGGGGCGAGGATCGGCGCGAGGCCGGTCACGAGCATGAGGGTGGCGAAGATCCGGGCGATGGCCGCGCCCTCGTACAGGTCGCGGACGACCGCGCGGACGATCACCAGCGCGGCGCCGCCCGCGATGCCCTGGAGCAGGCGGAAGCCCACCAGCCCGTACACCGAGGGAGAGAAGGCGCACAGCAGGGAGGCGACGGCGTAGGCGGCGATGCCGATCAGCAGCGGGCCGCGCCGGCCGCGCGTGTCGCTGATCGGGCCCGCGACGACCTGCCCGACGGAGAAGCCGACGAGGCAGGCGGTGAGGGTGAGCTGCACCTGCGCCTGGCCGCTGCCCAGGTCCGCGGCGATGGAGGGGAAGGCGGGCAGGTACATGTCGATCGACAGGGGACCGACCGCCGACAGCGCGCCCAGGATGAGCAGTAGCAGTGTCCTGCGCCGTGCGATCGGCGCCACCTCCGGCTCGACGACGGCCGCGGTCATACTCGTATCCCCTTTTTGGTCGCGGGCCACTTCGGTCTCAGGCCACTTCGGCTGCGGGCACCTGGTCGCGGGCCGTCCTGGTCGCGGGCCACGCCCTGCGGTCATGGATGACACCGGTCATGGGCGATGGCGGGCCCACAGGGGCCGAAGCGTCCCAACCAACAGGCGGTCATCCGAATTCCTGCATTTCGGAAAATTCCCCAGAAAAACCTTTAAGCGCCAGTCGGGCGGGTCCGCCACCGGCCGGAAAACGGGCCCGGGGTGGCCCCGGACGCGTGGTCCGGGAACGGGACCGGCGAGCGCAGTCCCTAAACTCGTGGCCATGGACTCCCCAGCCGTCGAGATCGTCGACCTGGTCAAGAGATACGGCGGGACGACCGCGATCGACGGCCTGACCTTCACCGCCGCCCGAGGCGCGGTCACCGCGGTGCTGGGCCCCAACGGGGCCGGCAAGACCTCCACCCTGGAGATCTGCGAGGGGTTCCGCCGGGCCGACGGCGGCACGGTGCGGGTGCTCGGGCTCGACCCGTCGCGACCGGAACTGCGGGCCAGGGTCGGGGTGATGCTCCAGGCGGGCGGCGTTCCCCCGGCGTCCCGCTGCGGGCAGTGGCTGCGGCTGATGGCGCGCTTCCACACCAACCCGCTCGACCCCGCGGCGCTGCTGGAGCGGCTGGGGCTGAGCGAGCACGCCCGCACCCCGTACCGCAGGCTCTCCGGCGGCCAGCAGCAGCGCGTGTCGCTGGCGGGGGCGGTCGTCGGCCGCCCGGAGCTGGTCTTCCTCGACGAGCCGACCGCGGGCCTGGACCCGCAGGCCAGGCACGCCTGCTGGGAGCTGGTACGGGACCTGCGCGCGAGCGGGGTCTCGGTGGTGCTCACCACCCACCACATGGACGAGGCGGAGAAGCTCTCCGACCAGATCGTGATCATCGACCGCGGCAGGGTGGTCGCCGAGGGCACGCCCTCCTCCCTCACCGGCGCCGAGCGGCAGCTGCGCTTCCGCGCCCGGCCCGGCCTCTGCCTGGACGAGCTGCTCGCCGCCCTGCCCGCCGGCAGCGCGGCCAAGGAGTCGCCGGCGGGGCACTACATCATCGAGGGGCAGGTCGCGCCCGGCCTCCTGGCCACCGTGACGACCTGGTGCGCCGCCGAGGGGGTGACCGCCGACGACCTCAGCATCGAACGGCGCACCCTGGAGGACGTCTTCCTGGAACTCACCGGACGTGAACTCCGATGACGCCCCCGGGACCCCTTGGCACGGTGAGGCCCGCGGCACCCCTTGGCACGGTGACGTCCTCGGGGCCTTCGGCCGCGGCGACGCCCCCGGCCCTCCCCGCTTCACCGGCGCCCGTCGTCCCGGCGGCGCCCTCCGAATCCCCACGCCACCGCCCCGCGCGCGTCCGGGCACGGTCCGGGCCGGGGCGCGGGCCAGAAGACCGCAGGAGAGCCCCATGACGACCCTGGACCTCACGCCGGCCCCCGGAGCCGCGCCGCTGGGCCGGATGGTGGCGGCCCAGACGGGCGCGGAGATCCGGGCGATGCTCCGCAACGGCGAGCAGCTGCTGCTCACGATGATCATCCCGGTGCTGCTGCTCGTCGGCCTCTCCTCCGCCCCGATCCTCGACGTGGGCGGCGGTTCCCGGATCGGCTTCATGACCCCCGGCGTGCTCGCGCTGGCCGTGATGTCCACCGCCTTCACCGGGCAGGCCATCGCGACGGGCTTCGAGCGCCGGTACGGCGTGCTGAAGCGGCTGGGCGCCACCCCGCTGTCGCGGACCGGGCTGATGCTGTCCAAGACGCTCGCGGTGATCGCCGTTGAGGTCGTCCAGGTGGCCGTCATCTGCGCGGTCGCGCTCGCGCTGGGCTGGCGTCCCACGGGCTCGCCGCTCGCGGCGCTGCTGCTGATCGTGCTGGGCACCGCCGCGTTCAGCGGGCTCGGCCTGCTCATGGCGGGAACGCTGCGCGCCGAGGCCACGCTCGCCGCGGCGAACCTCGTCTACCTGCTCCTGCTCGCCTGCGGCGGGGTCGCCTTCCCGCTGGCGAAGTTCCCCGAGGCGGTACGGCCGGTGCTGGAGCTGCTGCCGATCTCGGCACTGACCGGAGGGCTCCGCGCGGTCCTGAGCGACGGTACGGGGCTCCCGCTCGCCGCCGCGGCGATCCTCGCGGCGTGGGCGGCGGTGTCGCTCTTCCTGACCTCCCGCACCTTCCGCTGGGAATGACCCGGCCGGAAGCCGCCTGACATGACGGGGCCCTGACAGGGCCCGGTGGCCGGTGGGGGCACCCGGCCGGTCCGGGGCCGAGGGATGCCTCGCGACCGGGGCGTCGCCGCGTGCGGGGGCGTCTCGCATCGCGGACGCCACTGAAAACGAGGGCCGCGATAAGTAAGGTGTCATCGACCGTTTCGCGCCTGGCAGGAGGAGAGTCGTGACCGCCCAAGCCCGGCAGGGGCCCGCCGAGCCGTACAAGCAGGGCCTGCCCGGGCCCGGAGCGCTGCTGAAGGCGGCCTCCGACGCCGTCCCGCCGTCCGGGCTGGTGATGCTGGCCATCCTGTCGGTGCAGGTGGGCGCGGGCTTCGCCAAGGACCTGTTCTCCCAGCTGCCGCCGAGCGCCGTGGTGTTCCTGCGGATCGCGACGGGAGCGCTGATCATGGGCGCGATCGCCCGCCCCCGGTTGCGCGGGCTGTCCCGGGCGGACATCGGGGCGGGGGTGGCGTTCGGCGTGACGCTGGGCGTGATGAACCTGTCGTTCTACGAGGCGCTGGCCCGGCTGCCCATGGGCATCGCGGTGGCGATCGAGTTCCTCGGCCCGCTCGGCGTCGCGGTGGCGGCCTCGCGCCGTCGCCTCGACCTGCTCTGGGTCGCGCTCGCCGGGTCGGGCGTGGTGCTGCTGGCCCCGTGGGGCACGTCGGCGTCCAGGATCAGCTGGGCCGGGATCGCCTTCGCCCTGGTGGCGGCGGCCTGCTGGGCCGGCTACATCCTGCTGTCCGCCTCGGTCGGCCGGCGCTTCCCCGGGACGACCGGCCTCGCCCTGGCGATGATCGTCTCTTGCCTGCTGGTCGCCCCCGCCGGGATCGCCTCGGGCGGCGCCGACCTGCTGCAACCCGAGCTCCTGCTGATCGGGCTCGGGGTGGGCCTGCTGTCGTCGGTCATCCCCTACTCGATCGAGCTGGAGGCGCTGCGCAGGATGCCCAAGCGGGTCTTCGGCATCCTGATGAGCCTGGAGCCCGCGATGGCGGCGCTGGTCGGGCTGCTGGTGCTGGGCGAGGTGCTCCAGGTGCGGGAGTGGGCCGCCATCGGCTGCGTGGTCATCGCCAGCGTGGGCGCCACCCGCGGCACCGGCTGACCCGCGCCACCCGCGGCACCGATTGACTCGCGCCACCCGCTGCCCCGCGCCACCCGCGGCACCGGCTGACCCACCCCTGCCCGCGCGCCTCTCCCCCGCCCCCAGGAGTCGCCGCTCCGGGAGCCCCTGCTCCGGGAGCCCCTGCTCCGGGAGCCCCTGCTCCGGGAGCCCCTGCTCCGGGAGCCCTCCGGCCCGGCCGGTGGCCCCGGCCGTCGGGCCGCGTCACTCGGGCCGGCTGGCCCAGATGCCGCGGACGTGCCGGATGTGGGCGCGCATCAGCCGCTCGGCGCCGCTCGCGTCCCCCTCGGAGAGCAGCGCGAGCAGGGTGAGGTGCTCGCGGGCGGAGTCGACGAGGGTGCCCCGCCGGTGCAGGGCGGACAGGCCGTACAGGCGGGCCCGGTTGCGCAGGTCGCGGACCACCTCCACGAGATGGGAGTTGCCCGCCAGGGCGAGCAGGTCCAGGTGGAAGCGGATGTCGGCGTCGACGTAGGCGAGCAGGTCGCCGCGCTCGGCGGCGTCGACGATCGCCTGGGCCAGCGGACGCAGCGTGTCGAAGCTCGGCGCGCGCCCGGCGTCGGCCAGCTGCGCCACCGTGGGCACCTCGATGAGCCTGCGGATCTCGGTCAGCTCGTCCAGGTCCCGGTCGGACAGCTCGGTGACCCGGAAACCCTTGTTGCGCACCGCCTCGACCAGGCCCTCCTTGGCCAGGTCGAGCATGGCCTCGCGCACCGGGGTCGCCGAGACCCCGAACTGGGCGGCGAGGACCGGGGCGGAGTAGACCATGCCGGGCCTCATCTCACCGGTGATGAGGGCCGCCCTGAGCGCGTGGGCGACCTGCTCCCGCAGGCTCTGCCGCTCGCTCACGGCCGGCAGGTCGAGCCGGCCGTCCGCCCTAGAAGACATACCGGAGCCTCTCGTGTCGCTCGCGTCCACGCCTGATCGGCGGAACCCGCCACCTCCACATCTTCCCAGGCCGTCCGTACCTCTCCGCACACCCGGGGGCCGATCCGGAGGGTACGGCGCCGCGGGCGGGCCCGCCGGTCATCCCCGCTCGCTCCCCCGGAGCCCGCCGAGGTAGGCCTCGACCACCCGGGGGTCCCTGCGGAGCTCGGCGGCGGGCCCGTCGAGGACACACTCGCCGTTCTCGATCACGTAGCCCCGGTGGGCGATCCCCAGGGCGGCCACGGCGTTCTGCTCGACGAGCAGGACCGAGGTGCCCTGGGCGTTGATCCCCGCGATCAGCTCCATGACCGAGGCGACCACCAGGGGTGCCAGTCCCATGGAGGGCTCGTCGAGCAGCAGCAGCCGGGGCCCGGTGACCAGCGCCCTGCCGATGGCGAGCATCTGCTGCTCGCCGCCCGACAGCGTGCCGCCCTGCTGGGCGCGCCGCTCCGCCAGGCGGGGCAGCAGCTCGTAGACGCGCTCGATCCGCGTGCGGATCTCCGCCTGGTCGCGGACCAGGTAGCCGCCCAGCTGCAGGTTCTCGTGCACGCTGAGCGTGCTGAAGATCCTGCGGCCCTCCGGGACGTGCACCAGGCCGCGCGCGGTGATCCGGTGCGGCTTCTCCCTGGTGATCGCCTTCCCGTCGAAGACCACCGTGCCGCCGGAGGGCCGCAGCAGCCCGGAGACCGCGGACAGCGTGGTGGTCTTGCCCGCGCCGTTGTTGCCCAGCAGGGCGACGATCTCCCCCTCGGCGACACCGAGCGACAGGCCGCGCAGGGCGTGCACGCCGCCGTAGTGGACGTCCAGCCCGTCGATGTCAAGCATTGGCGTCTCCCCCGGCCGCACGCGCTTCTCCCGCTTCTCCCGCGGTCCCTCTCCCCGGGGCCTGTTTCCCCGCGCTCTCCTCTCCCGCGGCCCCGTCGGTTTCGTCGGCCCCGTCGGTTTCGTCGTTCGCGGCGGTGGCGTCGCCGCCGAGGTAGGCCTCGATGACGGCCGGGTCGCGCCGGACGTCCTCGGGGCGGCCGTCGGCGATCTCCCGGCCGAAGTTGAGCACGACCACGCGCTCGGAGACCTCCATGACCAGGCCCATGTCGTGCTCGATGAGCACGATGGCCACCCCCAGCGCCTGGATGCGCCGGATCAGGTCGAGCATCTCGGCCTTCTCGCCGTGGTTGAGCCCGGCCGCGGGCTCGTCCAGCAGCAGCAGGTCGGGGCGGCGGGCCAGGGCACGGGCGATCTCCGTGCGACGCTGCTCGCCGTAGGGGAGGTTGCGGGCCTGCCCGTACCGGTCGCCGCGCAGGCCGACGAAGTCCAGCCAGTGGTGGGCCTGCTCGGTGCACTCGCGCTCGGAGCGCCGGTAGCGGGGGGTGTGCAGCAGGGCGTCCAGGACGCTCTGGCGCAGCCACAGGTGCGATCCGGCGCGCACGTTGTCCAGGACCGACAGCTCGCCGAACAGGCGCAGGTTCTGGAAGGTCCGCGCGACGCCCAGGCCCGCGATGGCCGAGGGCCGCATCCCCGGCAGGTCCCTGCCGCGCAGGGTGATCCGGCCCGAGGTCGGCCGGTAGAAGCCGGTCACGCAGTTGAAGGCCGACGTCTTGCCCGCCCCGTTGGGCCCGATCACGGAGACGATCTCCGCCTCGTCCACCGAGAACGACAGGCCGTCGATGGCCACCAGCCCGCCGAAGGTCAGGCGCAGGCCGTCCACGCTCAGCAGGCTCACGGGACCTCCTTGGAACGGGCCGGCCAGATTCCCTGCGGTCGCAGGAGCATGAAGACGATGAGAAGCACGCCGAACAGGAAGAACCGGTAGTCGGCGAGGTCGCGCAGGATCTCCGGCAGGACGCTGATCACGACGGCGCCGACGACGACGCCGGGCACCGAGCCCATGCCGCCCAGGACCACGGCCATGAGCACCAGCGCCGACGACAGGAAGGTGAAGCTGCCCGGTGAGATGGCCGACAGCTGGGCGGCGAACAGCACCCCGGCCAGACCGCCCCAGACCGCCCCGGCGATGTAGGCGGCGAGCTTGACCCGGTAGGTGTGCACGCCCATCGCCTCCGCGGCGTCCTCGTCCTCCCGGACGAAGCGCCAGGCCCGGCCCAGGCGGGAGCGGCCCAGCCGCGCCGCGCCGAGGACGGCCAGCGAGACGACGGCCACGGTGACGTAGTAGAAGACCGCGGGATGCTCGACCAGGTGCGGGATCCCGTAGATGCCGGAGGGGCCTCCGGTGACGTCCAGGTTGTTGGCGGTGATCCGGATGATCTCCCCGAAACCCAGGGTCACGATGGCGAGGTAGTCGCTGCGCAGGCGCAGGGTGGGGGCGCCGATGACGATCCCGGCGAGGACCGTGACCACGAGCACGGCGGGCACCGTGGCGAGCAGCGGCAGGTCGAAGCGGGTGGCCAGCACGCCGCTGGTGTAGGCGCCGACCGCGAAGAAGGCGACGTAGCCCAGGTCGAGCAGGCCGCAGTAGCCGACCACGATGTTCAGCCCGGCGGCGAGCATCACGGCGATGGCCGCGCTGGTCATGACCGACAGCGCGTACGGCGTGGCGTTGACGAAGGGGGCCAGCAGCGCGATCAGCAGCCCGGCGATCCCGGCCCACCGGTTCTGCAGCAGCCTCGACGCCCGGCTGGGCGGCCGGTCGGTGCCACGGCGGCGGACCTTGGTCCCGACGGAACCGGCGGGTCCGGCGGGTCCGGCGGGTCCGGCGTTCTTGGCGGCTCCGGTGGGCCCGGCGTTCTTGGCGGCTCCGGTGGGCCCGGCCGGTCCTGTGGGTTCGGCGGGTCCGGTCGTCCCGTTCATACGCGCTCCGTGACGCGCTCGCCGAGCAGACCGGTGGGCCGTACCGTCAGGAACAGGATCAGCACTCCGAAGGCGAACACGTCGCGCCACTCGCCGCCCAGCCAGAACGTGCCGAACGACTCGAGCAGCCCGAGCAGCAGCCCGCCGAGCATCGTGCCGGGGATGTTGCCGATGCCGCCGATGACGGCCGCCGTGAAGGCCTTGAGCCCGATCAGGAAGCCCATCATGAAGTCGATCTTCCCGTAGTAGGCCCCGGCCATCACCCCCGCGGCCCCCGCCAGCGCCGAGCCGATGAAGAAGGTCCGGGAGATCACCGCGTTGACGTCGATGCCCATCAGCGCGCTGGTGCGCGGGTCCAGCGCGATGGCCCGCATGGCCCGGCCCTCGCGGGTGCGGGTGACCAGCAGGTTGAGCCCGGCCATGAGGAGCACCGCCACGCCGATCAGGACGACCTGCTGCACGGTGAGCCGGGCCCCGAGGATCTCCAGCGAGGTGCCGCCCAGCCGTACCGGGTAGACCCTCGGGTCGGCCCCGGCCACCGCGCGCATCCCGTACTCCAGGGCGAAGGAGGCCCCGACCGCGGTGATCAGCAGGGACAGCCGCGGGGCGCGGCGGAGCGGGCGGTAGGCGATCCGCTCCAGCGCCACCCCGGCCAGGCCGGTGGCGACCATGGTCGCCAGGAGCACCGCGAGCAGCAGCGGCAGGGCCATGGAGGAGGACACGCCGCCGACCGCGCCGAGGATGGCGAAGCCGGCGAACGCCCCCAGCATGTACAGGTCCCCGTGGGCGAAGTTGAGCAGCTTGATGATCCCGTAGACCATGCTGTAGCCCAGGGCCACCAGGGCGTAGAACGAGCCGACGAACAAACCGTTCCAGACGAGCTGCGTCACTGGAGGGCGTCCTGCAGGGCGAACTTGTCGCCCTTGACGACGAGGATCTGGAAGCCGCCGTTGGCCAGGGTGTGCTCGGGGGTGAACTTCAGCGGCCCGGAGAACATCGAGAAGCCGTCGATCGCCTCGAGCGCCGCGATGACCTTCTCGCCGTCGGTGGCGCCCGCCTTGGTGACCGCCTCGGCGGCCAGCCGCACCGCGTCGTAGGCCTGGTTGGAGTACGGGCCCGGCTCGGCGGAGTACTTCTTCTTGTACGCCTCGATCCAGCCCTCGGCGCCCTCGAGGGTGTCGGGCGTCTGGGTCATCGTGGCGTACAGCCCCTCGGCGGCCTCGTCCCCGGCGATCTCGATCAGCTTGGGGGAGACCGAGCCGTCGCCGACCATGATGGAGCCCTTGTACCCGGCCTGCCGCAGCTGGCGCGCGATCAGGCCGCCCTCCTGGAAGTAGCCGGTCCAGTAGACGAAGTCGGGCTTCTTGGCCAGCACGTTGGTGATGTTGGCGCTGTAGTCGCTCTCCTTGGGGGTGACCGCCTCGGTGATCACGGCCTCGGCCCCGTCGGGAGCCTCCAGGAGGGTCTGGGTCCGCAGCGCGATGTCCTTGGAGTAGCTGGTGTTGTCGTGCATCAGCGCGACGCTCTTGGACCCCTGCTTGGCGATCCACTTCTCCGCGGCCGCGGCCTGCTGGGAGCCCGTGCCGTTGATCAGGAAGACGTGCTTGAGCTTCTGGTCGACCAGTTCCTGGGAGTTGGCGGCCGGAATGATCATCGGGATCCCGGCCTTGCCGAAGATCGGCAGGGTGGGTAGCGTCGCACCGGAGCAGTAGCCGCCCACGGAGACGTCGATCCCCTCGGTGACCAGCTTGTTCGCGCCCGCCGCCGCGGACTGGGCGTCGCAGGCGTCGTCGGCGGTCCTCAGCTCCAGCTTCCGGCCGAGCACACCGCCCTTGGCGTTGATCTCGTCGATCGCGAGCTGCGCCGCGTTGCTCATGTAGGGACCGATCGCGGCCTCGCTGCCCGACTGCGGGATCAGCATGCCGAGGACGATCGGCTCGTCCTTCGCGGCGGCCGTCTGGCCTCCGCCTCCGTCACCGAGCAGTCCCTGGCCACATCCGGTGACCAGGAGACCGAGCACGGCCAGCGAGGTGAAGCACTTCAGGGGGGTGGCGCGCATGCGCGGCTCCTCACGTCCGGTGGTGTGTGATATTGCATGCGCAATGCAGGTACGCGTCAAGGGCCGAAACAAGACCGTTAGCGTTAAGACGCCGTTTCTTCGGCAAGTCGCGGCCTGCCGGGAACGCCCCCGGAAGGAGCGGCGTGTTCGCAGCTCGGAGCGGGGCGGGCGGCGCCCGGGACCGTTCCCCGCGAGGACTTCTCGGTACGGGGGTTGCGGTCGCGACCCCTCGTGGGAAACGGTCCCGGCCGCTCGGGCCGAAACCGGGCGATCAGCGGCCTGACGAGCCGTCGCGCACCGAAGCTGCCACCGGCCGGACCACCGGGAAGCGGGCGGCCGGCGGCCCGGCGGCCGGGCCTGGCGGATCAGAGCCGTCGAAGCCGTCGAAGCCGTCAGAGCTGTGGAAGCGGTCGGAACGTCAGATGGTCAAAGGAGGAAACCCGCGGGGAACGGGTCGCGGGGGTCGAGGAAGTACTGGGCGGTGCCGGTGACCCACGCCCGCCCGGTGATCGCCGGGACCACCGCGGGCAGGCCCGCCACCTCCGTCTCCCGCGTGAGCCGGCCGACGAAGCGGGTGCCGATGAACGACTCGTTCACGAAGGCGGTGTCCAGCGCGAGCTCGCCCCTGGCGTGCAGCTGGGCCATCCGGGCGCTGGTACCGGTGCCGCACGGCGAGCGGTCGAACCAGCCGGGGTGGATCGCCATCGCGTGCCGCGAGTGCCGGGCGTCGGAACCCGGCGCGGTGAACTGCACGTGGTGGCAGCCCCGGATGCCGGGGTCCAGCGGGTGGACCGGCTCGTCCGACTCGTTGATCGCCGCCATGATCGCCAGCCCCGCGTCGAGGATCGCCTGCTTGTACGACCGCTCGAACGGCAGGCCCACCGACTCGATCGGCAGGATCGCGTAGTAGTTGCCGCCGTAGGCGAGGTCGTAGGAGACCTCCCCGATGCCGGGCACCTTGACCACGCGGTCCAGCCCCGCGCCGAAGGAGGGCACGTTGGTGATGGTCACCTCCGTGGCGGCGCCGTCCTCGACCCTGACCTCGGCGACGACCAGGCCCGCCGGGGTGTCCAGCCGGATGGTGGTGACCGGCTCGACGACCTCGACCATCCCGGTCTCGACGAGGACGGTGGCGACGCCGATGGTGCCGTGCCCGCACATGGGCAGGCAGCCGGACACCTCGATGTAGAGCACGCCGTAGTCGGCGTCGGGCCGGGTGGGCGGTTGCAGGATGGCCCCGCTCATCGCCGAGTGGCCGCGCGGCTCGTACATGAGCAGGGTGCGGATGTGGTCCATCTCGGCCAGGAAGTACTCACGCCGCTCGGCCATGGTCGAGCCGGGGATGACCCCCACCCCACCGGTGATCACCCGGGTGGGCATGCCCTCGGTGTGGGAGTCCACCGCGTGGAAGACCCTCTTCGTTCTCATCCGACTCTCCTCACAGGTGCGAGACTCACAGGTGCGGGACGGTCTACCGCAGGCCCTCGGCGAGGGCCTTCTCCGTGGCGGCGCGCACGGCGGCCTCCTGCTCGGGGACGAGGCCGAGCCTGGGCGGGCGGCACGGGCCGCCGTCTCGCCCGGCCAGGTCCATGGAGAGCTTGATGGCCTGGACGAACACCGGCCTGGAGTCCCAGCGAAGCAGCGGGTGCAGCGCGCGGTAGAGCGGCAGCGCGGTGGCCAGGTCCCCCGAGGCGGCCGCGCGGTACAGGGCCACGGTCGACTCGGGCAGCGCGTTGGGGTATCCGGCCACCCAGCCGACCGCCCCGGCGGTGACCAGCTCCAGCAGCACGTCGTCGGCCCCGGCCAGCACGTCCAGCCCGGGGGCGAGCTCGGCGATCTCGTAGACGCGTCGGACGTCCCCGCTGAACTCCTTGACCCCGACGATCAGACCCTCGGCGTGCAGGGTGGCGAGCAGCCGGGGGGTGAGGTCGACCCGGGTGTCGAAGGGGTTGTTGTAGGCCACCACCGGCAGACCGGCCCGTGCCACCTCCCGGTAGTGCTCCACCACGGTCCTGTCGTCGGCGCGGTAGGCGTTCGGCGGGAGCAGCATCACCGCGCGGCACCCGGCCTCGGCCGCCTGCTCGGCCCAGCGCCTGGCCTCCAGGGAGCCGTAGGCGGCGACCCCCGGCATGACGCGGTCACCGCCGACGGCCGCGACCGCGGTCTCCACGACCGAGGCCCGCTCCTCGGGGGTCAGCGTCTGGTACTCGCCCAGCGACCCGTTCGGCACGACGCCGTCGCACCCGGAGGCGACCAGCCACCGGCAGTGCTCGGCGTAGCCGTCCAGGTTGACGGACAGGTCCGCGTTCAGGGGCAGCGCGGTGGCCACGGTCACGCCGTGCCAGGGCTTCGCGGGAGTCGTCATGCTTCATCCTTCCGAGGGGTTTTCCAGCCGGTGCGGTTCCGGGTCCGGGTCCGGGTCCGGGTCCGGGTCCGGGTCCGGGTCCGAAAGGATCTCCGGCCGGTCCGGGGAGGGCAGGGGGCGCGCGGCGAGGTCGCCGAGCCTGACGGGCTGGGCGATCGGGCGCCGGGGCGGCGCGGGGTCCTCGCCCGCGAGGCAGGCGATCGCGTAGCCGCACATCCTGCCCTGGCACCACCCCATCCCCGGCCGGGCCAGGAGCTTGACGGAACGCGCGTCGACGGCCCCCATGGCCTGTGCCTCCCGTACGGCCGACAGGGGCACCTCCTCGCAGCGGCAGACGAGCGTGTCGTCGCGCAGCCACTCCCGCCAGCCCGGCCTTACCGGATAGGCCTCCTGCAGGGCGCGGGCGAAGGCGGCGAGCCGGTCCCTGCGGCGGGACAGGGCCGGGTCGGGCGGCACGGGACGGCCGAGGTCGGCGGCGGCGGACCTGCCCGCGACGCGTCCCTCCACCTCGGCGAGCGCGGCCCCGCCGACGCCGGTGGACTCCCCCGCCGCGTAGACGCCGGGCACGCTGGTGCGCATGCCCGCGTCGACCGCGACGACCGGGCCGCCGTCGAGGTCGCGGCGGGTCTCGCAGTCCAGCTGGACCGGCAGGTCGAGCTGGGGGACGAACCCGTAGCCGAAGGCGAGGGTGTCGCACTCGACGGTCCTCGTCGAGACCGGCCGCCAGTCGCCGTCCAGGCGTGCCACGGTGACGTGGGTCAGCGCGGTGTCGCCGTGCGCGGCGATCACCGCCTCGCGGCGGTGGTAGGGGATCCGGTGGCGGGCCAGGCGCGCTCCGTACCCGAGGGCCTCACCGGCGCGTCCCAGGGCGAGCAGCGGATGCCTGGCGAGCCCGAGCCCGCCGCCGGCCTCGTGGACGCCGAGCACCCGGGCCCCCGCTCCGGCCAGGCCCGCGGCGACGGGGAGCAGGAAGGGGCCGGTACCGGCGACCACGACCCTGCTTCCCGCGAGGACCAGGTCGCCCTTGAGCAGCGCCTGCGCGCCGCCCGCGGTGAGCACCCCCGGCAGGTCCCAGCCGGGGAACGGCAGCGGCCGGTCGTGCGCGCCGGTGGCGATCAGCAACCCGCGCGCGGTCACCGTGCGGGGCCGCTCCTCGCGATCACCCTCCAGGCACCGTACGGTGACCGTCCCGTCCGCGCGCTCGACCGCCCAGACCCGGTGGCGCAGGAGCACCTCGGCGCGCTCGCGGAGCGTCTCCCACTGGCGGGTGAACTTACCGAGGCCGTGGTGGAGCGCGCCGGGCCGCGTGGCGCGGAACCCCTCGGCGGGGTGCCGGAAGTACTGGCCGCCCGGCCTGGCGGCCCCGTCGACCAGCACGACGTCCAGCCCGGACAGGGCGGCGGTGAGCGCGCCCGCGACCCCGGCGGGGCCCGCGCCGACGACGGCGAGGTCGTGGATCCGCGTCATCGGCCGCTCACCCCTCCCCCTCGCCGCCGGAAATGTCGCCGGTGGTCACCACGTCTCCCGGAAGGGCCTCGGTGAGGCAGGCGCGCAGGGACGGGGTCCCGTTCACCGTGACCAGGCAGTCGAAACAGACCCCGATGCCGCAGAACAGCCCGCGCGGGCGCCCGCCGAACCTGGTGGCGCGCCAGGAGAGGACACCCGCGCCGTGCAGGGCGGCACCGACGGTCTGGCCGGGGACCACCGGGACGGGGACGCCGTCCACGCTGATCTCGAACCCCGGCTCGGGCCGCGCCCCCACCAGGCGGTACGGATCCCTCATCGGGCACCTCCGTCGTGAAGGCCCCGGCTCTCCGAGAAGGTCAAGGCGCCTCCTCGGCGAAGCGGTCGGGGCGGAAGGGGGCGAGGTCCAGGTCGGGGCGGACACCGGCCAGGAGCTGGGCGATCAGGTGGCCGGTGGCCGGGGCCAGGCCGATGCCCGCCCCCTCGTGGCCGCACGCGTGGTAGAGGCCGGGCGCCCTGGGGTCCTCCCCGATCACCGGAAGGTGGTCCGGGCAGTAGGGACGGAAGCCGCAGTAGGCGCGGATCGCCCGGTACGCGGCCAGGGCGGGGAACAGCTCCACGGCCTGGCGGGCGAGACGTTCGAGCACCGGGACCGAGACCGTGCGGTCGAAGCCGACCCGCTCGCGGCTGGCCCCGATGAGCACCGGCCCCGCCGGGGTGCTCTCCACGACGGCCGACGTCTCCAGCCCCTCCGAGTCGCTGGCCACCGCGGTGACATAGGCGGCGGTGTAGACCTTGTGCCTGACGAGCGGCCCGGCGAGGGGCTCGGTGACCAGGATGAAGCCGCGCCTGGGCAGGATCGGTACGCGCACCCCGGCCATCGCGGCGATCTCGCCGCCCCAGGTGCCCGCGGCGTTGACGACGGCTCCGGCGAGGATGTCGCCGTGGTCGGTGGTGACGCCGGCGACCCGGCCGCCGTCGCGGACGAAGCCGGTCACCGTGACGCCGGTCCGCAGCATCAGGGCGCCGTGGCCGAACCGCTCGGCGCCCCCGCGGATGAGCCTGGCCGCCGCCAGCATGGGCTGCACCTGGGCGTCCTGCGGGTAGAACACTCCCCCGGCGAACCCTCCCGCCAGGTGGGGCTCGTAGCCGGCGAGCTCCGCCGGGGCGACGGCGACGTGCTCGACGCCCTGTTTGGCCGCCAGGTCGGTGAGCGCGGCCAGGACCTCGTCCGTCTCGGCGACCACCAGGCCGCCCTTGGCCTCGAACTCGAACCCCCCGCCCGCCGCGCCCCTTCCGGCGCCTCCCGGCCCGTCCCCGGTGCCGGGTCCGCCGATGGAGAGGCCTCCCCTGCCGTAGGCCTCGCCGGTCCCGGCCAGGTCCCGCCAGAGCCGGTTGGAGAGCAGCGCCAGGTCGAGCTCGGGTCCCGGTTCCTTGTCGGAGACCAGGATGTTGCCCTCACCCGCGCCCGTCGTACCGCCCGCCACCGCACCCCGGTCGACGACCACCACGTCCAGCCCCGCGCGGGCGGCGTAGTAGGCGCAGGCGGCGCCGACGACCCCGGCGCCGACGACCACGACGTCCGGCATGTTCCACCTCGCTCCCGCGCCTCGGGCTCGCCAGTACTATGTCACATACCTTCTACTGGATCAATGCACCAAAACGGACATCCTCCCTGCTTCCGGCCCAAGCGCACCCCTACCCACCGGCCCGTACGGCACGCCGTCCCGAGGGCGGGCGGCCCGCGCAGGTGGCCGGTACCCGGGGTCCGAGGCGGGACCGCGCACCTCGCCACCTAGCATGTGAGCCGTGAACCACCTCCTTGACCGGCCCCTCCGGCATGCCGCGAAGGCGGCGCGGATCGTGGGGCCGCCGACCCTCCTCACCCTGCGCCGCTGGGCCCTGGCGGCGGTCGTCGTCAACATCGGGATCACGGTGACGGGCGCCGCGGTACGGGTCAGCGGGTCGGGCCTGGGCTGTCCCACCTGGCCCCGGTGCACGCCGGAGAGCTTCACCCCGGTGGCCCACCCCGAGATCTCCCCGCTGAACATGGCGATCGAGTTCGGCAACCGGATGCTGACCTTCCTGGTGCTGGCCGTCGGCGTGGCCTGCCTGGTCGCCGCCCTGCGGCTGGCGCCCCGCCGCCCCGACCTGGTCAGGCTGGCCTGGCTGCAGCCGATCGGCGTGGCCTTCCAGGGGCTCTGGGGTGGCCTGGTCGTGCGCAGCGCGCTCAACCCGGTGACCGTGAGCGTGCACTTCCTGGTCTCCATAGGCATGATCGCCGCGGCGTACGCGCTGTACGCCCGCGCCGGCCAGGGCCAGGGCCAGGGCGAGGGCCAGGGCGTGCCTCGGCAGCGGGTCCACCGCCACGTCCGCACGCTCGCCTTCGCGCTCGTCGCGGCCGTGTTCGTCCTGCTCGTCGTGGGCGTGGTGGTGACCGGCACCGGGCCGCACTCCGGGGACGAGATGGCCTCCCGGTTCGGCTTCGACATCGAGACCGTGGCGAGGATCCACGCCGACGTCGCCTACGTGGTGGTCGGCCTCACCTTCGCGCTGGCGTTCGCGCTGCACATCACCGACGCGCCCGGGTACGCCCGGCGGGCCGCGTGGACGCTGCTGGCCGTGGAGGCGGCGCAGGGGGTCGTCGGATACGTCCAGTACTTCCTGGGCGTGCCCGCGGCGCTGGTCAACCTGCACGTGCTCGGCGCGACCCTGGTCTGGCTCTGCGCGCTGCGGGCGCTGTTCGCGACCGGCCCGCGCGGGTCGCGGGAGGTCCCGGAGAAGGTCGGCGGCGGGCTCGACACCGTCCGCGTCTGAGCTCCCCTGCTCCCGGCCTCCGGCCGCCGCCCCCGGACGCCGTCCGCACTCGACGCCGTCCCCGTACGGCTGGACAATGATCGGATGTCGTTGTCACGCACGACCATGCGGCGTTGCTACCAGGGCGTCGTGCTGCTGAGCGTCCTGGCCGTCACCCCGATCACCTGGGCCTGGCTGTCCAGCTCCGGCCACCGGGCTGTCGCCGACTCCTCCCCCGGCTGGGTGGCCGGGGTTCCCGAGGCCCCGGTGGCGCTGGTGCTGGGGGCGGGCGTCGTCGGGGAGACCCCCTCCCCCATGCTGGCCAGGCGGCTGGACATCTCCGCGCAGCTCTACCGGGCGGGCAGGGTCGAGGCGATCCTGCTCTCCGGCGACAACAGCCGCAGGGAGTACGACGAGCCGACCGTGATGCGCGACTACCTGCTGGCGCGCGGCGTACCGGCCGGGGCGCTGGTCCTGGACTACGCGGGCTTCGACACCTGGGACTCGTGCGTCCGGGCCCGTACGGTGTTCGGCGCCTCCAAGGTCACCGTGGTCACCCAGGTGTTCCACCTGCCCAGGGCGGTCACCCTGTGCCGCACGGCGGGCCTCGACACCTTCGGCGTGGGCGACGACTCCTCCAAGCGGTGGGTGTCCACCTACGGCCTCGCCGCCCGCGAGTTCCTCGCCTCGGCCAAGGGGCTCGTCGACTCCGTGCTCCTCGACTCGGCGCCCGTCTTCCCCGGGCCGCGCGAGATCACCCTGGAGACCGCGCTCCGGCGGGAGTGAACCCGGCGCCCTCTGTGGCACATCTCACGGCGAACGGCGAACGGCGAACAACCGGGGCCGCGTCCCACCTGTGCGGGAACCTCACCCGCTGAACGGCCCGCCCTGCGGCGGGCGGCCGGGGCCGTCGGGCGGCGGATAGGGAGCCGAGGCGTGGCCCGCCGGGGCGTTCCCGGTCGCGGACGGCGCGGGGAACAGGGCGCGGGCACCGGCCATGCACTCCAGCAGCGCCCGCTGCTCCTCGTTGAACGTGCGCTCGTCGATCACGTGGCCCCTGGCCCGCTCGTGCAGCAGCCCGAGCTCGGTGGCCGCGAGCTGGTAGTCGCTCATCGCCCGCAGGGCCTTCCTGCCCCCGTGTTTCAGGGCCCACTGCCGAGCCTGGCGGCGGCCGGGCAGGGACGAGAGCATCTCGACGTCGCGCGAGGACACCAGCCCCGTCGCCCAGTAGGCGGGCAGGTAGGTCTGGATGAGCGCGATGATGCGCTTGCGGTCGCGGAAGATGATCCAGATCAGCACGAACAGCACGGTCATCAGCAGCAGGTAGGCGATGGCCAGGCCGCCGATGCCGACGTAGGTGGCGAAGCCGTTCCAGATGCCGTGCAGCAGCATCGCGCCGACCCAGCCGGCGGCGATGACGAAGATCCGGCCCGGCCCCCGGCGCTGCGCCGCGTACGCCACCGCGACACCGATCATGGAGGTGAACAGCGGGTGCGCGAACGGCGAGAGGATCCCGCGCAGCACGACGGTCACCGCCAGGCCCTGCGCGCCCAGCTCGTCGAGCGCGGCCACGTAGTAGCTGACGTTCTCGCTCATGGCGAAGCCGAGGCCGACCATGCTGGCGTAGATGATGCCGTCGGTGGGCCCGTCCAGCTCGGCGCGCTTGAACCTGAGCAGGCCCAGCAGGACCAGGCCCTTCATCGTCTCCTCGACCACCGGGGCGCCGAAGGTGGCGGTGAGGTTGCGCGCGTAGTCGTAGCCCAGCTGGGCGGCGTTCTCGATGTAGATCAGGTTGAAGGAGTTGATCACTCCGGCGACCAGGACCGCCACGCCCGCGCCCCAGGCGAACGCGAAGAGCAGGTTGCCGCGCGGCTCGGGCTCGATCCGGTCGAGCGCCAGCACCGCGGCCAGCAGCACCGGGACCGGCGCCAGCGCGAGGCCCAGCGCGATGAAGAAGTAGACGGGGTCGCCGTTCAGCACGTCGAAGGAGAACGACACCAGGGCGCACAGTCCCGCCAGGACGAGCCCGACGATCAGCGTGACCGACGGACGGTCCCTGAGCACCCAGCGGGGGTCATGGCCGGCCATGTGGCCACCGTAACCGCTGGTCCCCGCCCCATGGTCCGAACCGGGAGATCATCGCTCCGGTGACGGGCCCCGCGCCGAGGGGAACCCGGTGAACCCGGTCGACCCGGTCGATCCCACGAGCCTCGTGCGCCCGGCCGGAGCGTCCGGCCGCTGTGAGTTCCGACACCGTGCCGAGTGATGAGCCGCCCCCGCGGCCGGAGCCGGAATCCGGCTCCCAGGGTCTGCCGAGAACCACGAAACACCCTCCCCACGACCAGGCCCACCCCGGGCCGGTCAAGAAAACATCTTCCCCCGGGAGACGTCTCCCCCGGGTCAGGGGCGCGGAAACGGGCGCACCGCAGGAGACCGTACGTGTGAGATGACTCAGACGAGTGTCGGATGAGCCTCAGGCGTACATCGGACGAACACTTCAGACGAACATCGAGTCGATGGCGACGGCCAGGAACAGCAGCGCCAGATAGGCGTTGGACCAGTGGAAGAAGCGCATCGGGCGCAGGTCGACACCGGTCTTGCCCGCGTTGACCCGGCCCATGAGGCGATGGACCTCCCACAGGCAGGCGGCGCCCAGGACGGCGGCCACGGCCGGGTAGAGCAGCGTGGTCCCGGCGATCGGCCACAGCAGCAGCGAGCACAGCACCGTGGCCCAGGTGTAGACGATGCTCTCCAGCACCACGCGGCGCTCGGTGGCGACCACCGGGAGCATCGGCACCTTCGCCGCCGCGTAGTCCTCCTTGTAGCGCATGGCGAGGGTCCAGGTGTGCGGCGGCGTCCAGAAGAACACCACGCCGAAGAGCACCACGGGGGCCCAGTCGAGGCTGCCGGTGACGCCCGCCCAGCCGATCAGCACCGGCATGCAGCCCGCGATGCCGCCCCACACGACGTTCTGCGAGGTCCGCCGCTTGAGGATCATCGAGTAGACGAGCACGTAGAACAGGTTCGCGCCCAGCGACAGGCCCGCGGCGAGCCAGTTCACCGTCAGGCCGAGCCCAAGGGTGGACAGCACGCCGAGGATGATCCCGAAGATCAGCGCGTTCGTCGGCGGCACCAGGTCGCGGGCGAGCGGGCGGCGCCGGGTGCGGCGCATGGCCGCGTCGATGTCACGGTCGATGTAGCAGTTCAGCGCGTTCGCGCTGCCGGCCGACAGGGTGCCGAACACCAGGGTGTTGACGGCGATCCACAGCGGCGGCAGGCCTTTGGCCGCCAGGAACATCACCGGCAGCGTCGTGATCAGCAGCAGCTCGATGATCCGCGGCTTCGTGAGGGCGACGTAGGCCTTCACGACGTCGCCGAAGGAACGCGGCCCGGTCTCGGGGACCGTGCCCCCCTCGGACGGGGCCGTCGATTGCTTGTCGGTGAGCACCATCTAAGGCGCTTCCAGCACGTGCGGGGTCAACGCGTAACCTCTGATTAGAGCGGATCCGTGAATGCGGGCACCAGCCAGCCTTGAGGACTCACTGTAGTTGCAGGGGGGGCCGGTCCCGGCACGGGGTGCGGAAGCGGCGCGAGGGGGGCTCCTGCGATGGGGGCGCGCGTGTCGCCTGCGGATCCCGCGGACCCGCCCCGGTCCGACCTACGCCACGGTAGCCAGGTCGAAACCGTTAGGGTCCGGTGTGGGCGGGAAATACCAGACCGGCGCCACCATCACACGATATAGATCCGGAGATCGAGCACTTGAGCAGTGAACTCGTGCCAGCCCTCGAATGGAGCGACCTGGACCGCCGTGCGGTCGACGTCGTACGGGCCCTGGCCATGGACGCGGTAGAGAAGGCGGGATCGGGTCACCCTGGCACCGCGATGAGCCTGGCGCCGGCCGCGTACCTGCTGTTCCAGCAGGTCATGCGGCACGACCCGTCAGACCCCTCGTGGGTGGGTCGTGACCGGTTCGTCCTTTCCGCAGGTCACAGCAGCCTGACCCTCTACATCCAGCTCTTCCTGTCGGGGTACGGCCTGAGCCTGGACGACCTCAAGGGGCTGCGCCAGTGGGAGAGCCTCACCCCGGCCCACCCCGAGCACGGCCACACCATCGGAGTCGAGACCACCACCGGCCCGCTCGGCCAGGGCATCGGCAACGCGGTCGGCATGGCGATGGCCGCCCGCCGCGAGCGCGGCCTGTTCGACCCGGACGCCGCTCCGGGCGCGAGCCCGTTCGACCACAACATCTGGTGCATCGCCTCCGAGGGCGACATCGAGGAGGGCATCAGCCACGAGGTGAGCGCCCTGGCGGCCCACCAGAGGCTGGGCAACCTCACCGTCGTCTTCGACAGCAACCACATCTCGATCGAGGACGACACCCAGATCGCGCTGAGCGAGGACGTCGTCGCGCGCTACGAGGCGTACGGCTGGCACACCCAGACCGTCGACTGGACGCAGACGGGCGACTACGTCGAGGACGTCGAGGCGCTGCACCAGGCCCTGGAGGCCGCCCGCGCCGAGACCGGCAGGCCGTCGTTCATCCGGCTGCGCACGATCATCGGCTGGCCCGCCCCCAACAAGAAGAACACCGGCAAGATCCACGGCTCGGCGCTGGGCGCCGACGAGGTCGCCGCGACCAAGAAGGTCATGGGCTTCGACGCCGAGAAGAGCTTCGACGTCCCCGCCGAGGTCCTGGAGCACTCCCGTGAGGTCGTCAAGCGCGGCCGGGCCGTGCGCGCCGAGTGGGACAAGCTTTACCAGAGCTGGCGCGAGGCCAACCCCGAGCGCGCCGCCGAGTTCGACCGCATCTCCGCGCGGAAGCTCCCGGCGAACTGGACCGAGGCGCTGCCCTCCTTCGAGATCGGCTCCTCCGTCGCCACCCGCAAGGCCTCCGGCGAGGTGCTCAGCGCCCTCGCGCCGGTGCTGCCCGAGCTGTGGGGCGGCTCGGCCGACCTGGCCGAGTCCAACAACACCACGATGAAGGGCGAGCCGTCCTTCATCCCCGAGGAGTTCCAGACCAAGGCGTTCCCGGGTGGCCCCTACGGCCGCACGCTGCACTTCGGCATCCGCGAGCACGGCATGGGCGCGATCCTCAACGGCATCGCGCTGCACGGCGGCACCCGCCCGTACGGCGGCACGTTCCTGGTCTTCAGCGACTACATGCGCCCGGCCGTGCGGCTGGCGGCGCTGATGAGGCTGCCGGTCACCTACGTGTGGACGCACGACTCCATCGGCCTGGGCGAGGACGGCCCGACGCACCAGCCGATCGAGCACCTGTGGTCGCTGCGCGCGATCCCCGGCCTCGACGTGGTCCGCCCGGCCGACGCCAACGAGACGGCCGCCGCCTGGCAGGTCGTGCTGGAGCACAACGACCGCCCGGCCGCGCTGGCGCTGACCCGCCAGAACCTGCCGGTCTTCGAGGGCACCGGCGACGCGGAGAAGGTCGCCCGCGGCGGTTACGTCCTGCGCGACGCCTCCGACGGGCAGCCCTCGGTGATCCTGATCGGCACCGGTTCCGAGGTCGAGATCGCCCTCGGGGCCCGTGAGGTCCTCGAGGCGCAGGGCATCGCGACCCGGGTCGTGTCGATGCCGTGCGTGGAGTGGTTCCAGGCTCAGGACGCCGCCTACCGCCAGACGGTGATCCCCTCCTCGGTGCGCGCCCGCGTGGCGGTGGAGGCGGGAATCGCGCTGGGCTGGCGGGAGTTCGTGGGAGACGAGGGTGTGGTGGTGAGCCTGGAGCACTTCGGTGCCTCGGCCCCCTACAGGACCCTCTACGAGCAGTTCGGCCTGACCGCCGAGCGCGTGGCCGCCGCAGCCAAGGCGAGCCTCGCCAAGACCGGAGCCGACAAGGGCGAGACGACGGGAAACTGATCATGAGTGAGATCCTGAAGAAGCTCTCCGAGCAGGGTGTCTCCATCTGGCTGGACGACATCAGCCGCGAGCGCCTGCGTACGGGCAACCTGCAGTCCCTGATCGACAACCACGTGGTCGGCGTCACCTCCAACCCGACGATCTTCGCGTCGGCGCTGAGCAAGGGCGACGCCTACGAGGGCCAGCTGCACGACCTGAAGATCCGCGGCGTCGACGTCGAGGAGGCCGTGCGGGCCATCACCACGTACGACATCCGCTGGGCCGCCGACGTGCTGAGGCCGGTCTACGACGCCAGCGGCCAGGTGGACGGCCGGGTGTCGATCGAGGTCGACCCGCGCCTGTCCAGGGACACCGACAAGACCGTCGCCGAGGCGCGCGCGCTGTGGTGGCTGGTCGACCGGCCCAACCTGTTCATCAAGATCCCCGCCACCGTCGAGGGCCTGCCCGCGATCACCCAGGCGATCTCCGAGGGCATCAGCGTCAACGTCACGCTGATCTTCTCCCTCGAGCGCTACCGCGCCGTGATGGACGCCTGGCTGACCGGCCTGGAGAAGGCCAAGGCCAACGGCCTGGACCTGTCCGCCATCGAGTCGGTCGCCTCGTTCTTCGTCAGCCGGGTGGACGGCGAGATCGACAAGCGCCTGGACAAGATCGGCACCCCCGAGGCCCTCGCGCTGAAGGGCAAGGCCGCGGTCGCCAACGCCCGCCTGGCCTTCGCCGCCTTCGAGGAGGTCGTCGAGTCCTCGCGCTGGCAGGCGCTGGCCGCGGCCGGCGCCCGGCCGCAGCGCCCGCTGTGGGCCTCCACCGGCACGAAGAACCCCGACTACCCCGACACCCTCTACGTCGACCAGCTGGTCACCTCCGGCACGGTCAACACGATGCCGGAGAAGACCCTGCAGGCCACGGCCGACCACGGGAACATCACCGGTGACACGGTCCGCTCCTCCTACGAGGAGGCCTGGAACACCATGGCCGCGCTCAAGGAGGCCGGCATCGACTACGACGACGTCGTGCGCTTCCTGGAGGAGGACGGCCTGGACAAGTTCGAGGCGTCCTGGAAAGAGCTGCTGGAGACCGTCTCCTCCGAGCTGAAGAAGGCGTGAGGAACACATGTCATTGTCCGTAACGTTCGGCGACGACGACCTCACCGAGCAGGCCGGGGAGACCGCCGGGCAGCTCGCCGCCGAGGGGGTCCCCCAGGCGCTGGCCTCCGGCGACTCCACGCTGTGGGGCACCGAGGCGCAGGCCGAGGCGGCCGTCCGCCTCGGCTGGCTCGATCTGCCGCGGACGAGCAGGCAGCTGCTCCCCGAGATCGCCGCGCTGGTGGAGCGGGCCCGCGCCGAGGGCCTGGACCACGTGGTCCTGGCGGGCATGGGCGGCTCCTCCCTCGCCCCCGAGGTCATCACCGCCTCCGCCGACGTGCCGCTGACCGTGCTCGACACCACCGACCCCGGTCAGGTGCGCCGCGCGCTGGAGGACCGGCTGGAGAGCACGATCCTGGTCGTCGCCAGCAAGAGCGGCGGCACGGTCGAGACCGACAGCCACCGGCGGATCTACGAGAAGGCCTTCCGCGACGCCGGGATCGACCCGGCGGGCAGGATCGTCGTCGTCACCGACCCCGGCTCGCCCTTGGAGGCGAGCGCCCGCGAGGCGGGTTACCAGGTGATCCTGGCCGACCCGAACGTGGGCGGCCGCTACAGCGCCCTGACCGCGTTCGGCCTGGTGCCCAGCGCGCTGGCGGGCGCCGACGTCGAGCGGCTGCTCGACGACGCGGCCGAGGTGGCGCCGCTGCTGTCGCGGACCGAGGGCAACCCCGGTCTCGACCTCGGCGCCGCCCTGGGCGCCGCCGCGGCGGCCGGGCGCGACAAGCTCGTGCTGGAGGACGGCCTGTCGGAGATCAACGGCCTGCCCGACTGGATCGAGCAGCTGGTCGCCGAGTCCACCGGCAAGTCCGGCAAGGGCATCCTGCCCGTCGTGGGCGCCGACCCGGGTGACGCCGACGACGAACTGCTCGCCGGGATCGACACCGACGCCACCGTGACCGTCGTCGGCCCGCTGGGCGCGCAGTTCCTCGTCTGGGAGTACGCCACGGCCGTCGCGGGCCGCGTCCTCGGCATCGACCCGTTCAACCAGCCGAACGTGGCCGAGTCCAAGGAGAACACCGCCAAGCTGCTCGACCAGGCCGAGCTGCCGGTCGGCACGCCGCTCCTGGTCGACGGCCCGGTGGAGGTGTACGGCGAGTTCCCCGGCTCCGAGGACGCCAAGGACCTGTCGAACGTGCTCACCGCGCTGCTGGAGGCGATCCCCGAGCGGGGTTACCTCGCGGTGATGGCCTACCTCGACCGTGAGGCGGCCTTCGACGCCCCCTACCCCGAGGGCGCCTCGTTCGAGGAGATGACGGACGTGTGGAGCGGGGCCGACCCGGCCACGCTGCGCGGGCTGCTCGCGGTCCGCACCGAACGCCCGGTCACCTTCGGCTGGGGCCCCCGCTTCCTGCACTCCACCGGCCAGTACCACAAGGGCGGCCCGCAGAACGGGGTGTTCCTGCAGATCACCGGGGCGATCGAGAACGACGTCGAGGTCCCCGGCAAGCCCTACACCCTGGGCCGCCTCCAGCTCGCCCAGGCACTGGGCGACCAGGGCGCGCTGGCCAGCCGCGGGCGCCCCACCGTACGGTTGCACCTGACCGACCGTGCCGCCGGAGTCGCGCGCCTGCTCGCCGCCGCGCGGGAGGTCTGATGGGCCGCTGGAGGTTCGCATGAGCAAGGACAACTCCCCGGCGGTCGCCGGGGAGAGCACGAAAGCCGAGGGGGCCGCCGAGGCGGCGCTCACCGGGGAAGTGGTGACGCCCACGGCCACCACGGCCACCGCCGCCGCGACCACCGGCATCACCGAGGCCCTGATCGACGCCAACCCGCTGCGCGACCCGCGCGACAAGCGCCTGCCGCGTGTGGCGGGGCCGTGCGTGCTGGTGCTGTTCGGCGTCACCGGTGACCTGGCGCGCAAGAAGCTGCTGCCGGCGATCTACGACCTGGCGAACCGGGGGCTGCTGCCCCCGGGCTTCTCCCTGGTCGGCTTCGCCCGCCGCGACTGGAAGGACCAGGACTTCGCGCAGCTGACCCACGACGCCGTCAAGGAGCACGCGCGGACGCCGTTCCGCGAGGAGGTCTGGAAGCAGCTGGCGGAGGGCATCTTCTTCTGCCGGGGCGAGTTCACCGACGACGGCGCGTTCGACGCGCTGTCGATGATGCTCAAGGAGATCGACCAGACCCGGGGCACCGGCGGCAACTACGGCTTCTACCTGTCGGTGCCGCCGAAGTTCTTCCCGGTCGTGGTCCAGCAGCTGAAGCGGACCGGCCTGGCCGACGGCCCCGCCGGTTCCTGGCGCCGGGTGGTGATCGAGAAGCCCTTCGGGCACGACCTGCAGAGCGCCCAGGAGCTGAACGCGATCACCAGCGCGGTCTTCCCGGAGAGCTCGGTGTTCCGCATCGACCACTACCTGGGCAAGGAGACCGTCCAGAACATCCTGGCGCTGCGGTTCGCCAACAACCTGTTCGAGCCGATCTGGAACCGGGGTTACGTCGACCACGTCCAGATCACGATGGCCGAGGACATCGGCATCGGCGGCCGGGCGGGTTACTACGACGGCATCGGCGCGGCCCGCGACGTGATCCAGAACCACCTGCTGCAGCTGCTGGCCCTGGTCGGCATGGAGGACCCGACCTCGTTCGGGGCCGACTCGCTGCGCAGGGAGAAGGAGAAGGTCCTCAAGGCGCTGCGGCTGCCGGCGGACCTGTCGCAGGCCACCGCGCGCGGCCGCTACGGCGCCGGCTGGCAGGGCGGCGAGCCGGTGATCGGCTACACCCAGGAGGAGGGCATCCCGCCCGACTCGATCACCGAGACGTACGCGGCCATCAAGGTGGAGATCGCCAACCGGCGCTGGGCCGGGGTGCCGTTCTACCTGCGCACCGGCAAGCGGCTCGGCCGCCGGGTCACCGAGGTCGCCGTGGTGTTCCAGCGGGCGCCGCACCTGCCCTTCAGCAAGGACGACACCGAGATCCTGGGGCAGAACGCCCTGGTCATCCGGGTGCAGCCCGACGAGGGCATCACGGTGCGGTTCGGCTCCAAGGTGCCCGGCACCGCGATGGAGGTCAGGGACGTCTCGATGGACTTCGCCTACGGCGAGTCGTTCATGGAGTCCTCCCCCGAGGCCTACGAGCGGCTGCTGCTGGACGTGCTGATCGGCGACCCGCCGCTCTTCCCGCACCAGCGCGAGGTCGAGCTGTCGTGGAAGATCCTCGACCCGATCGAGGAGTTCTGGAGCTCCCAGGGCCCGCCGGAGGAGTATCCCGCGGGCACGTGGGGCCCGGCCTCGGCCGACGAGATGATGGCCCGCGACGGGCGCGTCTGGAGGCGGCTGTAGATGACCAGCTTCATGCTCAGCGGCACGACCGCCTCGAAGATCTCCTCCCAGCTCACCCACCTGCGCCACCAGATGGGCACCCCGGCGGTCGGCATGGTGCTGACCCTCGTGGTGGTCTGCGGCGAGAGCGACCAGTACGACGCGGTCCGGGCCGCGACCGAGGCGGCCAGGGAGCACCCCTCCCGGATACTGGTCGTCATCCCCCGCGACTCGGAGGAGCCCAACCGGCTCGACGCCGAGATCCGGTTCGGCGAGTCGACCCCGGGCGAGGTGATCCTGCTGCGCCTGTACGGGGAGCTGACCAGGCACGCCGACTCGGTGGTCAGCCCGCTGCTGCTCACCGACACCCCGGTGGTGGCCTGGTGGCCCAGCGGCTGTCCCGAGGTCCCGTCCAAGGACCCGATCGGCATGCTGGCCCAGCGCCGCATCATCGACGCGCGGTCGGCGGACGACTCGGTCAAGTCGATCACCGGCCGGGCCCGCGGTTACGTGCCCGGTGACACCGACCTGGCCTGGACCCGGCTGACGACGTGGCGGAGCCTGCTGGCCGCCGCGTTCGACCAGCCGGTGGGCAAGGTCAAGCGGGGCACCGTGGAGGCCGCGCCCGACCACGCCAGCGCCCTGCTGCTGGCAGCCTGGCTCGGCGAGCGTCTCGGCGCGCCGGTGAAGGTCTCCGAGTCCGCCGGGCCCGGCCTGACCTCCGTCAGGCTGACCTCCGCCGAGGGCGACATCACCATCACCCGGGGCGACGGCCGCATAGCCATGCTGTCGCGTCCCGGCCAGCCGGACCGCAGGGTCGCCCTGACCCGCCGCCCGACGTCGGAGCTGCTCGCCGAGGAGCTGCGGCGGCTGGACCCCGACGAGATCTACGCGGCCGCGATCCAGCGTCTCGCCCGGACCCACAAGTCCTGAGCCGTGGGCACCCCGCGGCCGTGGCCGCGGGGTGCCTCCTTTTTCGAAAGAGAAGTCCCGTGAGCGTTCCCACTGTGATCATCCACCGCGACGCCGACATGCTCGCCAAGGCCGTCGCCGCGCGGGTGATCGTCCGAGCCGTCGACGCCCAGTCGGCCAAGGGCTCGGCCCACCTGGTCCTGACCGGCGGGACCGTCGGCATCGCCACCCTCGCCGAGATCGCCGCCTCCCCCGCCAGGGACGCCGTCGACTGGCGCAAGGTGGACCTCTGGTGGGGTGACGAGCGCTTCCTGCCGGACGGCGACGCCGAGCGCAACGAGACCGGCGCCCGCAAGGCCCTGCTCGACCACCTCGACCTCGACCCCGAGCGGGTCCACGTGATGCGCGGCCCCGACTCCGGCATGACCGCCGAGGAGTCGGCCGAGGCCTACGCCGAGGAGCTGCGCCGCGCCGCGCGTCCCGAGGACCACGGCCCGGCCCCGTCGTTCGACCTCACGATGCTGGGCATGGGCCCCGACGGCCACGTCGCCTCGCTGTTCCCCGGCCTGCCCGCCCTGTACGACACCCGCCCGGTGGTCGCGGTGCACGGCTCGCCCAAGCCCCCGCCCACCCGCGTCTCGCTCACGCTGCCGGTCATCCAGAACTCCCGCGAGGTGTGGGTGATCGCCGCCGGCGAGGAGAAGGCGGGAGCGGTGCGACTGGCGTTGTCGGACTCGGGGACGATGCAGGTCCCGGCCGCCGGCGCGAGGGGCCGCCAGCGCACCCTCTTCCTGCTGGACAGGGCGGCGGCCTCCAAGATCCCTTCGTCCCTGGGCCGGATCTCCTCCCCCTGAGCCAGGTTCATCGAGAATCCTCGCAAACGAGAAATCGCTTGCGAGGATTTTTCATATTAATACCAGTCTTATGATTGCGACCACAGCGGCATGTGTGGGGAGGATCATGACTGGTCGGCGCTCTATTACGATTCTTCATGTTTCGGACATGCAGTTCGGAAAGGAGCATCGGTTCGGCGGGGAGGGTCTCACCGCAGAGGACCGTCGACATTCCTCGCTGACGGCACGGCTGCTGGATGATGTCGCCTGGCTCCAAGGAGAGCACGATGTGCGCCCCGACCTGGTGGTGGCCTCGGGAGACCTGGCCGAATGGGCCCTTCCCACCGAGTTCAAGAAGGTCGCGGATTTCCTCGGCGAGGTGGCGAAGGGGCTCGGGCTCGGGAAGGGCCGGGTCGCGATGGTGCCGGGCAACCACGATGTCAGCTGGAAGAAATGCCAGGCATACTTCGACGACTGCGAGGGGGACGAAACCACCCCGACACCTCCATATTGGCCCAAATGGCAGCCCTATTTCACGATGTTCAGCCGGTTTTATACGGGAATATCGGGTGCCGGATTCCCTAAAGATCAGCCATGGACTTTGTTCGAGATGCCGGAGCTGAACACGGTCGTCGCCGGGCTTAACTCGACGATGGCCGAAAGCCATCGGACCTCCGACCACTACGGCTTCTGCGGCGAGGAGCAACTGCGCTGGTTCGCCGACCGGCTCCGCGATTACGCCAGGCGGGGCTGGCTCAGAATCGGCGTGATGCACCACAATCCGGTGATCGTCGACCCGGAGGACGACGCCTTCCTCCGCGACCGGCACCGGTTCGGCGAGCTCGTCGCCCCGCACCTGAACCTGCTGCTGCACGGCCACACCCACGAGGGCCGCATCGACAGCTTCGGCGCCGACGCCCTCGCCGTACTCTGCGCGGGCAGCACCGGGGTACGCAAGGAGGCCCGCCCGGACGACGTCCCCAACCAGTACCAGCTCGTCAAGGTCACCTCCAGGAGCCTCAAGGTGTACGCCAGGCGCTACAACGCCTCCCGTTACCGCTGGGAGGGCGACACGAGCATCGGAATCGACCGGGACCAGGTGACGCGTCGGCTGAGGCGGTCCTTCAACGACTGCTACGCCACCTTCACCTCCCCCGCCTCCCGAGACGACGGCCACGACGAGGAGACGGCCTCCTGGGTCCACCGCCCGCCGGACGCCCGCCGGGACGACCTGCTCACCCGGGTGCGCCGGGTCTACCAGGTCCGTCACCCTGAGGCGGACGTGGAGGAGGTCAGGAACGGCGACGGCCGCTCCGGCTACCTGAGGGTCACGGTCCCGTCCGAACCACAGGTGTCGCTGTATCCGATCGGGGTGAGCGAGGGAACTCCGGGGCGTGCGACCGTCGAGACGTTCCTGTCGGACGTGGACGCTCGATATCGTGCGGGCGATCCCCAGCTGACCTCGTACCTCGTCTACGACGGTGAGACCGCCCCGGAGGAGCTGAAACGCTGGTCGGGCATGCGGGGAGTGCGCCTCCAGCGGCTGATGGAGTTCCAAGGGATGTTCGACCTGCAGCCGTACGCGCGGAAGCAGGCCGAGCGGCTGGCCGACAGCCAGATCTACCCGTCCGAGCTCTACGTACCGCAGCGGTTCGGTGTTGTGGACAACCGGGGAATGGGACAGCCCCACGCCGACCTCCTGGAGCGGCTGAGGGAGTGGATCGCCGACCACGAAGGCAGGTTCGTCGTCGTGCTGGGTGACTTCGGTCACGGCAAGACCTTCCTGCTCCGCGAGCTCACGAGGCTGATCCACGAGGAGGGCGTGCCGCCGGTCATCCCGATCCTGATCCAGCTCAGGGACCTGGAGAAGGCCCATACCCTTGACGAACTACTGGCCGCCCATCTGACGGCGGGCGGCGAGGAGGTCATCGACCACCGCCTGATGCGGTATCTCATCCAGGAGGGGCGGGTGCTGCTGCTCTTCGACGGCTTCGACGAGCTGGCACTGCGCGTCACCTACGAACAGGCCGCCGAGCACCTGGGCAATCTGGTCCAGGCCGCGCAGGGACGAGCGAAGGTGGTGCTGACCAGCCGCACCCAGTACTTCCTCTCCGACCGGCACGTGGAGACCGCCCTGAGCAGCAGACTGGCCACCATGCCGGGCCGCAGGCTCATCAAACTCCACGAGTTCGACGACGCCCAGATCCTGGCCTTCCTCACCCGCCTGCTCGGTGGCGACGAGGCAGGAGCCCAGGCACGGCTCGAACTGCTGTGCGACGTGCGAGACCTCCTGGGACTGTCCAGGAATCCGCGCATGCTCAGCTTCATCTCCCGTCTCGACGAGAGGCGGCTCCGCCAGATCCGGGACCAGGAGGGCGCGATCAGCGCCGCGGTGCTCTACCGAGAACTTCTGAACCGCTGGCTGGAGTTCGAGTACGACCGCACCCAGCCGAAGGGCGCGATGCCGTCCCTGTCGGTCAGGGATCGATGGACGGCGGTGCGGGCGCTCGCGCTGGAACTGTGGAACACCGGCCAGGAGACCCTCGACCTCGACAAGCTGGGAACCGTCGCCGAGACATTGCAGAACCTCGCCGAACTCCAGCTCACCCCCGACCAGGCATCCCACATGATCGGGTCCGGTACCCTCCTGGTCCGCCCGGAGACCGGACGGTTCAAGTTCGTGCACCGCTCGGTGATGGAGTGGCTGGTCGCCGAACAGATCGCCAGACAACTCAGGGAACGGGAGCAGAACCCACCCGAGCTACTGGTGCGAGCCCTCTCCGAACTGATGGCCGACTTCGTCACGGAACTGGCGGGGAAGCCCATCGTGATCGCCTGGGCCCGTTCGTCACTCGTGACCGACGCCGACGCGACGACAGAGACCGCGAAAGAGAACGCGCTGACGCTGCTGCACCGCCTGAACGCGCCGCTACAGGCCGGGAACAGCGGCCGACCGGTCATCAGGCTCGCGGGGATGAACCTGCGCGGCGCCGACCTCACCGGAGCCGATCTGCGTAACGCGGATCTCTCCGGCGCGGACTTACGGGAAGCCCGTCTCGACGGCGCCGACCTCACCGGCGCGGACCTGCGTGACGCCGTGCTGCGGGAAAGCTCGGGGAAAAAGGCGCGCCTCAACGGTGCCGATCTGCGCGGCGCCGACTTCTCCCTCGCCCGGCTCTTCGAGGCCGACCTCACCGGCGCGCGCTTCGAGGGTTCGCGGTGGTTCCGAACGGTCCTGCTGGGCGCCGTCCTACCTCCCGGTTGCCTCGACGACCACGACACTCACGGTGCGGCCCTTCCCTCCCGCTTCACTCCGTCTCTTGAGTTGGCCCCATCGCGCAACGACCTGATCCATTCGGTGGCGTGGAGCCCCGACGGAGATGTCGTGGCCTTCGGCGGCGGCAGTCATCGGGTGTACCTCTGGGATCCCGCCACCGGAAGCCTGATCCGCACCCTCGAAGGCCACACCGACAGCGTCAACACCCTGGCCTGGAGCCCCGACGGCACCCGCCTCGCCACCGGCGGCAACGACGGAACCATCCGTACCTGGGATCCCGCCACCGGAAGCCTGATCCGCACCCTCGAAGGCCATACCGACTGGATCCACGCTCTGGCCTGGAGCCCCGACGGCACCCAGCTCGCCACCGGCGGCAACGACGGAACCACCCACATCTGGGACCCCGCCACCGGCAACCTCATCCGCACCCTCGAAGGCCATACCGACTGGATCCACGCTCTGGCCTGGAGCCCCGACGGCACCCACCTCGCCACCGGCGGCAACGACGGAACCACCCACATCTGGGACCCCGCCACCGGCAACCTCATCCGCACCCTCGACGCCCACACCCATTGGATCCGCGCCATCGCCTGGAGCCCCGACGGCACCCACCTCGCCACCGGCAGCAACGACGGAACCACCCACATCTGGGACCCCGCCACCGGCAACCTCATCCGCACCCTCGACGCCCACATCGACAGCGTCAACACCCTGGCCTGGAGCCCCGACGGCACCCACCTCGCCACCGGCGGCACCGACGCGACCATCCGTACCTGGGACCCCGCCACCGGCAACCTCATCCGCACCCTCGACGCCCACACCGGCTGGATCCGTGCCATCGCCTGGAGCCCCGACGGCACCCGCCTCGCCGCCGGCGGCACCGACGCGACCATCCGTACCTGGGACTTCGCCACCGGAAACTTGATCCGCACCCTCGACGCCCACACCGACAGCGTCAACGCCCTGGCCTGGAGCCCCGACGGCACCCACCTCGCCACCGGCAGTGACGACGGAACCATCCGTACCTGGGACCCCACCACCGGCAACCTCATCCGCACCCTTGACGCCCACACCGACAGCGTCAACACCCTGGCCTGGAGCCCCGACGGCACCCACCTCGCCACCGGCGGCAACAACGCGACCCTCCATACCTGGGACCCCACCGGAAACCTCATCCGCACCCTCGGAGCCCACACCCAATGGATCCGCGCCATCGCCTGGAGCCCCGACGGCACCCACCTCGCCACCGGCGGCAACGACGGAACCATCCGCATCTGGGACCCCGCCACCGGAAACCTCATCCGCACCCTCGAAGGCCACAGCAACTGGATCCGCGCCATCGCCTGGAGCCCCGACGGCACCCACCTCGCCACCGGCAGTGACGACGCGACCGCCCGCATCTGGGACCCCGCCACCGGAAACCTCATCCGCACCCTCGAAGGCCACAGCAACTGGATCCGCGCCATCGCCTGGAGCCCCGACGGCACCCACCT
>NZ_JBIAQI010000008.1:292316-355027 GCF_042888905.1 Streptosporangium sp. NPDC002721
ACCTCGCCACCGGCGGCACCGACGCGACCATCCGCATCTGGAACCCCGCCACCGGAAACCTCATCCGCACCCTCAACGCCCACACCGGCTGGATCCACTCCATCGCCTGGAGCCCCGACGGCACCCGCCTCGCCACCGGCGGCACCGACGCGACCATCCGCATCTGGGACCCCACCACCGGAACCCACCTCGCCACGTTGATCTCCCTGCCCGACGGATCAGCCGCCTTCGGGCCCGACAACCTGGTCTACAAGCTCAGTGGCCCCCCTTCCGGCGTGTTCTGGTGGTCCGTCAACCTGTGCGCCTTCACTCCCGAGGAGCTCGCCCCCTATGTCCCCGGCATACGCCGCGTGCCGTACGACTCCCCCCTGATCGCCCTCCTCCCCCGCCCCGAAGACAGGTGACCCTCGATGTCCACCGCCGGCCCCGCGCCCTCCGGCGACCAAGCCCCGGAGGCAAGAGGCATCTCCGCTCCGGGCGGGCGCCGTACGTCCAGGCAGCCCGATCTCGGGGTCAGGTCCTTCCCGCTGGTCTCGGCCGAGGAGTGGCGCGTGCCCGAGGAGGTCCTGCGCCGGATGTATCTCGAAGCCGAGGAGCGAGCCGTCGAGGCGTACACGTGGTACATGCGCGACCGCGTCAAGAAGCGGGCCTCCTCCAAGACGCTGCGGGGGGCCGCGATCGTGCTGGCCGCCGCGGGCGGGCTCCAGCCGCTGGCCAGCGCGGCCGGGGCGGGGGGCGGCCTGGGATGGGGCTACGTGCTGCTCGCCTCGGCCGGGGTCTGCGTCGCGCTCGACCACTTCCTCGGGCTGTCGTCCCGCTGGATGCGGGACATGGTCTGCGCGCAGGAGATCCAGTCACGGCTGCACGACTTCCAGCTCGACTGGGCGGTGCTCAACGCGCGGGACGCGCTCGACCAGCGGCCGATTCCGGTGGAGGAGTATCTCGACCTGCTCAGGACCTTCATCACCGACCTGTCAGCGATCATGACCAGGGAGACCGGCGAGTGGGTCACCGAGTTCCAGAGCGGCCTGGCACAGCTCAACCTGCCCCCCGGCCAGAAGTGACCTCTCGCCACCTGGCGTATTCACGATGTGCGATCGAATGACCGCCGTCATGATGGTTCGCGGCAGAAGTTTGCCGTACGACCATCACACGACGGGGGGTGACGGTGATGACCGCCAAGACGCATCGCATCGAGGTGCGCCCGGACGCGTCGACCAAGGAACTCATCATGCGGGCCGCACTGGCCATGGGTGAGTCGATCTCCTCGTTCGTCCTGCGCGCGGCCCGCGCGGAAGCCGGCCGGGTGCTCGCCCGGCCCGACGTCACGCCGATGCCCGCCGATCAGTTCGACGACCTGGTCGACTCGCTCGACGAGCCGGACGAGGCACCCCGGCTCCGCGAGGCCGCCCGGCGGCCACGCGCCTATCACGAATCGGCATGACCTGACGGCCACCGGGTCGCGGTGAGCCGTCAGGAGGCCGTCCCGGAGTGCCGGGCGGCGACGGCGTCGATCTCGTCCTGGATCTCCTTCTTGTCCGCCGGGTCCATGGACGAGGCCTCGACCGCGTTGCGGGCCAGGGTGGTGAGGGTCTCGCGGTCCAGGCCCAGCCGGTGGGCGGCGACGTGATACTCACGGCTCAGGGTGGTGGCGAACATGGGCGGGTCGTCGCTGTTGAGGGTGACGAACAGGCCCTCCTCGATCATGCGGGGCAGCGGGTGCTCCTCGACGCGGGCGACCTGGCCGGTGCAGACGTTGGAGGTGGGGCAGACCTCCAGCGGGATCTGGGTCTCGCGCAGGCGGGCGACGAGGCGGGGGTCCCGCACGCAGGAGGTGCCGTGGCCGATCCGCTCGGCGCCCAGGAGGTCGAGGGCCTCCCAGATGGTCTCGGGGCCGGTCATCTCCCCCGCGTGCGGCAGGCTGCGCAGCCCGGCGGCGGTGGCGGCGCGGAAGGCGTCGGTGAAGACGTCGCGATACCTCGGGCGTTCCTGCTCGATCCCGGCCAGCCCGAAACCTACCAACGTCCGGGGAGGTTCCCGCAGCGCGTGGTCCAGGGTGACCCGGGCCGCCTCGGCCCCGTACTCGCCGGGGATGTCGAAAACGTACGCCATCCGCACCCCGTGCTCCTCGCGGGAGCGCCGGGCGGCCAGGTCGAGCGCCTCGGTGACCTCACGCATCGGCATGCCGACGACGTGGTGGGCGTACGGCGTGACGGTCAGCTCGACGTAGCGGCCGTTCTGCGCGGCGAGGTCGGCGGCGAGGCCGAGCACCAGGGTCGCCACGTCCTCCGGCTCGCGGACCAGGGCGTTGACCGCCTGATAGATCCGGGCGAAGTGCGGGAAGTCGGTGAACCGGTAGAAGGCGCGCAGCTCCTCCTCGTTCGTGGGGACGCCGCCGTCGGGGTGGCGGCGGGCGAGCTCCAGCACGGTGGGGACCGAGGCGGAGCCGATCAGGTGGACGTGGAGCTCGACCTTGGGCAGGGCGTCGATGAAGGCGTCGGTCGTCATGCCGGGACCCTACGCACGCCACCCCCGGACACGAAAGCCATTTCCGGTGAATCTAACCCAAAAATGTAAGCTTCCTCTGACAAGAGGACGGGAATTGCCCGGGGAGATGTCCTCCCGCCGAACGGCCGTCTGACGCATAGTGGGGGCAAGCACCTCGACACCCCTCACGGAGGCTTCCCGTGTTCGAGCGCTTCACCGACCGTGCCCGCCGTGTCGTGGTCCTGGCCCAGGAGGAGGCCAGGCGGCTCGGCCACGGCCACATCGGCACCGAGCACATCCTGCTCGGGCTGGTCCTGGAGGAGGACGGCGTCGCCGGTCGCGCCCTGCGGGCCTTCGACATCGGCGGCGAGCGCGTCAGGAACGACGTGGAGGAGATCATCGGCAGGGGCGAGGAGAGCCCCGGCGGCCACATCCCCTTCACCCCGCGCGCCAAGAAGGTGCTCGAACTGTCGCTGCGCGAGGCGCTCGGCCTGCACCACGCCTACATCGGCACCGAGCACATCCTGCTCGGGCTGCTCCGCGAGGGCGAGGGCGTGGCCGCCCAGGTGCTGACGGAACAGGGCGCGCGCCTTGGAGCCGTACGCGCCCAGGTGATCGCGCTGCTCGGGCGGCGCGGACCCGAGCGCGCGGTGACGGCGGAGGAGGGCTTCCAGGTCATGGGAGCGGCGTTCACCGCCAGGCTGGAGCGCATCCAGGAGAGCCTGGACCGGATCGAGCGCAGGCTGGACGCCGTCGAGACCTCCCGCGACGACAACGCGACCCCTCAGAACGACGCGACCCCTCAGAACGACGCGACCCCTCGGAACAACGACGACGGCGCCCCCCGGAAGGACGACGGCACGTCCCCGCCCCAGGAGGGGCAGGCCTCCTGAGGCGGGAGAATACGGCCTCACTGTTTTCGGGACCCCCGAGCGGTCTCGAAACGGGAAGGCCACGCGGTGGGATCAGTTGCTCGGGGACACCGTCGCCATCACGCCCACGGCCAGCCTCGCCTCCACCACGCCGGGGTCCTCGGTGTAGCTCAGGGTCGCGCCGAGCGAGACCAGGAGCCTGCGCATCCTGACGTTGTCGGACAGCAGGGTCGCCCTCACCTCGGCGAAGCCCAGGTCACGGGCCTGGCGGACGAGCATCCCGGCCAGGGCGGTGCCCAGCCCCCTGCCCTGCCAGCGGTCCTCGACCAGGAACGCCATCTCGGCGATGCCGGGGTCGGAGGTGAACATCAGGTTGGCCAGACCGACGACCTGGCCGTCGTGCCCGGCGACGAGCGACTGGCCGTGCGTGCGGTCGCAGAGCCGGTCGAAGACCTTCGGCGGCAGCACCGGCATCGAGGTGAAGTAGCGGAACCTGCGGGCCTCGGGCGAGCAGCGGTCGTGCAGGTCGCGTACGGCCTCGCGGTAGAGCCGGGTGAGCGGGCGGACCTCGACCTCGACGCCGTCGGAGAGCGTGATGTCGCGCTCGGCGCCGGACTGCTCGACGGCGGGCTGCGCCAGGCGGACGAAGGAGGCCGCGCGGGCGGCCTCGGTCAGGGTGAACGGCAGCTCGGCCCGGCGGATCCTGATCGCGCGGCGCGGGGCCACGGGCACGGTCAGCAGGGTCGGGTCCGGAAGATCACTCATCTCCGAACCGTAGACCCAGCGGGAGTCGTCGGCGCGCAGCAGCTCTCCCAGCAGCTCGGGCAGGCGCCAGGGCGTCATGCGCAGCCGGGAGGCGAGCAGCAGGACGCGGGTGGGCTCGTCGGTCAGCTCGTGGGCGGTGGCGGTGACGACCTGGACCCGGCGCCCCCCGGCGGCCTCCAGCGCCTCGCGCACCGCCTCGGCCCCGGCGGGGATGTCCGTGACGAACTCGTCGACCGTGCCGTCCACGTCGGTCTGCACGCTCAGGCCCAGGATGTTGCCACCCTTGGCGGCGAGCGCGGCGGCCAGCGAGGCGAGCCGGCCCGGCCGCTCGTCAACGGTCGTACGAATCCTCAGAAATCCCATCAGAACGCCCCCTCTTGTTGGGGATAGCCTTGCCTGGGACTGTTACGGGACTGCTACACATGAGTGAGCCCATCGTTACGTCTGAGAAGATCACTCATTACGCGGCAGTACGGCGTTTCTGCAACGGTTTCCGTTGACAGGCACACCCCGATAGACGGATATAGCAGGATATGAGGCCATGAGCACGCGCGTTCCCCTGACCGGGGACTTCGTCAACGGAGACGTCTCCTTCTGGTATCGCTCCCTCGGCATCCCCACCCCCGGCGCTCCCCTCGCCGGAGACCTCGACGCCGACGTGGCCATCGTCGGCGCCGGATACACCGGCCTGTGGACCGCCTACTACCTCAAGAAGGCGAGCCCCGGCCTGCGGATCGTCGTGCTGGAGAAGGAGTTCGCCGGGTACGGCGCCTCCGGGCGCAACGGCGGCTGGCTGGTCGGCGAGCTGGCCGGCACCCCCGAGCGCTACGCCAGGACGCACGGCGCGGACGCGGCCAGGCGGCTGCAGCGGGTGATGTTCGAGACGATCGACGAGGTCGTCGCGGTCGCCGCGGACGAGAAGATCGACGCCGACATCGTGAAGGGCGGCGTCACCACGGTCGCCACCAACACCGCCCAGGACCGGCGGCTGCACCAGCTGCTCGCCCACGAGCGCCACTGGGGCTGGACCGAGGAGGACGTGCGGCTGCTCGACCCCGCCGAGCGCGAGGAGCGCCTGCGGGTGGACGGCGCGGTCAGCGCGATCTGGAGCCCGCACTGCGCCAGAATCCAGCCCGCCAAGCTCGCCAGGGGCCTCGCCGAGACCGTACGGAACCTCGGGGTGGACATCTTCGAGCGCACCCCGGTCACCGAGATCGCCCCGCGCGAGGCCCGCACGCCGCACGGCACCGTCCGCGCCGAGTACGTCATCCGCGCCACCGAGGGCTTCACCGCCGAGCTGAGGCAGTACCACCGGGCGTGGCTGCCGATGAACAGCTCGATGATCGTGACCGAGCCGCTGGGCGCGCTGTGGGACGAGATCGGCTGGGCGGGCCACGAGCTGCTCGGCGACATGGCGCACTACTACATGTACGCCCAGCGCACCGCCGACGGCCGGATCGCGTTCGGCGGGCGCGGCAAGCCCTACCTGTACGGCTCGCGCGTGGACGACCGGGGCCACACCCACGAGTGGACGATCGAGGCCCTCTGGGAGCTGCTGACCGGGATGTTCCCCGCGCTGCGGGCCTCCCGGGTGGCGCACGCCTGGTCGGGGGTGCTCGGCGTGCCGCGTGACTGGTGCGCCACCGTGCACGTCGACCACACCACCGGCATCGGCTGGGCGGGCGGCTACACCGGCCACGGGGTGACCACGACCAACCTCGCCGGCCGTACCCTGCGCGACCTGATCCTGCGCGAGGACACCGAGCTCGCCTCCCTCCCCTGGGTGGACCGCAAGGTGCGGGGCTGGGAGGTGGAGCCGCTGCGGTGGATCGGCGTGCACACCATGTACGACCTCTACCGCCGGGCCGACGCGAGAGAGAAGGCCGGGCTTGGCCGCACCTCGGTGCTCGCCCGCGTCGCCGACTCCATCACCGGCCGCTGAACGTCGAGATCACCGGCCGCCGAGCGCCGGGACCACCGGACGCCGGTGGGCGCCGGTGGGCGCCGGTGGACTCCCGGAGAAACTCACGCTGGACCTCGGCCGGTCGAGCGTGCAATGTAAGTGATCAAGCGGCACCCCGGGGCGGCAGCGACATCCGGGCCACCGACAGAAGGATGGTGCACCAGTGAGCGACCTGCTCTTCCGGGGCGGCAGGGTCTTCCTCGCCGCCGACGCCTTCGCCGAGGCGGTACTGGTCCGGGACGGCCGTATCGCCGCCGTGGGCACGGAGTCCGACGTCGCGCAACTGGCCGCCCCCGGCCACGACACCGTCGACCTGGACGGCGGGCTGCTCACCCCCGGGTTCACCGACGCCCACATGCACCCGGTGCAGGCGGGCCTGGAGCGGGCCAGGTGCGACCTGTCCGGGGTCTACGGCCTGCCGGCGTATCTGGAGCGGATCACCGCCTACGCCGGCTCCCACCCGGACCACGGGTGGATCGACGGCGGCGGCTGGGACATGTCGGCCTTCCCCGGCGGCCTGCCGCACCGAACCCAACTCGACGTCATCGACCGCCCGGTCTACCTGATCCAGCGCGACCACCACGCCGCCTGGGTGAACACCCGGGCCCTGGAGGTGGCCGGGGTCACCCGCGACACCCCCGACCCCGCCGACGGCAGGATCGAGCGCGACGCCGACGGCACGCCGAGCGGCGTGCTGCACGAGGGCGCGATGGACCTGGTCGGCCTGCTCACCCCCCGCCCCACGGCGAGCGACCTGCACGACGCGCTGATGGACGCCCAGAGGCACCTGTTCTCCCTCGGCGTCACCGGCTGGCAGGACGCCATCGTCGGCTCCTACGCGGGCTACGACGACCAGCTGCCCACGTACGTCTCGGCGGCGGCCTCCGGCGCGCTGCGGGCCCGCGTCGTGGGCGCGCTGTGGTGGGACCGGGCGCGCGGCGCCGAGCAGATCCCCGAGCTGCTGGAACGGCGCCGCTCCGCCGAGGGCCTGGAGCGGTTCCGCGCCGGCTCGGTGAAGATCATGCAGGACGGCATCACCGAGAACTTCACCGCCGCGGTGATCGAGCCCTACTGCCGCTGCGGCGGCACCGGCCTGTCGTACGTCGACCCCGTGCTGCTGAAGGAGTGCGTCGCCGAGCTGGACCGGCACGGCTTCCAGGTGCACTTCCACGCCATCGGCGAGCGGGCCGTCCGCGAGGCGCTGGACAGCTTCGAGGGGACCGACCCGGCCAACCGGCACCACATCGCGCACCTGCAGATCGTCGAGCCGTCCGACCTGCCGCGCTTCGCCGCGCTCGGCGTGACCGCCAACCTGCAGCCGCTGTGGGCCACCCACCACGCCCAGATGGACGAGCTCACCCTCCCCTTCCTGGGCGAGGAGCGCTCCTCCTGGCAGTACCCCTTCGCCGACCTGCAGCGCAACGGCACCCTGTTCTGCGCGGGCAGCGACTGGCCGGTCTCCGAGGCCGACCCGATCCAGGGCATGCACGTGGCCGTCAACCGCACCGAACCCGGCGGCTCGATACACGCGGGCTACCCCACGGCGCAGACCCCGTTCCTGCCCGGCCAGAGCCTCACCCTGGCCACCGCCCTCACGGCCTACACCGCGGGCTCGGCCCGCATCAACCACGACGACGACGCGGGCACCATCGTCCCCGGCAACCGCGCCGACCTCGTCGTCCTTGACCGCGACCCCTTCACCGAACCCGCCGCCGACATCTGGCGCACCAAGGTCGCCATGACCTTCCTCGACGGCGAGGAAGTCTACCGCCGCTGACCCCTCATGCCCCGGCGGCCCGCATCAGGCGTTCGACGTCGCGCCAGAACTTGTCGAAGGAGGGCGCGTTCTTCCGCGCCTGTGCCATGTCGAAGATCGCGGCCAGGGCCGCCTGATCGGCCGTCGGACGGTAGGAGGTGCCGTCGGTCTTGCGTGCCGAGAGCCACCCCTTCGCGTCGCGGGGCCCCTCGGGATCGGCGGGTGGTTCGAGGGGGTCGGCCAGCCCCCTCCGGCCCGCGAGCGACGTGGCCGCGGCGAGGAACCACGCCTCGAACTCCCGGTTGGCGAGGACCGCCGAGATCTCCCGATCACCGCGTGCCAGCCGGGCCCGCTCCAGGAGCGCGGGGCCGGTCGTCGCGGGACAGTCGTCGTCGGCGTCGATCAGCAGCAGGATCCCGCCTCGCCCGTCGACCTGGTAGGAGGCCTGGAGTACGGCGCTCTCGATCCCTCCAGGAGCGACGAGCTTGGAGCGCGGAACCCGGCGGGGCGTCGGGATCCGTATCGCCCAGACCGAGAGTTCCTCCGCGATCCTGCGGAGCAGGACGGGCAGCGCGGCGACCTCTCCCTCCCCCTCGACGATGGCGGCGATGGTGACCGCCCCGGTCATTCGACCTCCTCTGCGCCGGGCCTGAGCTGGTTGCCGCGCATCAGCTCCCCGATGGTGGCCCGCCGGTCGTCGACGAGGCGGCGGCTCACGTCGTCGATCTCACCGATCGTCGTGAGCCCGTCCGTCATGGTCACGACGCGTACGGACGCCGGATCGAAGTCGTCGCGGTCGAGCAGGTCCGCGCTCTGCGTGGTGACCACCACCTGGACGTGCTCGCTCGCCTCGCTCAGCGCGTCGAACAGCACCCCGGCGGCCGCCGGGTGCAGCGACGTCTCCGGTTCCTCGATTCCCAGCAGGGTCGCCTCGCCTTCGAGTACGGCGGGCTGGAACAGCGCGGCCAGCAGCCCCGCCGCGCGCAGCGTCCCCTCGGACATCGCCTCGGGACCGAACACCAGCTCTCGATCCGCGTGACGGGTGAGGAGCTCGACGGTGGAATAGGTGTCCAGAAGCCGCTGATCGACCCCCACGGCCCCGGGAACGATGGCTCTCATGTAGTCGTCGATCCGTGCCTTGAACGCCGGATACCGCTGCGAGAGGGCCCCGAGCACCGATCCCAGCCTCCTACCCTCGTCATCCAGCGTGGCCCCGGCGGACCTGGACTGGACCTGCCGCATCAGGCCCACGTCCAGGTGGTAGAAGAGCATGCGGCGCAGGCTGCGGTAGACCTCGCTGAAGACACCCTGGGTGGCGGCCAACGGCAGATAGAGCCGATCCGGCTCGATACCACCCTCACCTGTCTGGTTGAAGAAGCCATGGGTCATGACGAAACTGACTTCTTCGAAACTCGACCGCGGCTGAGTGGCACGGACGAAACACTGCTCTTCGAGCACCAGAAGCGGACGGCGACCGGCGGGGTCCCGGCCGATGACGAAGCTGTACGTGACCGACAACGGCTCCTCGTCCGGCTGGATGACGAACTCCAGAAGGACGCCGAAACCCTTCGTGTCCTTCTGGCCCCGCCGGCTCACCTCGTCCAGTCCACCGCGTCTCATCAGGGCGTCGGCGGGTGTCGTCTCCAGCGCGTCCACCACGAACCTGAGCACGTCAAGAAAATTGCTCTTCCCCGCCGCGTTGGGACCGAGCAGGACCAGGAGAGGCGTGAAGGTGACATCGCACGACGCGATGCTCTTGTAGTTCCCCACCTTCACGCGTCGCAGAAACGGTACGGTCTGCCCCATCACACCCCCGCCATGTCGATCTGTCCTGTGACGGCGGCCGTGACCGGCGCCTACCCGCGTTCCACCGGGAAACCGGCGGCACCACGATAGCGGTTCGACCGGTCCAGAGATCGAAAAGGCAGTCAGGTCCCGAAGGCCGCCAGGTCTCCGGGAGCGATGCGCGCGGAATCGAAGAACACCTCAGGAGACGGGTTCGCCGACATCTGGCCTACCCAGGTCGCCATGACCTTCCTCGACGGCGAGGAGGTCTACCGCCGCTGACCTTTCCCAGCGGTGATCGACGCACCGGAACTGTCGCCGTGGCCCGCTACGCTCCGCGGCATGACTGTTCGGTTCACGGCCCGGGTCGCGGGAGTGGTGGAAGACCGCGAGCTGGAGTGCCTGTCCGCCGGTGTCGCCGAAAGCGACGACGGCGAAGGCATGGAGCTGATCTTCCAGTGCGGCCTGTTCGAGGACGAGGAGGAAGCGGAGGAAGAGGACGAGGAGACGGACAGCCACTGCCTGGTCATCACCGGCCAGGCGACCGCGTACGGAGCCGTCAGCGAGATCACCCTTCGCGACAGAGTGCTTCGCGTCGTCATCGCTCCGCACGCTCTGGAGGAGCTGGGGCTTGACGACCCCGAGATCGAAGCGGTCCTCGAGGTCGACGACGAGGTGATCGACCGGCTCCGGCCCGCCCTGCGACGCATCATGGCCTACGGCCCGGTCGAGGCGCGCCCGGCGGTCGTCCGGCTGTGACGTGCCGCCGGGCTTTCCTCCGGTGACATCCAGGACGCGGACGACCGCTCTACCGGCGCTGCCCCAGTGGCACCCGGAAGCGTACGGGCAGCCGGTCGAGACAGATGTGGCGGCCGTTCTCGTAGAAGCGGCGGGGTTCGCCGGCGAGCTCGTAGCCGGGGTGGCGGGCCAGCTCGCGCAGCACCACGAGGAATTCGGTGCGCGCGAGCTGGGCACCGATGCAGAAGTGCACGCCCGTCCCGAAACCGAGGTGGTGGACCTGCCCCCGGTCGAGCCGAAACCGCTCCGGGTCGGGGAACTCGGCGGGGTCGCGGTTGGCGGCCCCGGCGAGCAGGACGACCCGCGATCCCCGGGGAATCGTGACGCCGCCGATCTCGACGTCCCGGGTGGTGAGCCGGGTGCCGTGGTCGACCGGCGTCCAGAGCCGCAGCGTCTCCTCGACGGCGGCGGGCATCAGCTCGGGCCGCTTGCGCAGCCGGTCCTGCAGGCCGGGTTCGCGGGCCAGCTGCCACAGCAGGTGCGACAGGGCGTTCATCGAGGTCTCGTGGCCGGCGACGGCGAAGCCGACCATCATGACGTGCAGCTCCTCGTCGGTGACGGGCCGCCCGTCGATCTTCTCGCGCACCAGCGTGGACAGGTAGTCGTCGCCCGGCCGCTCCCTGGCCCGGCGGATCTCCTCCTGGAACAGCTCCGCGAACCGCGGCCAGAAGCCCTCCGCGCTCTCGTCGCTCGGCATGCGCGCCCAGGTGTTGCTGGTCAGCTCACGGATGCGGTGCTGCGCGGCGTCGGTGAAGCCGACCGCGAGCGACACCACGGCGAGCGGCAGCGGCACCGCGAGCTCGGCGACGAGGTCGCCGCAGCCCCGCGCGACGATCGGCTCGACCAGGTCCGCGACCAGGCGGCGGAGCTCGGGTTCGAGCTGTCGTGCCCGCGCCGGGGTGAACGGGGGCCTCATCAGGGCGCGGAACGCGGTATGCCGGGGCGGATCGTACTCCAGCGGCGCGAACGGCGGCGTGCCCGCGGCGCGGGGGAAGAAGACCCCCGAGGCCGAGCTGAAGGTCTCGTGGTCGCGCAGCGCCGCCTCCACGTCGCGGTAGTGCGACAGGATCCATACGCCGCCGTACGCGCGGGAGAAGGCGACCCGCGACCGGCCGCGGATGCCGCGGTGGACCAGGCAGGCCAGGTCGGGGTCGAAGCGCGGATGGTGGTGGTCGAAATCGGAGATGAGCTGCTCGACGACGTCCGCTTCCCGCTCCGCCCTCACGGCCGCTCCCTGTGGTTGAAGATCACCGAATGTCGGGGACAGGAGCCGTAGACGCCTGCCGCGAGGTGAGGACGGCTCATCGCGCGTCCCACGGGGGCGCCCCGGGATGCAGGTGGCCGAAAGGGTGGGCGTCGGCGGGGTCGTAGGTCTCGTCCACGATCCACTTGACCATCCGGCGCAGCGGCTCGATGGCGTCCTGCGGCAGCTCGCCCCGCACGCGGGTGGCGTAGCCGAGGGACACCAGCCGCTGGGCGCCGTAGAGGGGCACGACGTCGCGCAGCTCCCGCTTGAGCGCCTCGGGGTAGACGCCCACGGTCTGCGTGTAGGCGTTCATGCCGCGCACCGCGTCCCAGGCCGAGGCGACGGGCACCACGTTGACCACCCGGCCCGACAGCGAGGGGTGGAACTCCACCGGCTCGGGCAGCCGCGAGACGATGACCGCGCCCTCGTCGCGGCGCCCGCCGATCACGTCGTACCAGTCGGCGCTCGCCCGGATCGCGAGCAGGTCGGCGCGCAGCCCCGGATCGAACCGCCTGGCCTCCGTACTGACCTGCTCGGGAAGCCGGAGGATCTCCTCGTACAGCAACCCGCCCCAGCGGACGGCCCGGCCGGGGTCGGTGACGGCGTAGACCACGCGGGCGTTGAAGCAGCCGAGCTGGTTGAGGGCGCCGACGTCCACGGCGGCGAGCCGGGCGGTCTCGGCCATCCGCTCGTCGTCGGCGAACGCCTCGGGGCCGATGACGGTCGCGCTCAGCTTCGGGTCGAGGGAGACCAGCTCCAGGCCGGGCCTGACGTAGCCGGTGACGTGCCGGATGGAGGCCAGCCCACCCCAGGCCACGATCTTCTCGACGTGGGCCGGCTGGTAGAGCCGCCGCTCGAACGCCTCGGAGCCGCCCTTCCAGTACGCGACCGAGAGATGGCGGGTGAGCGGGTGGCCGGGGGCCATCTCGGCCATGGTCCGGGCGATCGCGAGCGCGGTCAGCGGGTCGTTCGACGGCGTCTTGACGATGGCGTCGCCGCGGGTGACGGCGTTGCGGATCACGGTGAGCGCGGCGATGACCGGGCTGTTGCCGGCGATGATGTGCACGGTCCGCGCGCCGAGTGCCCGGACCGCCGCACGGCCCCCGTCGGCGGTGGGCACCTCGTGCCACCCGTCGAGGTACCCGGCCCCGACGGTCCGCTCCACCACCGCCCGCACCGCCTCCGGGCGGAACAGGCCGGGAAGCTGCTCGTACGACGCGGCGAGCAGCGGCGGGGTCATGTCCGACCACGCGGCCGACCGTTCGAGGGCCTCCCGCAGCAACGCGTTGCGCGACAGCGCGAGGCGCGGCCCGAGCTCGGCCAGGAAGCCGACGATGTCGTCGACGCGCAGCGCGTGCAGGTCCCGCATGCGCGCCGGGTCGCCCAGCGGCAGCCGGTCGAGCAGGCCCACGGGGTCGGGGGCGAGGAAGGACGCCTCCTGTCCCCGGCCGGTGAAGGGGACCAGGCCGGTGGCGACCGTCTCGCCCCGGATGAAGGCGGGAATCGTCAGTTCGGCTCCCACGGCCTCCGCGGCCTCCGGGGCCCCCACCGCCTCTCCGGCTCTCACGGCCTCCGGGTCGTTCCCGGCAGAGGTCTCCCCGCGGGTCCAGGTCTTCCGCCCTACCGAGTCGTTCCCGGCGAGGGTCTCCTCCCGTCCCGCGCTCATGCCAGCGCCCCGTTCAGGAAGTCGAGGGCCTCGGTGAGCGCCTCGGGGGTCGCGGCACACGTGATCTTGTCGTCGCCGCCGCTGCCGCCGAACCTGCCGATGGCGGTGGACAGGCCGGGCGTGGTACGCCCGCACCGGCACGCCGACCAGTCGACCGTGACCTCGTCGCCGGAGACGAACCCACCCCAGTGCACGTCGGCCATGAGGTCGAGGAAGGCCGCCCGGCCCGTCCGCACCCCGTCACGCGGCAGCGGGGCCCCGGTCTCCGGGTCGAGGACGTAGAGGATCACCCAGGGCTCGATGTGGTAGCGCTCCGCGTCGCAGAGCAGGTTGACCGCCATCACCTCGGTCATCGCGTAGCAGAGCCGCAACCGGTGCACCCCGAAGAAGCGCCCGACCGGCTCCGCCCAGTCGGCCGGCAGCGCCGTGCCCTTCGCTCCCCCGCCGGAGAAGACGAACGAGTCGGGGGCGAAGACGGCCTCGATGCCCCGGACCAGCCCGGCGGTCGCCATGGCGTGGTGGACGCTCCACAGGCCGAGCGACGCCACGCGGCGCCCGCCGAGCGTGTCGGCCAGTTCCTCGACGAACCGCGCCATCCCGGCGCCGGTGGCCCGCTGCGCCTCCTCGAACTCCGCGCGGCGCGCCTTCAGCGCGGGCGGGATCTCCAGCCGGTCGACCTCACCCCTCGCCGCCGCCGCCCGCAACCGGCCCGCGAGGAACATGACGTCGGCGCTGAGCGAGCGGGGGTGCAGGGCGTGGAACCGGTCGGGGGTCCCCGCCATCTGCTCGGCCATCGCGCCCGCGTGCCGGTCGATCCCGCCGCGCCCGGCGCGGAAGCCCGGCCAGACCACGTCCATGGGCTCCCGCCACGACACCCCGTCGGGGAGCGCGTCCAGGCGCACCGTGCGGTACAGGGCCGCGTACTCCTGACGGGTGTGCGGGACGAACGACATCGTGCCGGACGTACCGGAGGAGTGGGCCGGCCGCAGGTCGGTCCGGGCGTCGAGGAGGTCCAGCCAGGCGTCGATCGAGTCGCAGCCGGAGAAGTCGATGCCGCCGAGGTCGACGGTGGTGAGCCTGCCGAGCCAGGTCGCCAGCTGGTCGAACCGGTTGTCCAGGAGCAGGGAGACGGGGTACGACTTGTAGACCGTGTGCGGGAACAGCAGGGGCGCCGCGTCGTCCAGCGTCCCGATCTCCCCGATGCGCTGCTCGTCGGCGATGGTGCGCAGCACCGGGATCCGGTCACGGAGCTCGGCGTAGCGCATCCGCAGCGCGGCGAGCTGCAGCGCGGCCAGCCGGTCGGGGGCGAGCGTGTGCATCCGCCATCGCGAGGGTCCGAAGAACCCGACGGGATCCTCCGCGAACAGGCGCACCTCGGTGTCCGCCGTCATACGTCACTCCTTCGTTGCTCGGCCAGGTAGTCGGTGATGTCGGAGACCGTGGGGCGGTTCCACAGCAGGCTCATCGGCAGGCCGACGCGCAACCGCTCGGAGAGGGTCCGGCGCAGCATGACCGCCAGCAGCGAGTCGACGCCCATCTCCGCGAGCGGGCGCCGCACGTCCACCGCCTCGGGATCGGTACGCAGGGTGGCCGCGACCGCTCGCCGCACCTCGCCCCGCAACAGGTCGGTGAGAGAGGTGCCGGACAGGGTCCGCCAGTCGGGGCCCTCGTCCGCGCCGGGGGCCGGGGGCGGGCCGGGGTCGCCGGCCAGGTCGCGCAGCAGCGGCGGACGGAGGATGCCGGGGGTGAGGGGCAGGACCCGCAGCACGGCCAGGTCGGCGCCGCCGGCCGGCCCGGCCGTGACCAGCGACTCCCACGCCAGGAACGCCTCGGCGGGGGTGATGTCCGCCGTGCCCCGGGCGCGCAGCTCCGCGTCGACGACCTCCGAGGAGGCCGACATGCCCAGGCCGTGCCAGCTCGTCCAGGCGAGGGAGAGGACCGCGTCGTCTCCCCCGGCCCGCCGGTACCTGGCCAGACCGGACAGGAAGGCGTTCGCCGCCGCGTACGACGCCTGCCCGGGAAGGCCGAGAAGCTGCCCGGCGGAGGAGAAGAGCACCAGGAAGTCCAGCGTCCCCGGCGGGAACGCCTCGTGGAGCGCGAGCGCCCCGGCGACCTTGGGCCACATCACCGCCCGCAGCGACTCCTCGTCGTACGCGCGCAGCAGCCGGTTGTCGACCACGCCCGCCGCGTGCACGACCCCGCGCACCGGCGGCAGGCCGAGCGCGCCGGGGTCGGCCAGCCGGGCGAGGCCGGCGGCGTTCCCCACGTCCGCGGCGACCGCCCGCACGGTGACGCCCCTCGCCTCCAGGGACCTGACCGCGTCGATCGCCCGCCGCGTCACCGGCTCGCGGACGGCGTCCCACCGGTCCCTGGCGGGCAGGGCGGTACGGCCCAGCAGGAGCAATCTGCGGGCACCCCGGTCGGCCAGCCATCCCGCGACGCGCAGGCCGAGGGCGCCCAGACCTCCGGTGACCAGGTAGGTGGCCCCGGCCCGGCAGAGCGGCCCCGGCCGCGCGGGCCGCCGTCCCGTGACCCGCTCTCGCGCCTCGGGGCGGTAGGGCACCAGGCGGGAGCCGCTCGCGGCGCCGTGCTCGACGGCGACGACGTCCTCCCGGCACCGGCTTCCCAGCAGCCGGATCAGGACCGAGAGGTCGTCGTCGCCCGGTTTCTCCGGCAGGTTGACGAGACCGCCCCACACCTCGGAGTACTCCGTGGCGGCCACCCGCGCCAGTCCCCACAGCGCCGTCTGTGCCAGCCCCGCCGGGCCCTCCGGCTCCCTGGCCGAGGAAGTGACGCACCACAGCCGGGCCCGGCCCGCCTCGCCCACCAGCCGCACGGTCTCCGCCAGACGCGCGGCGAGCCGGGTCGCGGTCGCCGCGATGTCCTCGCCGGTCTCCGTCGCGTCCGTCGCGCCCGTCACGTCCGCCGTGCCCTCCATCTCCATCACGCCCGTCACGTTCGCCGCGTCCGTCACGTCCGACGTACTCGTCACGACCGCTGAGCCCGTCATGTCCGGGGACCGTGTCCACCCGGATGCCCCGTCGCGCCAGCAGGCCACCGAGAGCGTGCGCGAGGCCGTCCCCGTCGCACGGCACCGCGCTCGTGCCCGTTCCGACCAGCACCACCCGGTGCGGCACCGCGCCGGACGCGCCCTCCTCCGGCAGGCCCAGCGGTTTCCAGACCACCTCGTGCAGGAGACCGCCCGTTCCTGTTCCCGCCACCGCGGGGTCCGGCTCGGGTTCCGGGGTGGTGTAACGCACCCCGCGCAGGACGGCCGCCGTCCGCCCGCCGGGGACGGCGACGCGGATGTCGACCGTGTCCGGCCCGGCGGCGACCACGCTGACCAGGGCCCTTCCCCCCTCCGGCGGGTCCTCCGACAGGGTCGCCTCGGCGATCCGTACCGGCATGCGCAGCTCGGCGCGACCCGCCAGGGCGATGGCCGCGACGCCTCCGGCCGAGAACGCGGCGTCCAGGATCGACGCCCAGGTCGGCCGGGGCAGGGTGCCCTCCGGGTCCGCCGCCACCAGTGCCGTCAGCGTGCCCGGGCCACGGCGTAGTTCCTCGATCCGCCAGGGGAAGCCCATGGCCGCCACGCCGGCTCCGGCGAGCGTGTCCACCACCCAACCGGCATCGACGACCTCGCCGTCCGGCCCGTCGTCCGGCTCAGCCCCCGGCGCGCTCGCCGGTTCGTCCCCCGGCCTGCCGGCCGGGCCTGGAGACGCCCCATCGTCCCGTCCGGCCGTGTCCACGTCGCCGGACGTCGCGAACCCGTCGCCGAGCAGGGCGACGCAGTGGGTGAGCCACCCTTCGCCGGGATCACGGTGGTCGCGGTCCGCACCGGGTTCCGGAGGGTGTTCCCCGCGACCCGAGGTGAGGCGGGAGGAGAGCCTGAGCGTCCCGTCCTGGTGAACGACCTGGAGCTCGCGCGACGCGGCCGTGGCGATGGGAACCCGCATCTCCACCTCGCGCAGGGTCCCCACCCCGTCCTGTCCGGTCTCCCGGACCGCCTTCGCCGCCGCGAGGAAGGTGTTCAGCAGCACGGCGGCGGGCACGATCTCCGTACCGTGGACGGGATGGGCGCCGGGGAACGGCCGGGTGGGGTGGTCCAGCGCGGTCCGCCACACGTCGGCCCGGGAGGTGGCGCACACCGCCGTCCGCGCCCCCAGCAGGGTGTGGCTCTCCGGCGCGTGCGACCTCCCCGCCGTCTCCGGAGGCTCGTGCTCGGCCCAGTGGCGTACGTGCAGCCAGGCGTTCGCCGGCAGGTCGACGAGCTCGCCCTCCCCCTGGAGCGCGGTCCAGTCGACCGGCACGCCGTGGCAGTGCAGCAGGGCGAGGTTGCCCGCCATGCCGCGCGGTCCGTCCTCGTCGCGCCGGACGCTGTGCGCCACGACGGCCTCCTGGACTCCCGCCGATTCGAGCGTCTCGGCGATCGAGTGGCACACCACCGGGTGCGCGGATATCTCCAAGAACGTCCGGTGGCCGTCCTCGGCCGCGGCGAGGACGGCGTTCGCGAAGAGCACCGGGGCGCGCAGGTTGGTCCCCCAGTAGGAGGCGTCCCGCGCGGCCGGGTCGCGGGGGTCGGGCAGCGCCGTCGTGTAGAGCGGGACGGCGGGCCCGGCCGGGCGGAGGTCGTCGATCGCCGCGCGCAGATCGGCACGGAGCGGGTCCATCTGCGGGCTGTGGAAGGCGACGTCGGAATCGATCCGCCGGACCTCGACGCCGTCGCGCGCCCAGCGCGCGGCCAGCCGTTCCAGCGCCTCCGGCGTACCGGCCATTACCGTGGAGTGCGGCGACGCGGCGACGGCCGGCGACACCGCGCCGACGCCCGCCACCCGGCGGGCCACCTCCTCGTACGGCAGCGAGACCATGGCCATCGCCCCGCGCCCGGCGACCCGGGACAGCAGCCGCGAGCGGCGGCAGACCAGCCGGGCCCCGTCGGCCGCGTCGAGCGCCCCGGCGGCCACGGCCGCGGCGATCTCCCCCACCGAATGGCCGATCACGGCCGAGGGCCGGACACCGGCGGAACGCCAGAGCGCGGCGAGCCCCACCTGGACGGCGTACAGCAGCGACTGGACGCGCCCGGTGCCGCCCAGCTCGCCCGCCCGGAGCGCCAGGACCGGGGAGAAGCCCATCTCCGCCCGGTAGACCGGGTCCAGCCGTTCGATCGTCTCCGCGAAGGCGGGTTCACCGGCCAGCAGGTCCCGGCCCATGCCCGCCCACTGGGCGCCGTGGCCGGAGAACACCCACACCGGGTCGCGCCCCCCTCCTGGCGGCACCCGGGCGGAGACGACGCCCCGGGGCGTGCCGGGGGTGTCGTCGGCCAGGGAGCGCAACCGGCCGACCAGCTCCGCCCGGTCCGCGGCCACCACGGCCGCGCGGGCCGTCAGGTGGGAACGGTGGCGGGCCAGCGTCCCGCCCACGGACGCCAGGTCGGCACGGTCGTTGCCGGCGAGCCAGTCGGCGAGCCGTCCGGCGGCCAGGCGCACGGCGGCCGGGTTCGCACTCGACAGCGGGTACACCCGCACCGGCCCGCGCCACGGAGCCACCTCGGAGACGCGGCTGCGGGCCCGCGCGACCGCCGGGTGGACCGCTTCCGGAACGGGCTTGACCTCCGGGCGTACGGCGTGATCGGCCTCGGAGAACGCGGCGTGCGCGGCTTCGGGGGTCACGACGCGAACGGCGGGAAGGACGGGGACGGCGTCTCGGAGGTCCTCTTCAAGGTCCTCTCGAAGGTCCTCTCGAAGGTCTCCTCGGTGGTCCTCCTGAAGATCCTCCTGGAGTACGAGGTGCGCGATCGTGCCGCCGTAGCCGTACCCGGCGACTCCCGCGCGCCGGGGACGGCCGGTGGAGAGCCACGGCCTCGTCGTGGTGACCAGCCGGAGGCCGTTGGCGCCCCAGGGGATGGACGGGTTCGGCCCGGACAGCATCGGGGTGGCCGGGATGACACCGTGCCCGATCGCGAGCACGGCCTTGATGAGGCCCGCGACCCCGGCGGCGGCCTCAAGGTGCCCGATGTTGGACTTCACCGAGCCGACCAGGCAGGGATCCCCGTCCTCGCGGCCCGCGCCGAGCACCGAGGCCAGCGCGCCCGCCTCGACGGGGTCGCCGACCGGCGTGCCCGTTCCGTGGGCCTCGACGTAGTCCACCGTGCCGGGGCCGACGCCCGCGCTCCGGTAGGCGCGGCGCAGGAGATGCTCCTGGGCCTCGCGGCTGGGGGCCATGATGCCCTCGGTCCGGCCGTCCTGGTGGACGGCGCCGCCGATGATCACGGCGAGGACCCGGTCACCGTCGCGCCGGGCGTCGCCGAGCCGCTTGAGGACCACGACCCCGGCTCCCTCGCCCCGTCCGTACCCGTCGGCCCGCGCGTCGAACGACTTCGAGCGCCCGTCGGGGGAGATCGCCCCCGCGGCGTCCAGCACCACGCTGTGTCCGGGGCCGGCCAGCACCGTGACCCCGCCGGCGAGCGCGAGCGGGATCTCGCCGAGCCGCAGGCTCTGGCACGCCTGGTGGATCGCCACCAGGGAGGACGAGCAGGCCGTGTCCAGCGCCACGCTCGGGCCGCGGAGGTCGAGCGCGTGGGACACGCGGTTCGCGACGCCGCAGTGCGAGGCCCCGACCCCCGTCCAGGCCTCGATCCGCGGCAGGTCCTCCAGCAACCGGCGCCCGTAGTCGTCGGCGGCTACTCCGGCGAAGACGCCCGTGTCGGATCCGGCGAGACTCGCGGGCGGGATGCCCGCGTGCTCCAGCGCCTCCCAGGCGACTTCGAGAAGGATGCGCTGCTGGGGGTCCATCAACCGCGCCTCGCGCGGTGAGACGCCGAAGAACTCGGCGTCGAATCCCGAGATGTCGGCGAGGAAGCATCCGCGAGCCGTGGTCCGGCGCAGGACCGCCGCGTCCTCGGGACCACGGTCCGCGTAGCGCGCCCACCGGCCGGCCGGGACCTCGCCGACCGCGTCACCCTCGTCGAGCAGGAATCTCCAGAAAGCCGCCGGGGAGTCGATCCCCGCGGCGAACCGGCATCCCAGGCCGATCACCGCTATCGGTTCGCGGGCGGTGGTCACACAAGCTCCCTTCCGGTGGTCCAGGGGCCGAGCTCCGAGAGGCCCGGGGGAAAAGAAAGGCTCCCGGCGTGGCAGGAAAATCACGCCGGGAGCCTTTTGCGACGTCAACGGGTTGTCAGACCCAAGCGGGCCGGCAAAGGGCCTTCAACAGGTCAGAGTTTCACCCTGGTGCCGTCCCAGATATCCTTCTCCCAGATATCGCCGAAAAGCCAGTTTCCTCGGGCGTCGGGGTCGAGGCTCGTGTAGAACTCCTTCCATGCGGCGACGAGCTCGTCGACCGAGAGATTTCCGTTTCCGTTCACGTCGAGCTTTTCGAAAGAGATACGGCTGTTCTCCTCGGACGTGCCGAACGCCTTGTGGAACCTGGCGAACTCCTCCGCCCCGACCGTGCCGTTGTCGTTCTTGTCGCAGAGGTTCCACAGGGCCTGCGCGGCCGGCCGGAACGCCGTCTCGAAGCCGCCCGGATCGTCGATCCAGGCCTGCCGCATCCCCTCCCTGAACTCCTCGGGGGTGATCTTGCCGTCGTGGTCGGCGTCGAGCTTGCCGGTAAGGTGCTGCCAGAACTGGCCGAAGCTGCGGAGCAGCTCAAGGGCCTTGGGCGAGTCGAAGGGCTCCTCGAGATAGGCGATGACGCGCGCGCCGAGCGCGATGCAGTCGGCCATCTCCAGGATGCCGTCGCCGTTCTGGTCGCCGTGTCCGAAGCACACGTCGTACTTGCGCTCGATGAGGTCGCGTTGCAGGAGTTCTACCACCGTGACACCACTTTCTCGCCGATGGCCGCGGACAATGACGGCCGATTGAATTCGACGACGGCTTGTCGCCGCCGGTATTGCCAGCGATGAACAATGAGCGCAGGGACCGCTCGCGGGTGATGCCATTTCCGCGAGCACCGTATTTTCCCTGATCAGCGGCACCTACGGTTGATTATTATTGCGTCAAACGGGCGCCGTCAAGACGGCTGATACTTTCTTTTGCGAGCCATAAAGGCCGCGTATCGCCCGATATATCACCACAAAGAATGGGAAATTAAATAAACATCCATCGCAATCTGCGGGCGCACCGATCGGCCATCCCCGCGACCGTTCCCGCCGTCCCCACAGCCTTTCGTCACACCCGCGACCGGTCCCGCCGCCCCCACGGCACCTCGCCACACCCGCGACCGATCCCGCCGTCCCACAGCCCCCTCGCCACACCCGCGACCGATCCCGGCCCGCGGCCCTCTCCCCACGCCCCTCGCCGCCCCGGCGGGCCGGGCGATCTTATGGTGGGGAACGAACACGACCCGAGGAGCCTCCGTGAACGATCTGCCCATCTGCGTCACCTGCGGAGTCCAGTACGCCGCCCCCCGGGACGACTGCCCGATCTGCGACGACGAGCGGCAGTACGTCGGCTGGGAGGGGCAGCGCTGGACCTCCCTGAACGAGCTGCGCGCCACCGGGCACCGGCCGCTGGTCGCCGAGGAGGGCGGCGGGGTGGTCGGGGTCGGCACCGACCCCGCCACGGCCATCGGGCAGCGGGCGCTGCTGGTCCGCACGCCCGGCGGCAACGTGCTGTGGGACATGGTGACCCACCTCGACGACGAGCTGGTCAGGCAGGTCACCGAGCTCGGCGGGATCGACGCCATCGCGATCAGCCACCCGCACTTCTACGGCTCGATGGTGGAGTGGGCGCACGCCTTCGACGCGCCGGTCCACATCCACGCGGCCGACCGCGGCTGGGTGGGCCGCCCCGACGACTCCGTCGTGTTCTGGGAGGGCGACACCCACGAGATCCTCGACGGGCTGACGCTGATCAACGCGGGCGTCCACTTCGACGGCGGCCAGGTCATGCACTGGCGCGACGGCGAGGAGGGCCGGGGCGCCCTGTTCTCCGGCGACATCCTCCAGGTGGTCCAGGACCGCCGCTGGGTGAGCTTCATGTACAGCTACCCCAACCTCATCCCCGAGCGGCCCGGCACGATCCGCCGCGCCCTGTCGCTGCTGGAGCCCTACTCCTTCGAGCGCGTCTACGGCGGCTGGTGGAAGCGGATCGTGCATGCCGACGGCGCCGAGGCCGTCCGCCGCTCCGCCGACCGCTACCTGTCCTTCGCCCTGGACGACCGATCGAGGTGAGAGGGGCCTCTAGGCGACGGAGCACCGGAACGGAACCCCCGGACCGGGCGCCGGAGCCTCCGCGGTGAAAGACCGGGAAGGGATCCCGGAGGGCTCCGGAAGAACCTCGAAGCCCTGGCTCAGAAGTACTTCGAGGTGAGGCCGGCCGCGCGACGCCCGCCCGCAGAAGCCGCCGTCGCACAACCCCCGTTGTTGCCTGCCGTCACCGGTGTCTCCCGCATCACGTACGCGCGGGGAAGACCCATGTATCACGGATCTTCCCCGCACCTCGTACGGATGATCGGGACGACTCCCCGGCCGGCGGGACGAGCCGCCGGTGACGAGCACGTGCCTGTCCGCGCGGTCTCCTACTCGAAGAGGGTGTGCCGCTCGCCGCGCCGGCGTCTGCGGGCGATCCTGATCCCGACCACCACGATGTCCACCACGGCGACGGCTGCCAGCACGGCCAGGGCCACGGCGAGCGCGGTGATCCCGGCCCAAGCCGAGAGGGAGGCGAGGGCCGTGCACACCACCAGGCCGAAGGTCGCCAGGAAGAGCCGCAGGTTCAGCGCGCTCTTCGGGTGGTCGTGCGTTCCCGTCTTCTCGTTCATCTCGTCCATAAGGTCACCTCCGGGCAACCTCGTTCTCCCCCGGCTCTCCATGTCCGCGCGAGGGGTGTGCCCATCCCGTACCCACGACGTCCGGCGCCACCCCGGCGCCCACGCCGGTTCACCACGGGGCCCTCTCCTACCGTGCGGGAGGTCAAGAGAGGGCGGGCTCGCCCAGGAAGACCGTCGGAGCCCGTGTCCCGGTGATGTCATTAGCCAAACTTGTCCTCTTTTGGGCTGCTTGGAGCTTATGTCGGGTATATCAGCACAAATCCGCTTTGGCGGGAAATCGAGATTTACCGAAGAGCGGCAAGGGGGAATGGGGCATGACGAGACCCACAAGTCTGGAACACCACCCCGATCTCATCGAGATGCGGGAAAGGTACGAACGAGCGGGCTCCAGTTCGGTGGCCCAGACCATCGAGGGGCTGGGCCTTCTGGCGGGTCTGTATCTGGCGATCTCACCCTGGGTGGTCGGTTTCAACGGCCTGTCCAGGCTCGCCGTGAGCAACCTCGTCACCGGCATCGCGGTCGCCGCCCTCGCCCTCGCCTTCGCGTCCGCCTACGGCCGGACGTACGGGATCAGCTGGGTCGCTCCGGTCATCGGGATCTGGACCATCGTGTCCCCCTGGATCACCGGCTCGGCGACGAGGGGGAGCATCTGGAACAACGTCGTCACCGGCATCGTCATCCTCCTGCTCGGCCTGGGGGCGGTGGCGATGGGCTCCAAGAAAATGTCCGGCATGTCGCAAAGGAGAGACGTTTCTCACATGGGCGACTCATCTAGCAGATCAGATATGCCACACAGGCCGGACATGCCCAACAGGCCCTAGCCGGGGTGTGACACCGCCCCGGGGAGCGTACGGACCTCGCCCCCGACGACCTGGTCGCGGCCATGGCGCGCGAAAGACCCCCGTGAGGATCTCCCACGAGGGTCTTTCAGGCGTGCGTCTCGGTGTTCCCGGACCCGGTACGGGGCCGGGGAACCGGCTAGTAGATCGGGCGTGAGGAGGAGCGCAGCCGCTCCAGGGCCTCGGCCAGGATCTGCGCGCCGTCCTTGTCGCTGCGGCGCTCCTTGACGTACGCGAGGTGCGTCTTGTAAGGCTCGTTGCGCGGCGGCGCGGGCGGGTTGGCCTCGTCCTGACCGGCGGGGAGACCACACCGGGGGCAGTCCCAGAACTCGGGAACGGCCGCGTCGCTGGCGAAACTGGGGCGCGTCTCGTGCATGTTCGCGCACCAGAAGGGGACCCGGACACGGGGGGCCGCCTCGCCGCGCTCCGCCTCCCCCATGGGGCCGGCACCGACACGGCTGCCACGGATCGCGTTGCCACTACCCACGGATGAACTCCTTGCTCGATGGCCCCGCCGCTTGGGGATGCGGGGACTGAACCACTGTCACGCCTGTCGAAGCCGGGTCAGGGCCGCAGAAGCAGGCCCAGCGCGATGATGCAGACGAACCAGACGACACCGGTGATGACGGTGAGCCTGTCAAGGTTGCGCTCCACCACGGAGGAGCCTCCGAACGACGACGAGAAACCGCCACCGAACAGATCCGAGAGACCACCGCCCTTGCCCTTGTGGAGCAGGACGAGCAGCATCATCAGCAAGCTCGACAGGATGAGGGCGATGGAGATTCCGATTGTCACCGTTGACCTGTTCCCTATGTGCGCGTGACCCGCGTCCGGGCACGACCCTTGTGTACGCCGAAGGCGTGACGATTCAAACTTGCTCTAAGAGGGTATGACGTGCTGTCAAGTCGCACCCACCGAATGGCTCAGTCAGCTCGACAATTCGCCAAAACGGCAAATCTTGACGAACTCCCCGGGGTCGAGGCTCGCGCCACCGATCAGGGCACCGTCGACATCAGGCTGCGCCATGATGCCCGCGATGTTGTCAGACTTGACCGACCCACCGTAAAGGATACGGACACCGGCGGCCACTTCGGCGTCGTACAGCTCGGCGAGTCGCGCCCGGAGTGCCCCGCAGACCTCCTGCGCGTCGTCCGGGGTGGCCACCTCGCCGGTGCCGATCGCCCACACCGGCTCGTAGGCGAGCACGATGGAGGCTACCTGCTCGGCGCTGACCTTGCGCAGAGCGCCGTCGAGCTGGGCGACGCTGTGGGCCACCTGGTCACCGGCCCGGCGCACCTCCAGGCCCTCCCCCACGCACAGGATGGGGGTGAGCGAGTGCCGGTAGGCCGCCTGCACCTTGGCGTTGACGACGTCGTCGTCCTCGCGGTGGTACTGGCGTCGCTCGGAGTGGCCGGCGAGCACGAAGGTGGCGCCGATCTTGGCGAGCATGGCACCGGAGATCTCGCCGGTGTAGGCGCCGCCGTCGTACTGCGACAGGTCCTGCGCGCCGTAGACGATCCGCAGCTTGTCGCCGTCGACCAGGGTCTGCACCCCGCGCAGGTCGGTGAACGGCGGCAGCACGGCCACCTCGACCCGGTCGAAGTCCTTGTCGTTCAGCGCGAAGGCGAGCTTCTGGGTGTGGGCGATGGCCTCAAGATGGTTGAGGTTCATCTTCCAGTTGCCTGCCATGAGCGGCTTACGGGGTGTGCTCATCGTTCGCTCACCACTCCCTGATCACTGCGCGGACGGCGTCGGTCGTCGACCGGCCACTCCGCTCACCGCGTGGGTCCACTTCTACCGCTCCAGCGCCACGAGTCCGGGGAGGGTCTTGCCCTCCAGGTATTCGAGACTGGCCCCGCCACCGGTGGAGATGTGCGAGAACCCGTCCTCGTCCAGGCCGAGCCTGCGCACGGCGGCGGCGGAGTCTCCCCCGCCGACGACCGTGAAGGCCTCCGAGCCGATCAACGCCTCGGCGACCGCGCGGGTTCCGCCGGAGAAGGCCTCGAACTCGAAGACGCCCATCGGGCCGTTCCAGAACACCGTCCTGGCGTCGGCCAGCTTGCCCGCGAACAGCTCGCGGGTACGCGGGCCGATGTCGAGCCCCTCGCGGTCGGCCGGGATCGCGGTGGCGTCGACCACCTCGTACTCGGCGTCCTCGGCGAACTCGACGGCCGCCAGCACGTCGACCGGCAGGACGAGCTCCACGCCGCGCTTGGCCGCCTCGTCGAGGAAGCCCCGCACCTTGTCGAGCTGGTCCTCCTGGAGGAGGGACTTGCCGACCTCGTAGCCCTGGGCCTTGAGGAAGGTGTAGGCCATGCCGCCGCCGATGAGGAGCCGGTCGACCTTGGTGAGCAGGTTGCCGATGACGCCGAGCTTGTCGGAGACCTTGGCGCCGCCGAGCACCACGACGTAGGGCCGCTCGGTCTCGTCGGTCAGCTTCCTGAGCACCTCGACCTCGGCCACGACCAGCCGGCCGGCGGCGTGCGGCAGCAGGCCGGGCACGTCGTGGACGCTGGCGTGCTTGCGGTGCACCGCGCCGAAGCCGTCGCCCACGTAGACCTCGGCGAGGGCGGCCAGCTTGGCCGCGAAGGCGGCCCGCTCCTCGTCGTCCTTGGACTCCTCGCCCGGCTCGAAGCGCAGGTTCTCCAGAAGGGCCACCTGGCCGTCCTGGAGGCCCTCCACGACGTCCCGGGCGGACTTGCCGACCACGTCCGTGGCGAAGGCGACGTCGGCGCCCAGGAGCTCACCCAGCCGCTTCGCGACGGGGGCCAGGGAGTATTCCGGGTTCGGCTTGCCCTTGGGGCGGCCCAGGTGCGCGACGACGACCACGCGGGCACCCCTGCCCACGAGCTCCTTGATCGTCGGCACCGAGGCACGGATGCGGCCGTCGTCGGTGATGACGTCCCCGTCCAGGGGGACGTTGAGGTCGGCGCGTACCAGGACGCGCCGACCCTCGACGTCGAACTCGGAGATGTCCTTCATCAGAGGTCGGCGCCGACCAGCTCGATGAGGTCGACGAGACGGTTGGAGTAGCCCCACTCGTTGTCGTACCAGCCGACGACCTTGACCTGGTTGCCGATCACCTTGGTGAGGGGCGCGTCGAAGATGCAGGACGAGGGGTCGGTGACGATGTCGGAGGAGACGATCGGGTCCTCGCTGTAGGTGAGGTAACCCTTGAGCTCGCCCTCGGCCGCGGCCTTGAGCGCGGCGTTGACCTCCTCGACGGTGGTCTCGCGGCCGACCTCGACGGTGAGGTCGGTGGCCGAGCCCGTGGGGATCGGCACGCGCAGCGCGAAGCCGTCGAGCTTGCCCTTGAGCTCGGGCAGCACCAGGCCGATGGCCTTGGCGGCGCCGGTCGAGGTCGGCACGATGTTGATCGCGGCGGCGCGGGCGCGGCGCAGGTCGCTGTGCGGGGCGTCCTGCAGGTTCTGGTCCTGCGTGTAGGCGTGGATCGTGGTCATCAGACCCTTCTCGATACCGAAGGTGTCGTTGAGGACCTTGGCCATCGGCGCCAGGCAGTTGGTGGTGCAGGAGGCGTTGGAGATGACGGTGTGGCTGGCCGGGTCGTACTTGTCGTGGTTGACGCCCATCACGACGGTGACGTCCTCGTTCTTGGCCGGGGCCGAGATGATGACCTTCTTGGCACCGTTCTCGGCGTGCACGCGGGCCTTGTTGGCGTCGGTGAAGAAGCCGGTCGACTCGACGACGACGTCGACGCCCAGGTCGCCCCAGGGCAGCTTGGCGGGGTCGCGCTCGGCGAAGGCCTTGATCGTCTTGCCGTCCACGATGATCTCGTCGGCGGTGCTCTTCACCTCGTACGGCAGACGGCCGAGGATGCTGTCGTACTTCAGCAGGTGGGCGAGAGTGGCGTTGTCGGTCAGGTCGTTGACCGCGACGATCTCGATGTCCTTGCCGCTGGCAGCGACCGCGCGCCAGAAGTTGCGGCCGATGCGGCCGAATCCGTTGACGCCTACGCGGATGGTCACGGTGCCGATCTCCTCGTACGTCGATGCGCCGGTCTCTCGGGATCGGCGACTTGGGGCGGGCTGAAACCTCAACCACGAACCTTATCGGACCCAAATTGGCCTAGACCACTTGAGGGGGTGCTCCGTTATTCGTTAACCCACGAACAGGTATCGCACCATTCAAGTAAAGTGCCCGACTCGTCACCGCAAATACCTCCAACCCCAAGAGGAACCTCTATGACAGACAACGATCCACACCTGGCGAACGGGCTCCTACCAGGCGTTCTCATCGGACTGGTGGCCACCGTCGCCGGTGCCGCGGCCTACGGCGCGCTCATCGCCTTCAGCGGGTACGAGATCGGGTTCGCCGCCGTCGGCGTCGGCCTCCTCGTCGGCCTCGCCATGATCGCGGTCAGGCCGACCAGCCCGGTGCTGCCGCCGCTGGCCGCCTTCCTCTCCCTCGCCGGCGCCGCGCTCGGCCAGATCGCCGGAGCCGTCATCGTCTGGGTGGGAGTGTCCGGCGAGGGTTACGGCCCCGCCGTCGTACGGGTTCTCGACGCCTTTCCCGACGCCCTCAGGAACGACCCCATGTCACTGCTGTTCTGGGCGGTGGCCGCCTACGCGGGCTTCAGCTTCGTGAACAGGCGCGTCAAGAACGCCCGCGCGGCCCATGACGCCCGCGCCGCCTCGTCCGTCCCGCAACCGGACGAGGCCGGCCGCGTCAACTACTTCGAGCCCAGAAAGCAGCCCTGAGCGACGAGCCCTTCGGCTGCACGACCTTCGGCGGCACGATCCTTGGTGGCGCGATCCTTCGGCGGCGCGCCCTTTAGCGGCGCGATCCTTCGGCGGCGCCCCTTCGGCGGCACGCCCCTTTGGTGGCGCCCCTTCGGCGGCACGCCCCTTTGGTGGCGCGATCCGGCCTTTGGTGGCGCGATCCGGAAAAGGATTTACGGGGCCAGCATGTCGACGGTGAGATTGGCCTCGGTGTTGGGGATGCCGATGTCCTGGGCGCGCTTGTCGGCCATCGCCAGCAGGCGGCGGATGCGACCGGCGATGGCGTCCTTGGTCAGGGGCGGGTCCGCGAGCTGGCCGAGCTCCTCCAGGGACGCCTGCTTGTGCTCCACCCGCAGCCGCCCGGCGATCACCAGATGCTCGGGGGCCTCCTCCCCGAGGATCTCCAGGGCCCGCTGGACCCTGGCCCCGGCGGCGACCGCCGCGCGGGCCGAACGGCGCAGGTTGGCGTCGTCGAAGTTGGCCAGCCGGTTGGCCGTCGCGCGGACCTCGCGGCGCATCCGCCGCTCCTCCCAGGCCAGCACGCTGTCGTGGGCGCCCAGCCTGGTCAGCAGCGCGCCGATGGCGTCGCCGTCGCGGACCACCACCCGGTCGACGCCGCGCACCTCGCGGGCCTTGGCGTGGATCTTCAACCGCCGCGCGGACCCGACCAGCGCGAGCGCCGCCTCCGGCCCGGGGCAGGTGACCTCCAGCGACATCGAGCGCCCCGGCTCGGTGAGCGAGCCGTGCGCCAGGAACGCCCCCCGCCAGGCCGCCTCGGCGTCGCAGGTCGCCCCCGCGACGACCTGGCGGGGCAGGCCGCGGACCGGGCGCCCGTGGTTGTCGATCAGGCCGGTCTGGCGGGCGAGCGCCTCCCCGTCGCGGTAGACCCGCACGAGGTAACGCGAGCCCTTGCGCAACCCGGCCGGGGCCAGCACGAGCACCTCCGCCTTGTGCCCGAAAACCTCACCGATGTCCTTGATCAGCCGCCGGGCGGTGACATTGGTGTCAAGCTCGGCCTCGATCACGATCCGGCCGCTCACCAGGTGCAACCCGCTCGCGAACCGCAGCAGCGTCGACACCTCGGCCTTACGGCAGCAAGGCTTCAGGACCGGCAGCCTGCTCAGCTCGTCCTTGACCACACCTGTCATCGCCATGCGCGTTCGTCCTCCCCCATACAGACCCCATGCGACCCGAGATGAATCGGGCTCACAGAAGTTTCTCGCACTCCTGAGCACCGCTGACCAGGATCAACGCTTCTCACGGAAAATCTCGTCCAGGACGGAGGCAAGACGTTGTGCATCGTGTCGCGGGGAGCCGTCCTCGTCCGCCACGGAGGCCAGGACCAGCCGCCCGCCGAGGTCGGCCGCGGCCTTCTCCAGCTCCTCGCGGTCCTCGATCACCCCGGTGTCGGCCACGACGACGTCGATCTCCAGGGAGGGCGCGTGCTGGCGCAGCACCTCCAGGTGCTTCTGGGGGGAGAAGCCGTCGGTCTCCCCCGGCTGCGGGGCGAGGTTCAGGGCGACCAGGCGGCGCGCCCGGGTGGTGTGCAGCGCCTCGGCCAGCTCGGGCACCTTCAGGTGGGGCAGCACGCTGGTGAACCAGGAGCCGGGGCCGAACACCACCCAGTCGGCGTCGAGGACCGCCTGGACGGCCTCGGGGCACGCCGGCGGGTCCTCGGGCAGCAGCGAGATGGCCCGGACCCTGCCGGGGGTGAGCGCGCAGGCCACCTGGCCGCGTACCGTGCTCACCTCGCCGTCCAGCTCGACCTCGGCGGCGATGTCGAGCGGCACCGAGGACATCGGCAGCACCCGCCCGTGCGCGCCGAGCAGCCGCCCCAGCCAGTCGAGCCCGGAGACCGTGTCGCCGAGCCGCTCCCACAGCGCCACGATCAGCAGGTTGCCGATCGCGTGGCCGTGCAGGTCGCCCTCGCTGCGGAAGCGGTGCTGGACGACCTCGCTCCAGGTGCGCCCCCACTCGTCGTCGCCGCACAGGGCGGCCAGGGCCATCCTCAGGTCTCCCGGGGGGAGCACGCCGAGCTCACGGCGCAGGCGGCCGCTCGACCCCCCGTCGTCGGCGACGGTGACCACCGCCGTCAGCCGGGGGGTGACCCTCCGCAACGCCGACAGCGAGGCGTACAGACCGTGTCCTCCCCCCAGCGCGACGACCTTCGGACCCTCGTCCAGACCTTCGTTCACTCCCGGCCCACATCCCGATGGCTCACCTGCACCTCCATGCCACCCCTATCGCGCAGCCGGCCGCCGATCTGCTCGGCCATCGCGACGCTGCGATGCTTGCCGCCGGTGCAGCCGACGGCGAGCGTGGCGTAGCTCTTGCCCTCGCGGGTGTAGCCGGAGGCGATGATGGAGAACACCTCCTCGTAGGCGTCGAGGAGTTCCTTCGCACCCGCTTGGTTGAGAACGTACTCCCGTACGGGAGCGTCCAGCCCGTTCATGGGGCGAAGCTCGGGAACCCAGTGGGGGTTGGGCAGGAACCGGCAGTCGACGACCAGGTCCGCGTCGACGGGCAGGCCGTACTTGTAGCCGAAGGAGACGACGTTGACCCGCAGGCCGGGGCGGTCCTCGCCGCCGAAGAAGGCGACGATCTTCCCGCGCAGCTCGTGGACGTTGAGGTTGGAGGTGTCGATCACCAGGTCGGCGTTCGCCCGGACCTCGCGCAGGATGCCGCGCTCGCGGGCGATCCCGTCGACCAGGCGGCCGTCGCTCTGCAGCGGGTGCGGGCGGCGGACGTTCTCGAACCTGCGGACCAGCTCCTCGTCACTGGCCTCCAGGAACACCACGCGCACGGCGACGCCGCGCCCCTCCAGCTCCTCGATCGCGCTGTTGAGGTCGCTGGTGAAGGCCAGGCTGCGCACGTCGACCACCGCGGCCACCTTGTCGGCGGCCAGCTTGACCCGCCCCGCCTCCTCGGCCATGGCGAACAGCAACCCGGGTGGCAGGTTGTCGATGACGAACCACCCCAGGTCCTCCAGGGCCTTGGCGGCGGTGCTCCGCCCCGCCCCCGACATTCCGGTGACGAGGACGAACGCGGGCTCTCTTTCGCTCATGGGTTCTGCCCCTTCAAGGCCGACACGATCGTCTCGGCCGTCGAGGGGCCGATCCCGGGAACCTCGCAGATCTGCGCCGCGGTCGCCTCGCGCAGCCGTTTCACCGATCCGAAATGCTTGATCAACGCCTGCCTGCGAGCCGGGCCGAGACCGGGGACCTCGTCCAGAGCGCTTTCCTTGACGCTCTTCGACCGTTTGGATCGATGGTAGGTGATGGCGAAGCGGTGGGCTTCGTCGCGCACCCGCTGGAGAAGGTAAAGGGCCTCGCTGGAGCGGGCGAGGATCACCGGCAGGTCGTCGCCGGGCAGCCAGACCTCCTCCAGCCGCTTGGCCAGGCCGCACACCGCCACGTCGTCCACGCCCAGCTCGTCGAGCGCCCTGCGGGCCGCCGCGGCCTGCGCGGGACCGCCGTCGACGACGACCAGGTTGGGCGGGTAGGCGAACTTGCGCGGCTTGCCGGTCTCCGGGTCGATGCCCGGCGTCCGCAGGTCCTCGCCCGGCCCCCCGGCCGGATCGGTCTCCGGAGGCGCGTCGAGCTCCCCGACGGCGGAGCGCTCCTCCAGGTAGCGCTTGAACCGGCGGGAGATCACCTCGTAGATGGAGGCGACGTCACCCTCGGTGGAGCGCACGGAGAACCTGCGGTACTCGCTCTTGCGGGCCAGGCCGTCCTCGAACACCACCATGGAGGCCACCACGTCGGTGCCCTGCATGTGGGAGACGTCGTAGCACTCGATGCGCAGCGGCACCTGGTCGAGGTCGAGGGCGTCGGCGACCTCCTGCAGCGCCCTGCTGCGCGCGGTCAGGTCGCTGGCCCGCCTCAGCTTGTGCTGCTTCAGGGACTCGACGGCGTTGCGCTCGACGGTCTCCATCAGCGACCTCTTGTCGCCGCGCTGGGGGACCCTGATCTCCACCCGTGCCCCGCGGTACTCGCCGAGCAGCTCGGTGACCGCCTCGGCGTCGGGGGGCAGGACGGGCACCAGCACCTCCCTGGGCAGCGCCTCGGCGGCCGCGTCGCCGTACATCTGCAGGAGGAACTGCTCGACCAGCTCGCCCGGCGCGCCCTCGTCGACCTTGTCGACCACCCAGCCGCGCTGACCTCTGATCCGCCCGCCCCGGACGTAGAACACCTGGACGGCGGCCTCCAGCGGGTCCTCCGCCAGGGCGACCACGTCACAGTCGGTGTTGTCGCCGAGGACCACGGCCTGCTTCTCCATCGCCCGCTGCAGCGCCTGGACGTCGTCGCGCAGCCTGGCGGCCCGCTCGTACTCCTGCGCGACGGCGGCCTCGCGCATCTCGCGCTCCAGCCGCTTGACGAACCGGCCGGTGTTGCCCGCCATGAACTCGCAGAAGTCGTCGGCCAGCTCCCGGTGCTCCTCGGCGGTGACCCGGCCCACGCAGGGGGCGGAGCACTTGTCGATGTAGCCCAGCAGGCAGGGGCGGCCGATCTGCGCGGCCCGCTTGAACACCCCGCCCGAGCAGCTCCTGATCGGGAAGACCCGCAGCAGCAGGTCTACGGTCTCCCTGATCGCCCAGGCGTGGGAGTAGGGGCCGAAGTAACGGGTGCCCTTGCGCTTGGCGCCGCGCAGCACCTGGACCCTGGGGAACTCCTCCGCCATGGTGACCGCGAGGTAGGGGTAGGACTTGTCGTCGCGGTACTTGACGTTGAAACGGGGGTCGTACTCCTTGATCCAGGAGTATTCGAGCTGGAGCGCCTCGACCTCGGTGCCGACGACCGTCCAGTCGACGCCCACGGCCGTCGTGAGCATGGTCTGGGTGCGCGGGTGCAGGCCCGCGAAGTCGGCGAAGTAGGAGTTGAGCCGCTGGCGCAGGCTCTTGGCCTTGCCGACGTAGACGACCCGGCCCTCGGCGTCCTTGAACCGGTAGACGCCCGGGGACTCGGGGATGGACCCCGGCTTCGGCCGGAAACTCACCGGACCACCCACAGATCTCGCCACACGGAAAGCCTATCGGCCCGGACCGACAGGTTTCCTTACAGCTTTTCCCCCTGCCTTCCCAGGCCGCCCTCCGGACCTCTCCCTGCCACCCCTGCGGCCTTCCCCCGATCGCCCCTCTGCGGCCTTCCCCCGGCCACCCTCCGCGGCCCCCCGCCGGGACGTTCCTACCGGCGGGGGACTCGCGGCCGGGTTCAGGCGAGGACGATGGAGTCGCCGTCCACCTTGATCGCCTTCTCCTCCAGCGGCTCGGTGGCCGGGCCGGTCGCCACGGAACCGTCGGTGATCTTGAACTTGCTGCCGTGGCACGGGCAGTCGATGGTGCCGTCCGCGATCTTGTCGACGTCGCACCCCTGGTGCGTGCAGACGGAGCTGAACGCCTTGAACTCGCCCGCGGCCGGCTGGACGACCACGATCTTCTGGTCCTTGAAGACCTTGCCACCGCCCTCGGGGATGTCCGCGGTCTTGGCCAGGGCTTCCGCCGCGGAGCCGCCCCCGTCGGCGCCCGCGCTCGTCTCGGCCGCCTCCGGCGCCTGCGAGGAGGCGGTCGAGGACGCGTCCCCACCGCCCGCCGCGGGCTCTCCGTACCCCGCGCACGCGGTCAGCACCGCGGCCATCCCGGCCCCTCCGGCGCTCAATATCACCGTACGACGTGTCGTCTCAGTCATGAATATCCTCCAGAATCATCATCTTCAGGTACGGCTGGAACCCCGATGACGGTTCAGCATGCCGTACTCCGTGTCAGGAGACTGTGAAGAATTACCTCCTCGGCCCTCTTTCCGGGCCATCCAGAAAATCCCCTGGAAACCCTCACGGCGGGCTCCGGCCCCGGTCGAGGTCCGCGCCCGCCCGAAGGGGGTCAGACCATGATGATGCCGTCGCCCTCGACCTTCAGCGCGTACTGGACCAGCGGCGCCTCCGCCGGGCCCTTGAGGCACTTACCGGAGTCGGCGGCGAACTCGCTGCCGTGACAGGGGCAGTGGATGACACCGTCCCCGACCCTGCCGACCGCGCACCCCCGGTGCGGGCAGCTCGCCGAGAACGCCCTGAACGTCCCCGAGGACGGCTGGGTGATCACGATCTTCCACTTGTTGATCACCTTGCCGCCGCCGACCGGGATGTCCGCGGTCCGCGCGATGACCTTCCCCTTGATTCCCGGCGGCACGATGGCGGCGGCGGGCTCCCCGCCCGCGCACCCGGCCAGCGCCGCCCCACACGCCACGGCCCCCGCGGCGGCGATCACCTGCCTGCGCGCGGGCATGGCGGAGGTCTCCCGCGTGCTCACCTGCCCGCGCGCGGATATCGCGGAGGTCTCCTGCGTGCTCGCCTGCCTGCGTGCGGGCATGGCGGAGGTCTCCTGCGTACTCATCGCGACCCTTCTCGCAATGTTCGTCCCCGTCGGAAGCGGGCTGCCGCGTCAAGGGTATTGACGCGGCGGCCCGGTCCCGGATCCGGCCCTCAGCTGCCGAGGATCTTGCGCAGGAAGCGGCCGGTGTGGCTCTCGTCGACCAGGGCGACCTCCTCGGGGGTGCCGACGGCGAGCACGCTGCCGCCGCGGGAGCCGCCCTCGGGGCCCATGTCGATCAACCAGTCGGCGGTCTTGATCACATCGAGGTTGTGCTCGATGACGATGACCGTGTTACCCCCGTCGACGAGCTTGCCCAGGACGCCCAGCAGCCTGCGGATGTCCTCGAAGTGCAGACCGGTGGTGGGCTCGTCGAGCACGTAGATCGTCCGGCCGGTGGAGCGGCGCTGCAGCTCGGAGGCGAGCTTGACGCGCTGGGCCTCGCCGCCGGACAGGGTCGTGGCGGGCTGGCCGAGCCTGACGTACCCCAGGCCGACGTCGTTGAGCGTCTTCAGGTAGCGCTTGATCGCCGGGATGGAGTCGAAGAAGTCCAGGGCCTCCTCGATCGGCATGTCGAGCACCTCGGAGATCGTCTTGCCCTTGTAGTGGACCTCCAGGGTCTCCCGGTTGTAGCGCGCCCCGTGGCAGACCTCGCAGGGCACGTAGACGTCCGGCAGGAAGTTCATCTCGATCTTGAGGGTGCCGTCTCCCGAGCAGGCCTCGCACCGGCCGCCCTTGACGTTGAAGCTGAACCGGCCCTTCTGGTAGCCGCGGACCTTCGCCTCGGTGGTCTGCGCGAACAGGTCGCGGACCTTGTCGAAGACGCCGGTGTAGGTCGCCGGGTTGGACCGGGGAGTGCGGCCGATCGCCGACTGGTCGACGTGCACGACCTTGTCGACCAGGTCCATCCCGTTGACCCGCGCGTGGCGGCCGGGGACGGTGCGGGCCCCGTTCAGCTCCTTGGCCAGCGCGTTGTAGAGGATGTCGTTGACCAGGGTGGACTTGCCGGACCCCGAGACCCCGGTGACCGCGGTGAGCAATCCCAGCGGGAACTCCACGTCGACGCCCTTGAGGTTGTGCTCGCGGGCGCCCTTCACGGTGATCTGCCGCTTCTTGTCGCGCTTGCGGCGGGCGGCGGGGATCGCGATCGTCTTGCGGCCGGACAGGTAGGCGCCGGTCATCGAGTCTTCCGAGGCCAGCAGGTCGGCCACGGTGCCGGAGACGACGACCTGGCCGCCGTGCTCGCCCGCCCCGGGGCCGATGTCGACCACCCAGTCGGCGGCGGCGATGGTGTCCTCGTCGTGCTCGACCACGATGAGCGTGTTGCCCATGTCACGCAGCCTGATCAAAGTCTCCAGCAGCCGCTGGTTGTCGCGCTGGTGCAGGCCGATGGAGGGCTCGTCCAGGACGTACAGCACCCCGACCAGGCCCGAGCCGATCTGGGTGGCGAGCCGGATGCGCTGCGCCTCGCCGCCCGCGAGGGTGCCGGAGGCCCGGTCCATGGTCAGGTAGTCGAGGCCCACGTCGAGCAGGAAGCCCATCCGGGCGTTGATCTCCTTGACCACCCGCTCGGCGATGTGCATGTCGCGGTCGGACAGCTTCAGCCCCGCCAGGAACGTCGCGCAGTCGCCGATCGACATCGACGAGACGTCGGCGATCGAGCGGTCGGCGACCGTGACGGCCAGCGAGACCGGCTTGAGCCTGGCCCCCTTGCAGGTCGGGCACGGGATCTCCCGCATGTAGCCTTCGTACTTCTCGCGCATGGCGTCGCTGTCGGACTCGCCGTGGCGGCGCTGCACCCAGGGGATGACCCCCTCGAAGGTGGTGTAGTAGGAGCGCTGGCGGCCGTAGCGGTTGCTGTAGCGGACGTGGACCTGCTCGTCGTGGCCGTGCAGCAGGGCCTTCTGCGCCTTCTTGGGGAGCCGCTCCCAGGGGGTGTCGAGGCTGAACCCCATGGTCAGGCCGAGCGCCTCGACCAGGCGCACGAAGTAGTCGCTGGTGTGGCCGCCGGCCCACGGGGACAGGGCGCCCTCGCCCAGCGGCCTCTCGGGGTCGGGCACGACCAGGTCGGGGTCGACCTCCATCCGGACACCCAGGCCCGTACAGTCCGGGCAGGCGCCGAAGGGCGAGTTGAACGAGAACGAGCGGGGCTCCATCTCCTCGAACGACAGGTCGTCGTAGGGGCAGTAGAGGTGCTCGGAGTAGAAGCGCTCGCGGTTCGGGTCGTCCTCGGGCAGGTCGACGAACTCCAGGGTGATCGTGCCGCCCGACAGGCCCAGGGCGGTCTCGACCGAGCCGGTCAGGCGGCTGCTCGCGCCCTCCTTCACCGACAGGCGGTCGACGATCACCTCGATGTCGTGCTTCTCCTGCTTCTTGAGCGTCGGCGGCTGGTCCAGCCGGACCACGGTGCCGTCGACGCGGGCGCGGGCGAAGCCCTTGGCCTGGAGCTGGGTGAACAGCTCGGCGTACTCGCCCTTGCGGCCCCGGACCACCGGGGCGAGCACCTGGAAGCGGGTGCCCTCCTCCAACTCCATCACCCGGTCGACGATCTGCTCCGGGCTCTGCCTGGCGATCGCCCGCCCGCACTGCGGGCAGTGCGGCTTGCCGATCCGGGCCCAGAGCAGGCGCAGGTAGTCGTACACCTCGGTGATCGTGCCGACGGTGGAACGGGGGTTGCGGCTCGTCGACTTCTGGTCGATCGACACCGCGGGCGAGAGCCCCTCGATGAAGTCGACGTCGGGCTTGTCCATCTGCCCGAGGAACTGCCGCGCGTACGCCGACAGCGATTCGACATAGCGACGCTGACCTTCGGCGAAGATCGTGTCGAAGGCCAGGCTGGACTTGCCCGAGCCGGACAGTCCGGTGAAGACGATCAGAGAGTCTCGCGGCAGGTCCAGCGAGACGTCCTTGAGGTTGTGTTCGCGTGCACCACGCACGATGAGGCGGTCAGCCACAGCAGTCCCGACGTCGTTGGTAGAGGGTTGGAAGTAGTCGCGGGAAGACTAGCGAGAGGGGCCGACAATTTTCCGGACCGGCGTCCGGAGTCCTTTTCCCGCCCTCTCCAGACTACGGCCTTCCCTCAGACCCGGCAGGTGGCCCATGGTTTCAACGATGTGAACACCCCCCTTATGCCCCCGCCCCACCCGCCGGGCGGAATGATGAGGGTGACGAGGGCGGGGCACGCACCGTCCCGCCCCGCCGCGATCCCGTCCGAGGAGAATCCGTGACGTACACCGGTGATGTTCAGGTCGGCGGCCCCGCCGACCTGCGCGAGCTGCCCGCCCTGACGATCGCCAAGCTGGCCGTGGGCCCGTTCGACAACAACGCCTACCTGGTCCGGTGCACCAAGACCGGCGACGGCGCGCTGATCGACGCCGCCGCCGAGCCCGACCGGCTGCTCGAACTCATCGGCGACCGGCCGATCAGCAAGATCGTCACCACCCACCAGCACGGCGACCACTGGCAGGCCCTGGAGGAGGTCGCCAGGGCGACCGGCGCCTCGGTGATCGCCCACCCGCTCGACGCGGGGGCGCTGCCGGTGCCGGTGGACCTGGAGGTGGAGGACGGCGACGGGGTAACCGTCGGCGTGGTCAGCCTGGAAGTGATCCACCTGCGCGGGCACACGCCCGGCTCGATCGCCCTGTACCACCCGGGCCACCTGTTCACCGGCGACTCGCTCTTCCCCGGCGGCGTCGGCAACACCAACAAGGATCCCGAACGGTTCACCCAGCTCTTCACCGACGTGTCCGAGCGGATCTTCGACCGGCTCCCGGACGACACCTGGGTCTATCCCGGCCACGGTAAGGACACCACCCTCGGCGCCGAGCGCCCCTCGCTGCCCGAGTGGCGCGAACGCGGCTGGTGACACCACCGCCGGACGGCCGGGGCCCCGCGACCGGCCCCGGCCGCCCGGCGGGACACGGGCATGGCGGGGGCCCCGCGAACGGCCCCGGCGGGACGCGAGCGTGGCGGGGGTCCTGCGAACGGCCTCGGCGGGACACGGGCATGGCGGGGGCCCCGCGACCGATCCCGGCGGGACGCGAGCGTGGCGGGGCCTCAGCCGCCGAAGACCCGCAGGATCCGGTCCGCGGCCTTGGCCGGATCCTCCACCCGCTCGACCAGGTCGCCCCATGACCAGCGGTAGAACCAGCCCTCGGCCAGCGGGACGCAGTCGAGGGTCTCGCTGAACATCGCCGCCTCGGGATCGCTCACCCGCAGCGAGGGCGGGCTCCGCTTGAGCGTCACGCTCATGCCTCTCAGCTCCAGCTCTCGGGCGAGCATGCCGAGGAAGTAGGTGCGGGTGTGCTCGTGCGGCTCGGTTGCCATGAGGCAATTGAACGCAGCCGCGCCGGACATGGGAAGCGGGCCGGGGCGTTCGGGGACGGATGCGGGTCCGGGCATGGCGTGTCCGCGACCATCCGCCATGCCCTCGCGAAACCGGCGTGGGCGGGGCGGTCAGCCGACCCCGGCGGACGCCTTGCGCTGCTCCTTGCGCTTCTCCCGCTTGAACATCAGGACCCGCAGCGGGATCGCGGCCACGATCGTCATCTGCATGACGGCCCCGACCTTGATCAGCGTGTCGCCGCCGGCCAGGCCCGCGACCCAGATGGTCAGGCAGGCGACGTTGATCATCATCCAGGCGAGCACGGCGGCCGCCAGGTTGCCCTTGGGCTTGGGGTACTCGATCCGGCTCACCATGAGGTACGCCACCCCGAAGACGGGCAGGATCGCCCAGATCGACGGCGGGAACAGCAGCACGATCGAGACCACGGTCATCGCGCCCATCGGGATGGGCAGCCCCATGAAGTCGCCGCTCTTGGTCTTCACGCAGGCGAAGCGCGCGAGCCTGATGACGCCGGCCAGCAGCACCGACGACGCGGCGGCCATCACCAGCAGGAAGGGGATCTGCTGGTTGAACCCCGCCCAGATGACCACCATGAAGGCCGGCGCGAAGCCGAAGCTGATCACGTCGGCGAGGTTGTCCAGCTCCGCGCCCATGGCCGAGGCGCGGAACTTGCGGGCCACCAGGCCGTCGAACAGGTCGCAGGTGGCGCCGATCAGCAGGAGCACCACGGCGGTGCCGAAGAACCGGGGGTCGGCCGCGAAGGGCTTGTCCTGCTGCAGCGCGCTGATGGCCGACCAGGCGAGCACGCAGACCGCGAGGAAGCCGCAGAGGGCGTTGCCGAGGGAGAGGGAGTCCGCGGCCGACAGGCGGAACGCCTTGCCCACGGGTCCTCGTGGCTCGTCGTCCGTCTCGTCCATCGGCCAGCTCGCGTCAGCCGTGGTCAAGACCCGTCACCCCCGCGACCGTCTTCTGGCCCACCGTGACGGCCGGGGCGATCCCCTCGGGAAGGTAGACGTCGACCCGCGAGCCGAGCCTGATCAGGCCGATCCGCTCGGCCCTGGCGACCTTCGCCCCCTCGGCCACGTAGGGCACGATGCGGCGCGCGACCGCGCCGGCGATCTGGACCAGCTCGATGTCGCCGAGCGCGGTGTCCAGGTGCCAGACGACCCGCTCGTTGGTGTCGCTGTCCTTGTTGAAGGCGGGCAGGTATCCCCCGGACACGTGCTCCACCGAGGTGACCGTACCGGCCAGCGGCGCCCGGTTGACGTGCACGTCGAGCGGGCTCATGAAGATCGCGACCCGGGTGCGGCCGTCCGGCCACGGGTCGATGCTCTGCACCACGCCGTCCGCGGGCGACAGGATCCGCCCGGTGCCCGGAGTGCGCTCCGGGTCACGGAAGAACCAGAGCATTCCGCCGGTGAGCGCGGTCAGCGGGACCGCCGCCAGCGCCCAGCGCCGGTCGCGACGGGTGAGCAGGGAGGTCACGGCGGCGGCGGCCACGGTCGGGAGCAACCACGGGGAGACGCCACGCGCCAGGCCCAGCGGGCCTGGCGTGTGGCTTGCTGAATCGTGGGACACAGGGAACCTTTGTGATGTCTTGCGGCATTAGACCGGTATGTCTACCCGCTCTGGGGCAGGATGTTACCCATCTCTTAGCCCTTATAAGGCGCAATGAGACAAGCAAAGCGCCTCACACGCCGATTCGCTAGCCCTGCTCGACACTCGCCGGGGTGGTGTTTTCCTTGCCCGCGCGGTTGTCACGCCGGGCCTTGATCAAGCTGACCACGGTGGTGACGATCATCGTGAGGACGATGACCGACAGCGACAACCAGATCGGCACCGTGGGGGCCCAGGAGACACCACTGGAGTGCAGAGCCTCGAGGATCAGCTTAACCCCGATGAAACCGAGGATGAACGCGAGACCGAAGCTCAGGTAGACCAGCTTCTGGAGCAGGCCGCCCAGCAGGAAGTACAGCTGGCGCAGGCCCATCAGGGCGAACGCGTTCGCGGTGAAGACGATGAAGGCGTCGGTGGTCAGGCCGAAGATCGCCGGAATCGAGTCGAGCGCGAACAGCAGGTCGGTGGTGCCGATGGCGATCATGACGATCAGCAGCGGGGTGACCAGGCGCTTGCCGTTGACCTTGACGATGATCTTGGAGCCCACGTAGTCGTCGGTGTGCGGCAGCACCCGCCGCGCCCAGCGCAGCACCGCGTTCTCCTCGAGGTGCTCCTCCTTGCCGAACTGGCGGACGAGCTGGACAGCCGTGTAGATCAGGAACAGGCCGAAGACGTAGAACAGCCAGCCGAAGTTGGCCAGGGCCGCGGCGCCGATTGCGATGAAGATGCCACGCATGACCAGCGCCATCAGGATGCCGATCAGCAGCACCTTGTGCTGGTGCACCTTCGGCACCGCGAAGCGGGTCATGATGATGTAGAAGACGAATAGATTGTCGATACTCAGGCTGTACTCGGTGAGATACCCGGCGATGAACTGGCCCGCGGGGGTGGGACCCGCGATGACCCACAACCCGATGCCGAAGAGCACTGCGAGGCTGACGTAGAAGCCGACCCAGAACCCGGCCTGCTTGAGGGTGAACTCTCGGGCCTCGCCCCGATCGACGACCCAAAGGTCGAAGGCGAGGACGACCAGGAGTCCGCCGATGACGGCGAACCATACCCAGACAGGAACATTCACAACTGATAAACCTCCGGCGGCGCGCACGACAGACTGCCGGAGGTCTCTCCCGCCCGCGTGAACCCAGGTCGACATGAAACGGGTCGACAACACGGACCGACAGCCCCGGGGGCCTCGTGGAGCGAGGCAACACCGTGATGACGAGACTGCCGCGAAGGGATACTCCCCCCCTAACCACGCCAGTATAGGTGTCCGGCATGGCGGCGCCTAATCCAACATCACGATGCCCTCGTTTGTTCCCGAAACCCCGGAATCCGCCGTTAAAACTCGCTCCAAACCAGCCGGGAGGAACCCGGTATGACCCCGCTCAGGAGAGCCCGTCGTAAACCGCGAGCACCGCCTCGAGCGCCTCCCGCTCGCCCGGCAGCCCACGCCCCCTCCGGGCGGCGGCCCCGGCCAGCTCCCCGGCGAACCCCTCGTCAGCGAGCACCCTCGCGACCGCGTCGCGCATCGCGGCGACGTCCCCGTACGGCACCAGCAGCCCGGCCTCGCCCACCATCGCCGGGATGCCCCCCACGGCGGTGGCGACGACCGCCGTACCCGCCCGCAGGGCCTCCTGCACGGTGAGCGGCTGCCCCTCCCAGCGGCTCGGCACCACCAGCGCCCTGGCCACCCCGAGCAGGTCTCCCACGTCGGCGCGGTCGCCGAGCAGCCGCACCGGCAGGTTCTCCCGGTCGATCCGCCCCTGCAGCTCCCCCCGCAGCGGCCCGTCCCCCGCCACCAGGAACACCGCCCCGGGCGCCCGCGGCCCCCGGTCGCGGGCGGGCCCGGCGTCCCCGGGAGTCTCCCGCAGGGCCTTCGCGACGTCGAGCAGGCTCTCCAGCCCCTTCTGCTGGGCGAGCCTCGCGACCGTCAGGAAGATCACCCGGTCACCCGTGCCGAGCTCTCGCCGTACGTCCTCGGGATCGCGCCCCGAGGCGGGCAGCGGGGGCGCGGGGACGACGGCGGCCTCGACCCGCCGGGCCCCCAGGCGGGCCATCCGCTCCCCCAGGTCCGGGGAGACGACCAGGATCCGGTCGGCGCGGCGGGCCACGATCCGTTCCAGGAGGGCGTGGACGGCACCGACGGCGCCGCCCGCGGTGGCGGCGTTGTGCAGGGTCACCACCAGGCCGGTCCCGGTCCCGGCCAGCGCGATCGCCGCCAGGGCCCCGGCCCGCAGCCCGTGGGCGTGCACGGCGTGCGCCCCGCGCAGCGTCCGGAGCGTCGAGATCGCCCGCAGGTCGTCGAGCGGCCGGGGCCGGTCGGAGATCGGCACGGGCGCGAAGCGCGCGCCGAGGGCGGCGAAGCCGAAGGCGCGCTCCGTGCTCGGCGGGCCCGCCACGACCACCCGGTGGCCGCCGCGCACCAGCCCCCCGGCCAGCATGGCCACGTGCCGGCCGACCCCTCCCGCGCTCGTCCCCAGCACGAGCGCCACGCGCGTCCCCTGGTCAGCCATCGGAACGGCTCTCCTCCCTCGCGGGACCCCGGCGCAGCCTTGCCAGCAGCGCCTGGGCGTCCTCCCTGTCGATCGTCATCGCCACGGCCGCGAACACGGCCACCCCGGCCGCGCCCGCGGCCAGCCCGACCGCCACGGACGCCCACGTGGACACCGCGCCGAAGGCGCCGACCAGGGCCAGCCCCGCCCCCCAGGCCGCGGCGCCGCCCGCCAGGGTGGCCAGGAGGGTGCGCGGCGTCCCCGCCAGCGTGGCCGCCCCCCTGGCGCGGAGCACCGCGACGGCCAGCAGCAGCCCGCCGACGGTCATGCCGACGGTGCTGCCCAGCGCGATCCGCCCGACCACGTGGGCCGGGTCCTCCGCGGTGCGGGCGAGCACGACCTGGGCCGCCAGCGCGACGGCCCAGCCGGCCACCGAGGCGACGGCCGCCGACCGGCCCCGCCCGCAGGCGTACAGGACGCGGGCCAGGTGCAGCATGAGCGCGTACCCGACCAGGCCCGGCGCGAACAGCGCGACGCCCCCGGCCATCTGGGCGGGGTCGCCGCCCTCGGTCCCCTGGAGGAACACCCTCGAGACCGGTACGGCGACCGCCGCCATCACCCCGGCCGCGAGCCCCGTCACCAGCAGCACGGCCCGGGTGGTGGAGGCGGTCAGGGCGTCGAAGCCCGGCCCGTCCCCCTCGGCGGCCCTGGTGGACAGCACCGGGAACGAGCTGGTGGCGATCGGCACCACGAGCACCGCGTACGGCAGCTGGTACAGCGCCCAGGCGTAGGTGTAGGCGGCGATCGCGCCCTCGCCACCCAGGCCGTTGGCCAGGCGGATGACGACGATCAGCGCGACCTGCTGCGCGACCAGCACGGCGAGACCCGCGGTGGCGAGCCCGCGCGCGGTGGCCGCGACGCCCGGCGGGAACGTCAGCGTGGGCCGCAGCCGCAGCCCGAGCCGGGACACCGGGCCGACGACGGTGAGCACCATCGCGGCGGCGGCGACGGTCGCGCCGAGGGAGAGCGACAGCTGCCCGGCGCCGCTGAGCTTCGACAGGTCCCCGGCGGCCTCCCCGTTGACCGCCTCGAACAGCAGGTTGGAGGCGACGATGAGCAGGCTGGAGACCAGCGGCGCCAGGGCCGGGCCCATGAACCGCCGGTGGGCCTGGAGCACCCCGTACAGCACCACGGCGAGCCCGAAGAAGATCATCCGAGGGGCGAAGACGACGAGCATGCCGGTGCCGGCCTCGACGACGCCGGCCAGGTCACATCCGTGCGGATCGCCCATGAGCAGCGAGACGATCGGCCCGGCGAAGGCGACGATGAGCAGCGTCAGCGGCACCAGGACGAGCATCGCCCAGGTGAGCAGCGCCGAGGTGGTCCTGCTCACCTCCGCCCTGGCCTCGGGGTCGTCATCGGCCCTGGAGGCCGCGGAGGCCAGCACCGGCACCACCATCCCGGCCAGCACCCCGCCCGCGACCAGCTCGAAGACGATGTTGGGCACGTAGTTGGCGGTGTTGTAGGCGGTGCCCAGGCAGCTGTTGCCGACGCTCTGCGACTGGACGAGATAGCGGCCGAACCCGACGAGCCTGGCCAGGACGGTCACGACTGCGATGAGGAGTGCCGCTCCCGCGACCCCCCGCGCGATCCTCGTGCTCATCGGGGGGTGGGTGCCTGCTCCACAGGGCGACGTCCGAGCATGTCGACGCGGTGCAGGAGGGGGTTGCCCGCGATCACCTTGGTGAAGCTGACCTTCTCCGAGGCCGCGGTCAGCGCGACCACGGTGCCGAGCACGGCGAGCCGTCCGGGGCGGCCCAGGGTGACGGTGGCGGCGAGGCCGAGGAGCGCGCCCAGCGCGTTGGCCCCCGCGTCGCCGAGCATCGCCCGCTCGCCGAGGTCCTCGGGCAGCAGCGCGGCGGCGGCTCCCATGGGGAGCGCGACCAGCGCGGCCGGGACCGGGTCTTTCTTGAGCAGCCCCGCGGCGAGCAGGGGCGCGCCGGCGAGCAGGCCCACCTTGATCGCGCGCCCCGGCCGCAGGTCGAAGAGGTTGGCGAGGTTGGCGCTTCCGGCGATCACCCCGCCGTTCACGATGACATCAAAAAAAGCGCGGGGGACGTCGAAGGGGTTACGGGAGGTGACGGCGGCGGCGGCGAGGCCGGTCGCGCCGATGCCGAGGATCTTCACGGCCCCGCTGGTGACCTCGCCCTTGGCCAGGGCGCTCAGGTGCCCCCTGAACCCCTTGGACGAGGTCGCGCCGTACAGGTCGTCGTAGGCGCCGAGACCGCCACTGCCCGCCACCGCGAGCAGCGCCGCCGCCCGGACCCCACTGGGCAACCCGGGCGTCACGGCCGCGGCGGCACCGGCGCCGGCGACGAACGCCGGGCCCTCCAGCAGGGTGATCGGCTCGCCCCGGTGGTTGGTCCGGGCCCAGGTCTCCGTGTCGCCGACCGGTGGCCTGCGGGTGAAGGCGGTGTACGCGGCACGCGCGGCGGCCGCGCCGAGGAACGCGCCGGCGAGGGCGCCCACGAGGGCGCGGGGGAAAGCGCGACGAGCCATCGGGTCATCCTCCGGAGGTGGCCGTGGCGGCCGTGGGGGCGGCCGTGGGCGTGGGGGTCGGCGTCGCGCTGGGCTCGATGCCGGAGACGCCGGGGCCGATGCCGTACTGGCCGGCCAGCCCGGTGAGTTGCTCCCGGAGAGCGTAGACCACCACGACCCGTCCCGCGGGCATATCGGCGGTGTCGACGCTGGAGACCTTCTCGGTGAGGGCCGCGTCCTCGCGGAGCGCGGCGATGGCCCCGCCGGTCGCGGCGGAGGTCTGCGTGCCGGCCAGCACCGTGCCCTGGCCCGCGTCGTCCAGGCCGACCGCCAGCGTCACGAGCGCGCCCGCCTGCGCGGACGCGGTCTCCCCGGTGTACGCCTCCGCGGGGGCGATCACCAGGGCCACCTCCGCGCGCTTGGCGGGCTCGCCGGTGACGGTGAGCAGGCCACCGCGCTGGAAGGCGTCGAGGATGCCGGCCCCCGCCGGGTGCTCCTCGCCCACCTGGCTGGCGTCACTGGTCAGGATCGCGCCGGCCAGCACCTCGGCCGCCTTGTCGTAGGCCGTGTCCTCGACGGAGAAGACGGTCTCGGGGGCCTTGGCGCCGACGGCCAGCTTGTCGATGAAGCCCGCCTGGTCGGGATCGGTGTAGCGGTCGGTGAGGGTGATCCGGCCGGTCACGGTCGCACCCGCCTCCTCGATCACCTGCTGCGCCGCCTCGCGCACGCTCGCCGTGCTGCCCGCGGCCTCGACGATCACGATCTTCTCGCCGGCGAGGGCGTCCCGGACCAGCCGGGGGGTGTCGGCGGCCACGAAGGCGTCGTTGGCGGCCTCGCGCTTCTGCAGGGCCTCGACCTGGTCACGAAGCTCGTTGTTGCCCTCGCGGAACTGGTTGACGGCCAGCTCGCTCGCCTTGATGACGGGGTCTTCGAGCAGGGTGGTGCCCAGCACGATGCCGACCGACAGCGCGAGGAAGATCGCGACGATGGAGACGAGGTGATAGCGGAAATCGATCACGAGAAGAGTCCGACCAGCCAGAAGATGAAGCCGCTCCAGACGTCGCGCATGCTGTCCAGCCAGATCTTGCCCACCGGGGAGACGACGATCGCCACCCCCATGGTGATCAGCGTGGTGGCGACGAGCAGGAGCAGGGACGGTGTGGAGATCCGGCTGCGGTAGAGCCGGCTGACGCCTTTCGCGTCGACGAGCTTGCTGCCCACCCGCAGGCGGGTGAGGAAGGTGCTGGCCATGCCGGAGCGGCCCTTGTCGAGGAACTCCACCAGGGTCGCGTGGGTGCCGACGGCGACGATGAGATCGGCGCCCTTGTCGTCGGCGAGCAGCATCGCGATGTCCTCGCTGGTGCCGATCGCCGGGAAGAGCACCGCGGTGCGGCCCAGCTGCTGGACCCGCTCCAGGCCCGGTGCCCTGCCGTCGCGGTAGGCGTGCACGACGAGCTCGGCGCCGGTGGTGAGCGCCTTGGTGGAGACGGAGTCGAAGTCCCCGACGATGATGTCGGGCAGGTATCCGGCCTCCAGGAGCGCGTCCGCGCCGCCGTCCACGCCGATCATGACCGGGCGGTACTCGCGGATGTAGGGGCGGAGGGCGGCGATGTCCTCCTTGTAGTGGTAGCCGCGCACCACGATGAGGACGTGCCTGCCCTCCATGACGGTCCGGACGTCGGGAACGCCGATCCCGTCGATGAGCAGGTCGCGCTCGCGGCGGACGTACTCCATGGTGTTGGCCGCGAACGCCTCGATCTGCACCGTGAGCCCGGCCCGCGCCTCGCTCATCGCGGCCTCGACGGACTCGGCCGTCTGCACGTCGCCCTTGCCGACCACCTCGTCGTCGAGGTGGATGACACCTTCGTGCAGCCTGACCAGGTCGCCGTCCTTGATCCGCTCGAACAGCTCGGGGGTGGCGTTGTCGACGAACGGCACCCCGGCGTCGACGATGATCTGCGGGCCCAGGTTGGGATAGCGGCCGCTGATGCCGGAGGCGACGTTGACGACGCCCGCCGCGCCGCACGCGACAAGCGCCTCCGCGCTCACCCGGTCAACGTCAACGTGATCGATAATCGCGATTTCCCCGGCCCTGAGGCGCTTGGTCAGCCTCTTGGTCCGCCGATCGATTCTCGCCACTGCCGTCACCCCGGGAAGGTCGGTGACCTTCCTGCGGCGGAGGTACCCGGTGAGCCTGTCTTTCAGCCCGTCAATCGGCACCTTCATCACGACCATCCTGCCAGAGGGAACGACCGGGAGAGCCAAACAGGCGGCAGCGTGTCAGATCCGTCATCAGAAATCCCCGGCGTCCACTTTCTCGGAACACGCGAATTACTCCTTCAACCCTCCACGTACTCGTCTCCCCCTTTATCCGGCCTGTCCGGCCCTGTCTCAGGGGCTCAGGTCACGCCTTGTCGGCGGCGGCGATCGACAGCAGCTCCTCCGCGTGCGCACGGCCCAGCTCGGAGTCCTCGAGCCCGGCGAGCATGCGGGAGAGCTCGCGCGCCCGGCCGTCCTTGTCGAGGGCGATCACGCCGCTGCGCACCACGCTCCCGTCGTCGGCCTTCTCCACGACGAGATGCTGGTCGGCGAAGGCCGCCACCTGGGGAAGGTGGGTGACGACGATCACCTGGGAGGTGCGGGCCAGCCGCGCCAGCCTGCGGCCGATCTCCACCGCGGCCTTGCCGCCCACGCCCGCGTCGACCTCGTCGAAGACGAACGTCGGGACCGGGTCGGCGCCGGCGAAGACCACCTCGATGGCGAGCATCACCCGGCTCAGCTCGCCGCCGGAGGCGCCCTTGTTCAGCGGCAGGAGCGGCGAGGCCGGGTGCGGCGCCATGCGCAGCTCGACCTCGTCGACGCCCTGCGGGCCGAACTCGGAGGTGGCGGCGATGGTGACGACGACCCTGGCGTGCGGCATGGCCAGCGCGGTGAGCTCCTCGGTGACGGCCTGCCCGAACCGCTCCGCGGCCGCCGTCCTGATCCGGGTCAGCTCGGCGGCCAGCTCGGTGAGGAGCTGGGTGATCTCCTCGTGCTCGCGGGTGAGCTCGCCGATCCGGTCGTCGTCGCCGTCGAGCTCCGCCACCCGGGCGGCGGCCCGCGCGGCCCAGGCGAGCACCTCCGCGGTGTCCTGGCCGTATCTGCGGATGACGTGGATGAGCACGGCCCGCCGCTCCTGCACGACCGCGAGCCGGCCCGGGTCGGCGTCGACCGACTCGAAGTACGCGGCCAGCTCGGTGGCGACGTCGGAGATCAGATAGCCCGCCTCCGCGAGCCGGTCGGCGATCCCGGCGAGCGCGGGGTCGAAGTCGCGCACCGCCTCGACGGCCGCGCGGGCCTCGCCGACCAGCGCGATGGCGTCCGGCATGGACTGCTCGCCGGACAGCGGGTCACCGAGCAGCGCCCGGTGCGCCGTCTCCGCGGCGCCCCTGAGGGCGTCGGCGTGGGAGAGGCGCTCCTCCTCCTCGCGCAGCTCGACCTCCTCGCCGGGCTTGGGGTCGGCCTTCTCGACCTCGCCGAGCCCGAACCTGAGCTGGTCGGCCTCCTGGGCGCGCTCCCTGGCCCTGGTGGTCAGCTCCTCCAGCTGCTCCGCGATCTTCCTGTGCCGCTTGTACGCCTGCTCGTAGGCGCGCAGCGGCTTGACCAGCTCCTCGCCCGCGTAGCGGTCGAGGGCGGCCCGCTGGCGGCCCGGCTGCAGCAGCCGTTGCTGGTCCATCTGGCCGTGCACGGCCACCAGGTCCTCGGCCAGGTAGGTGAGGGTGCCGACGGGGACGGTACGCCCGCCCAGCCAGGCACGGCTGCGCCCCTCGACGGAGACCGTCCGAGAGATGATCAGCTCGCCGTCCTCGACCACGCCGCCCAGGTCCTGCACCTGCTGGGCGACCCGTCCGGCGGGGTCGACGACCAGCGTGCCCTCGATGGTGGTCTTGCCGGAACCGGGGCGCACGCGGGCGGGGTCGGCGCGGCCGCCGAACAGCAGCCCCAGACCGGTCACCACCATGGTCTTGCCCGCGCCCGTCTCGCCCGTGACCACGGTGAATCCCGGCGCCAGCTCCAGGACGGCCTCGTCGATCACGCCGAGCCCCTGGATGCGGACCTCCTCGACTCTAGGTCGCACTGGTCCCTCCCGTCACATCGAATTCACCGAACATCAGTGCGGTGCGCGGGCACGATCCTACGCTCTCGAGGCGTCGCCCGCCCGGACGAACTAGGGCCTCACACGGCCACGCCACCCCTGTACGGGGAGATCGAACTTGGCGACCAGCCTGTCGGTGAACGGCGCCCCGGTGTCCTCCAGACCGTGCAGCCGCGCCAGCCGTACCGGCAGCGCCGCCCGCCTGAGCTCCACCCTCGCACCGGCGGGCAGGTCGAACCTGCGGCGGCCGTCGCACCACAGCACCGCGCCCGCCGTCTCCGTCTGGACCTCCAGCGCCAGCTTGGAGCGGGGCGAGACCACCAGGGGGCGGGCGAAGAGGGCGTGGGCGCTGATGGGGACCAGCAGCAGGGCCTCCACCTCGGGCCACACGACCGGGCCTCCGGCGGAGAAGGCGTACGCGGTCGAACCGGTCGGTGTGGCGCAGATCACTCCGTCGCACCCCCAGCGCGACAGCGGGCGGCCGTCGATCTCGGCGACCACCTCGAGCATCCGCTCGCTCTTCTCGACGGTGGCCTCGTTCAATGCCCAGCTGTCGGCCAGCAGCTTGCCGTTGAGGCGGGCGGTGACCTCTATGGTCATCCGCTCCTCGACGTCGTAGCGGCCGTCCACCACGCTGTCGACCGCGTCCGCCAGGTCCTCCACCTCGGCCTCGGCGAGGAAGCCCACGTGGCCGAGGTTGACCCCCAGCAGCGGCACCCCCGCCGGGCGGGCGAGCTCGGCCGCCCTCAGGAGACTGCCGTCCCCGCCGAGCACGATCATCATCTCGGCGGCGTCGACCGCCGCGGAGCCGGCGGGTACCACGTCGGCCCCCGCGCAGGCGATCTCGTCGGCCTCGGCGCTGAGGACGCGCACGATCAGCCCGGCGTCCACGAACCGCTGGATCACCATCCGGGCGCTGTCGACGGCCGCCTCCCGCCCGGTGTGCGCGGTGACCAGCACGGTGCGCTTGGTAGTCATCGACTCTCCTTGAGCGTGGAGACCCTCGCCCCGAGGCGGGGAGGGAGACGCGACGCGGCGCGGCGCGTTTCGGTACCGTGCCCGGCGACGGCGACGACCGGGTTACTACGAGTGTGCCCGGCGGTGCCCCCGCCGGACCGGCGGGGGCACGAGACACCTGTGAAGCTGGTGTGGGACCTCAAGGAAGTTCTCCTGGCGGGCGACCGGCGGTGATTCGGGAACTCTCACGGATGATCACGGGATTCTCCCCGTCCGGGGACTCCAGGGATTCTGGGGGGTCGGGCGGAGGATGCCAAGTCTCCACTCCCCCGGCTCCCGGATGTCCGGGAAACCGTGGGCGGGAGTCGGGAGTCGGGAGTCGGGAGCGGGGAGTTTGGGGAGCGCCCACCGGAAGCCCTCCACGGGCGGGAGCCGGGAGCAGGAAGTCGGGGGGTCGGGGGCAGGGGCCGGGGAATCGAGGAGTCGGGGAGCGCCCACTGGAAGCCCTCCACGGGCGGAAGTCGGGAGCAGGAAGTCGGGAGGTCGGGGAATCGAGGAGTCGGGGAGCGCCTACCGGGGCCCCTCCGCCACGGCCCGCTCGATCTCCGCGTCAAGATCGGGGACCGGCGGAGCGCCCTCTCCCTTGCCCAGCCAGATGACGTACTCGACGTTGCCCGACGGCCCCGGCAACGGGCTCGCGGTCACCCCTCGCACGCTCAGGCCGAGGGCTCGCGCGGCTCCGGCCACATCCCGTACGGCCCCGGCGCGAAGTTCCGGGTCGCGGACGACCCCGCCCGCGCCGACCCGCTCCCTGCCGACCTCGAACTGGGGTTTGACCAGCATCGCGAAGTCGGCCCGCCCGGCGGCGCACAGGGCCAGGGCCGGCAGCACCAGGCGCAGGGAGATGAAGGAGAGGTCACCGACGATCAGTGTGGGAGCCTCGCCGACCATGTCGGGTTTGAGGTCCCTGACGTTGACCCGCTCCATGACCGTGACCCTGTCGTCGGTCCGCAGCGACCACGCGAGCTGGCCGTACCCGACGTCGACGGCCAGCACGTGGGCCGCTCCGGCGCGCAGCAGCACGTCGGTGAAGCCTCCGGTCGAGGCGCCCGCGTCCAGGCAGCGGCGCCCTTCGACGGTGAGGCCGAGGGGGCCGAAGGCCTCCAGCGCGCCGAGAAGCTTGTGCGCGCCCCGCGAGACGTAGTCGGGCCCCTCCGCCGCCTCCGCGACCACGATCGCCGAGGCCGTGTCGACCTGGGTGGCGGGCTTGGCTGCGACCTGGCCGCCGACGCTGACCCGGCCGGTCTCGATGAGCTGGGCCGCCTGTTCCCTGGACCGCGCCAGTTTCCGGCGGACGAGCTCGCTGTCGAGGCGTGTCCGCCGGCTCACGGGCGCCGGTCCGGGGTGCCGTCCGCCCTGGCGGGCCCCTGTCCTGGAAGGGTGTGCGCCAGAGCCGGCCCCGGCCCCGGGACACCGTGCCCCGAGGTGATCATCCGCTCCGGTGGAGCATCGGCCGCGGCGGTCTCCGGCCCTGAGGCGCCGTTCACCGCGGCGAGCGCCTGCTCCAGCCCGGTGAACACCTCCTCGAAGACGTCCGCGTGCGCCGAGACGGGCAGGGCAGCGAGGCGGGCGAGGCCGCCCAGCGCGGCGTCCACCCGCTCGTCGCCCGTCCCGTCCGTCTTCTCCAGCAGGTCCGTCATGCGCCCCCTCCGGCACCGCTCCTGGCCGTCTCGGCCCTTGTGACCGTCTCCACGGCCCATTCCTCCGTACGATCGTACGAACCGCACGAACACGGTCGCCGCCGCACGGGCACGACGCTCGCCGGCCTCGCGCCCGTGGATTCCCCGACCGTATCGGAACCCGAGCCCCTCGTCGCCTCGGCGGCCTTCCTCCGCTTTTCCGGCTTCAACCGTGCCCGCACTCGCGCCCTCCCCGCCGCGGACCGGTCTCACACGGGGCGATCCGCCGCCGGCCGACCCGGGGCGGCCGGAAGGAAAGGGGTTCTCCAAAAGTGGGTAAACCGTGAACTATCACGGGGCCCTCGCTCGTTGTCATCCCATTAAGGTCGGCGACCGCCAACGCGTACCCGCGGTGTTCCGACGCCAGGGCAGGAGCCTCTTTCTCCGGCACACCCCCCGCGCCGGATTGCATGCCGTACCCATGTGGAACGCTACCGTCCGTACCTGCAAGGGATTCGGATCGGTCAGGGAGAGAAGGGAGCGCCACGCGATGGCGACCGTCGACGAGTGCCGGGTGGCACTGCGCAAACTCGGCGAGCAGTTCGACGAGGTTGACCAGGAGAGCCGCGCCAAGCACGTGGTCGAGCGCAGCATCAGCTGCCACGTCAGGGATCTCGGCGTCACCTTCTACGGCCGCATCCACCACGGCGGCCTCGGCCCCTTCGAGGATCTGCCGGCGAACGACGGCAGGCAGGCCGAGGTGAAACTGACCATCGGCAGCGACGACCTCATCTCCCTGGTCAACGGGGAGCTCGACATGGGACGAGCCGTTTTCAGCGGGCGGGTCAAGGTCGACGCCAGTTTCGGCGACCTCATCCGCCTGCGCAAACTGCTTTGAGGATCCCGCCCTCGGGCGGGATCACGCGGCAGGAGGGTCGCCGAGGCCGACGACGGCCGGCTCGGCCACGGCCTCCCTCCCGGCCGACGACGCGGCGTCACCTCGGATCCGGGTGGACTCACCCGGATCCGCACGGGATCCAGGCGATCCACACGGACCCGCGCAAACTCCAGGCGACCCACACGGGTCCCCTGGAATCCAGATGGCCCATGCGGGTCCACACGGGGTCGAGATGATCCATGTCGGCCCGGTTCCGTGGAATCCAGATGATCCATGCGGGTCCACACGGGGTCGAGATGATCCATGTCGGCCCGGTTCCGTGGAATCCAGATGATCCATGCGGGTCCACGCGGAATCGAGATGATCCATGTCGGCCCGGTTCCGTGGAATTCGGATAACCCGTGGGTTCCCACGGAGACGGGCCAATTCACGCGGGAGGGAGTCAGGCGAGCCGGAGCGGCCATCTCAGCCGGAGCGCGAGGTGCGCGACGAGAGCACGGAATCGAGCGCCGCCTTCACGGCGTCCTCGTCCGCCCCGTCCTCACCCGCCGCCTCCCAGGTCGCGGCGGACGCGGCGCGGAGCCCGTCGAGCGGCTCGCCCCCGCCTTCGAGGGTGAGCGCTCCCTCATCCCAGCGGGCCGTCCACCCTTCGCAGGTCCAGCCGCTCCCGAGCCGCCGTACCTCCGGGTAGGGCCGGTGCAGGCCGGACAGATCATCGGCCAGGTAGGTGGGCCGGTGCCGTGGAACGGCGGTCAGCACGTCGAGCGGGCTCGCCACACCGGTCAGGACCAGCAGGCTGTCCACCCCCGCGTTGTTCGCCCCCTCGATGTCGGTGTCGAGCCGGTCGCCGACCACCAGGGGCCGTCGCGATCCGGTACGGAGCATCGACTCCCGGTGCAGAGGCGTCTCGGGCTTTCCCGCGACGATCGGCTCCACCCCGGTCGCCGTGGCGATGACCCTGGTCATCGCGCCGTTGCCGGGAAGCTCGCCCCTGCCGGTCGGCATGGTCGAGTCGGCGTTGGCGGCGACGAAGAGCGCCCCCTCCCTCACCGCGAGCGTCCCCTCGGCCAGTAGACCGTAGGAGAGATCGGGGGCGATGCCCTGGACGACCGCGACCGGGGCATCCAGGGCGGTGCTGACCGGACGCAGCCCGTGGGCGCGCAGCGCGGAGCGCAACCCCATCCCGCCGACCACCAGCACCGCCGCGCCCGGTTCGACCCGCTCGGCCACCAGCCGCGCGGCGGCCTGAGCGGAGGTCACGACATCCTCGGGGGCCGCCGGGGCGCCCAGCGCACGCAGGTGCTGGGCGATGGCGGCGGGGGTGCGTGAGGCGTTGTTGGTGACGTAGGCAAGGCGCACACCACTTTCCGCCGCCCGGCTGAGGGCCTCGGGAGCCCTCGGTACGGCGTCGCGCCCGAGATACACCACCCCGTCGAGGTCAAGGAGAAGAGTGTCATACGGGTCGATCAGCGTATTCGTGTCCACCGGCCCATTTCATCACCCGCGTTCCATCACCCGCACGGGCCCGTGCGCGGGAGCGGCCTGGATCACATCCAGCGAACCCCCGGATCGCGCCTGACAAGCACCTACGACCACACCGGCAGACCGACCTGGATCCACACGCGAAGGACACACCTACCACCGCACCGACAACCCGATACAGATCGCAATCGCATACGACGAACACCCACGGCCACCTCGGTAACACCGCTCCCCCGGCAACCTCGTCACCTCGGCAACCCCGCCACTCCGCCGACCCCGCTGACCCCACACAAATCACACGACGAACACCTGGCATCACACCGGCAACCGCACCCGAACCGCGTACGACGAACACCATGGACACATCGGCGACCCCGCACAGACCACACCGCGGACATGAGCCCACAGCGGCTTCCTTGTCTGGATCACATCCCGTGAATCACGTCCTGCGGGCACGCAACGTGGCGCGAACGCTCTTCAACGCGGAAACGTAGTGCCGCAGGTCGGGCCGCATCGCGACGGCGATGGCCAGTGGTTCCTGAGCCCCCTCCATGTCCCCGGTACGCCAGAGGGCGAGCCCAAGCCCGAAATACGCATAGTCCTCAGCCGGATTCGCATCGATGATCAAGCGAAAACTGTCGACGGCGTCGGCGTACTGCCGGGAGTTGAACTGCGCTCTGGCGAGAGCCTCCCGGATGCTCCGCGACTCCGGCTCCGCGTCGGCCGCCCGTTCCAGCAGCGCGGCCGCGGCAGCCGGACTCCCCTCGGCCAGCAGCCGCATACCTCGTTGGAACCACTCGTAGACGTCCCCGACCGGAGCGCCCGTCTCGGGGCTGGGGGAATCAGACGGACCGCCACGTCCTTGGACCATTATGTGAGGCCTCCTTCATCGACAGACGACAGATCTGGCCGATTCCCTGACGGACCGGGCACCACCACAGACTCGAAGCGGCCCCCGGCCGTTTCAGGCCTTTATGGCAGCATGCCCTCTATGGCGAATCCTGAACTGCCGATACCCGACGGGCTGGTGCTACGCCCGTTCCGCGGCGTACGGTTCGCGGTCGACGATCTGGCCGGCGTCACCTCACCGCCTTACGACCTCATCGACGAGGCCGGCGTGCGAAAGCTGCTCGACACCCACCCCAACAACGTGGTGCGTTTGATCCTTCCCGGCACCGACCAGCAGAGATACGCCGAGGCGCGGGAGACGCTTCACCAATGGCTCTCCTCCGGAGTGCTGACCGCCGACGAGACGCCCGCGGTCTACGTCTACGAGCAGTCGGGGCCCGGGGTCCTGCAGCGCGGAATCATCGGCGATGTGGGCCTGGCAGGTCCGGAACTGCACATCGTCTTGCCCCACGAGAACGTGATGCCCGGACCGGTCGCCGACCGGCTGGCGTTGATGAGCACCACGGAAGCCAACCTCGAACCCATCTTCCTGCTCTACGACGGCGCGGGCGGCGCCACCACCCGCCTCGTCGACCAGATCGCCGCGTCCCGTCCCCCGCTGGTGGAGGCGAAGACCGAGGACGGGGTCAGACATCGGCTGTGGGCCGTCACCGACACCGGGGAACTCACCTCCATCGACACCGATCTCCGTCCCCGCCAGGCTCTCATCGCCGACGGACACCATCGTTACGCCACCTACCTCGCGCTCCAGCGGCAACACCGAGCCGCCACCACCGGCGCTACGACGGCCGCGGCGGAGCCCGAGCCGTGGGATTTCGGTCTTGCGCTCCTGGTGGACTCCAGCGCCTACCCGCCGGATCTGAAGGCCATCCACCGGGTCATTCCCGAGCTGCCGCTCGAGGAGGCACTGGCCAAGGCCAAGGGCTCGTGGCGGGTGCGGGAGCACGCGGACCTGCCCGAAGGCCTGGCCGCACTGGAGGAGACCACCGGACCGGCCTACCTGCTGTCCTCCGGCGGGCTCACCCACCTTCTCAGCGACCCTGACCCCGATCAACTCGAATACGCCATGCCGTCCGAGCACTCGGCCAGGTGGCGAGCGTTGAACACCTCCATCCTCGCGGAGTTTCTCCTGCCGAAGGTCTGGGGGATGCGGGACGACGAACAGTCGGTGCGCATCGTCCACCACGATCCGGAGGCCGCCGTACGGCTCGCACGGGCCTCCGGTGGCACCGCGGTGCTGTTGCGCCCGCTCGCCGTCGACGAGGTGCTCGCGGTCGCGGCTCAGGGGGAACGGGTGCCTCGCAAATCCACCTCCTTCGGCCCGAAGCCCAGAACCGGTCTGGTCCTGCGCCTGCTCACCCCTACGTGGACACCGCCCACGAACGACCCGCCCTATGAGAAGCCCGACTCCTGAGGTTCCAAGGAGCCTGAATCCAGAAAGGAGACAGGATCTCCGAAAGACTTCGGAAGTCAGGTATCTCGGATGCACGGAAAAGAACCGGGATATCGGATGTGCGGGAAAGATGCGCGAAAAGAAGGGCACCGGTCACTCGCCCGCTCAGGAAACCGCGTCCGCACGCGTCGCGAGGTGAGGCATCTGCGAGCGGCCCGGAACCGGCGCCTCCAGGACTCGCGGAACCGGCACCGGCATGCCTTCCGGATCAAGGCCTGATCGGGCCGGGGGGAGGTCGTCAAACCCGGCCGAGGCGGGATCCCGTCCAACCGGAGTGAGCCCCGGCCCGGCCGAGTCCGGATCAAGCCCGAGGGGATCCGGTGCGGCCGGGCCCCGATCCGTCTCGACCGGAACGAGCCCCGGCCTGACCAAGGCCGAATCCAGCCCCAGGGGATCCGATCCGACCGGATCCGGTTCCAGGCCGACCCGTACGAGCCTCGACCTGACCGAGGCCGAGTCAGGCCCGACGAGGTCTGATCCGACCGGGGCGGAATTCGATGATTCGGACAAGGTGGTATCCAGCCCGGCCGGAGGGAGCCCCGGCCCGGCTGCGGTGAGGTCAGGGGTGGGATCAGGCCCGACCGGCGTGAGCCGCGGCTCCGCATCCTGCCCAGGACCCTCACGCCCCGCTGTCTCCTGCCCGATGATCCTCTGCCCCGTGTGCATAAGTGAGCGCACCGGCCGAGGCGGGGCGGGCACCGGAACTTCCTCCTCGCCGGTCAGAATCGTGGTGACCCTGCGTTCGAGGCGTCTCGCCGAACGCACCTCGACCTCGTACCCGGACGATTTGGCCCCCTCGCTTCCCCACCAGCGGCGGCGTAGCGAACCCGTCACCTCGACGACGTCATCCGGCAGCCAACCCGCCACGGCCTCGATCACCTCGAGCTCGAACGACGCGCACGGAATGGTGTCGACCCGGGCACCACGCCCGTGATGCTGCCGCCGGACGATCAGACGCCAGGTGCCGAGCCTGCTCCCGCTCGGCAACGACCTGATCTGGGCCACCTCAGGTAGGCGGCCCACGAGAATGACCTCGTTACGGTCCATGCGATCCCCCTCGATCTTGCTGGTCGAGGACAACTCTCTACGATGTGAGCTGCGCCGGAACGGCCGAATACCGTTCTGTGGATGCCGGTTCCAGTTATGAGGTGGCCTGTGGAAAACATCACCGCCCTCGGCGGGGACGTCTATGAGATCGACACGAAGATGGCCGGATACTCCAGCATCACCGCCGGATACCTGATCCTCGGAGACCGTCCCTGCTTGGTGGAGACCGGAACCTCCACCTCCGCCCCCGTGGTGCGCGACGCCCTGACCTCGCTGGGCGTCGGCCCCCGAGACCTCGCCACGGTCGTCGTCACACACATCCACCTCGATCACGCGGGCGGGGTCGGCGACATCGCCGGCTTCTACCCGGACGCGGAGATCGTGGTTCACGAGAAGGGGGCCCGGCATCTAGCCGACCCGTCCAGGCTGATGGCCAGCGCGCGGATGGTCTGGGGCGACAAGCTGGACACCCTGTTCGGCGAGCTCTCCCCCACGGAAGCATCGCGGATCCGCGCGCTCGGTGACACCGGCACGATCGACCTCGGCAACGGACGTACCCTGAACAGCCATTACTCGCCGGGGCACGCCAAACACCATGTGGGGCTCATCGACTCCGGCACCGGAGACCTCTACGTCGGCGACGCGGCCGGGGTCTACCTTCCGGAGACGGACGACCTGCGCCCCGCCACACCCCCGCCGGACTTCGACCTGCGGACCGCGCTGGACTCGATCGCCCTGTTCAAGGCGCTGGGCCCGCAGAGGCTGCTCTTCAGTCACTACGGACCGGTCGCGGACGTGGAGGAGGTCCTGGGACGCTCCGCCGAGGAGCTTCGCGTCTGGGTCGACCTGACCCGCCAGGCCCACGCGGAGGGCATGGATCTGGACCACGCCGTCGCCATGGTCAGGGAACGCACCCGCGACCGTTACGCGGCCCTGAAAGCGGACGAGGCGACCGCCGAGCAGTTCGAGATGCTGAGCGGCGCCCCGTCCAACGTGGCCGGCATCCTGCACTGGCTGGACCGGGTCCAACCGTAAAAACTGTCCCGGAAGACCCAGGATCACCCCGGAGGCGCCTTGCGCGTTCCGGGTGCGCGGTTCGCCCACCCGGAACGCGGCAGAGGTCCCTGAGGACTACTTCTCGGACTTGCCCCGGTGATCCCGGTCCGGCTTGTCCTCGGCCTTGTCCCGATCGACGTCCCGATCCTCGTCCAGGTCGTCGTCTCCGTCGGAGCCGGCATCGGGGGTGTCACTGAGAATGTCGCCGAAGTCAGGCTCGATGAAGGCCGGGCCGACGGCGCGCTCCACCTTCCGCTCGGCATCGACCGTCTCGTCCCTGGAAGGGACGCTCTCGGAAGAGCCCTCTTCATCGGAAGATCCGTTGCCCGGAGCATCACCGGCGACGAACCGGTTCGCACCGAACTCTTCGTCAAAGAGATCGTCTTCGTCTTCGATCTCCGCGTCCAGATCCGCGACGTCGTCGATGTCGGCGTCATCGTCGAGATGGACGTCATCGGTGTCGATCTCGGCATCGGCGCCGCCCTGGGAACGGGCTTCGCCGTCCTCGATCTCCCCGTCCTCGTCGTCGTCCTCTTCGAGATCTTCGATGACAGCGCCCGTCAGCTCCGCGTAACGCTCGGCCGCGTCGGTCTCACCCTCCTCGTCGAAGGCCATCGCCCGGCCGAACCACTCGGTGGCGGGCCCCTCGTGACCCGCCACCGACAGCGCGTCGGCGTAGGCGAAGGCGAGACGGGCCGACCAGGGCTGGGGACGGGTGTCGCGCAGCTCGGGAAGGCGCTGGAGGGTGATGACCGCGGCGTCGTTCTGGCCGAGATCCCTCCGGGCACCGGACTCCACGATGGCAAGTTCGATCTTGCCGACGCGGTCGAGCCGCTCGGCCTCCTTGGAGCGGACCAGGTCAAGGGCGCGCTCGGGACGGCCGAGGCCACGCTCACAGTCCGCCATGATCGGAAGGAACGAGTCGGAACCCGTCATCCGGCGAGCCGCGCGCAGATCGCTGAGCGCCTCGGAGAAGTGACCGGCGCGGTAGGCCGCGATGCCGACGGCCTCGCGAATCACCCCGATCCTGGCCGCGAAGCGACGAGCGACCTTCGTGTGCTCGTACGCCCGCTCCGCGTCGTCCTCTCCCAGAGCCCTCTCGGCCGCCACCAGATGGCGGGAGATCAGGTCCGCGAGGTCGAGCGGAAGGGAACGCAGTTCCTCGCGGATCTCCTTGTCGAGCTCCTCCGCAGTGATGTCCGGAGCGAGCTCCGGCAGCTCCTCACGCTGGCTGCTGGGAGCCTCGTCGCGGCCACCGGACCGGTCATCCCTGCCATAGCGGGTGCGGGACCCCTCACCGTCGCGGTCACGGTTCCCGAAGGGACGCCCCCCACCGGGACGGTCGTCACGGTTGAACGGCCCGCGCTCACCACGGTCGTCACGGTTGAACGACGGGCGCTCCCCACCACGATCATCACGATTGAACGGAGGACGTCCTCCACCCGGACGGTCATCGCGGTTGAACGGCCTGCGCTCACCGTCCGGACGCGAACCATAACGGCTACGGGTCTGGTCGCGGTCGCCGTACGAACGACGCTCGCCGCCGCGGTCATCGCGGTTGAACGACGGGCGCTCCCCACCACGATCATCACGATTGAAGGGAGGACGACCGGAACCACGATCATCGCGGTTGAACGGCGGACGATCACCTCGATACCCCCCACCGGGACGGTCGTCACGATTGAACGGCGGGCGCCCCCCACCGGGACGGTCGTCACGGTTGAACGGCCTGCGCTCACCACGGTCGTCACGGTTGAACGACGGGCGGTCCCCACCACGATCATCACGATTGAACGGAGGACGTCCTCCCCCCGGACGGTCATCGCGGTTGAACGGCCTGCGCTCACCACCACCACCGGGACGCGAGCCGTACTGACCGCGCGACTGATCGCGATCACCGTACGAACGACGCTCGCCACCACGATCATCACGGTTGAACGACGGACGGTCCCCACCACGATCATCACGATTGAAGGGAGGACGACCGGAACCACGATCATCGCGATTGAACGGCGGACGATCCCCACCACGACTGTCACGGTTGAACGACGGACGATCACCGCGATCACCGCGATACCCACCACCGGGCCGGTCGTCACGATTGAACGGAGGACGACCTCCTCCCGGACGGTCATCGCGGTTGAACGGCCTGCGCTCACCACGGTCGTCACGGTTGAAGGGAGGGCGACCGGAACCACGGTCGTCACGGTTGTAAGACGGCCGGTCCCCACGGTCACGGGCTCCGTAGGAACCACCACGGGCCTGGTCACGGTCACCGTAAGAACGCTGACCCTCTCCACGCGGCCCCGAGGGCCTCTGCCCGCCACTCGGACGGTCATCGCGGTTGAACGCGGGACGGCCGGAGCCACGGTCGTCACGGTTGTAAGACGGCCGGTCGCCACGATCACGAGAGCCGTAGGAACCACTCGGGCGCCCCTCTCGGCGCTCACCGTATCGGGGACCGTCGCCCGGACGTCCCCTGTCACCACCTGCGCGATCGTTGCGGTGGCCTCCCTGACCACCGGATCCGCGGTTTTCGCCCTCTTCGCGTCGGCCGGCGCCCTCAGGCCCGTTGTCACTGTTCACTTCTGGTCCATTCGTTGGCTCACTCTGCGAGCGTGTCCCGTCTCTTCGATCGGATGGGACGATTCGCTATGTGGGCGGTCTCCGGCCGCGGGGTGCGCCCCGTTCGCTATCGCTGCCCCGCCCTATCGTGGTCTGGCGCGACGAAGGCCACCCGCAGGTGGGGTGGCCCGGCCCCTTCAGCCTAGCAAGCCCTCGAAAGTCCACACGCCCTTCCTGCGGCTCCCGCAAATGATCACGACATGGCACCGCATCCTTGCGGGCGGTCCTTGAGGGACTACAAAGCCGTCCGACTCGACGGCCGCCGTGTTGCCATGAGTACCGAATGGCAGGACCGAAGAGCGTCCAGAGGCCTCTCCGCAACGCGAAAAGGGCCCGTGAAAGCACGAAGGCCCCCACCAACGGTGAGGGCCCTACGTGAAACGATTGTCCGGCGGTGACCTACTCTCCCACACCGTCCCCGGTGCAGTAC